>NZ_JBIAPW010000045.1:0-69619 GCF_042888505.1 Streptomyces sp. NPDC002870
AACTCACCCCGGAGCCGTTCCACCTCCCCAAGCCTCATACCTTCACCATGCCCCCGACCAGCCAAGATCGGCAGACCTCACGAAGCACTACTAGGTACCGCGCCACCGAGTCCCTACCAGCATGCGCAGCGGCATCACCCAAATGGTCGAATTAGCGAGCTATGCGCCAATCGGGTGGTTACGATCAAGATCGGGAATCAGGTGCATCCCATCGACTGGCTTTGACCAGTCGATGCGCTTTCCCTCGTACACCTCGGCACACCCGCTCCACGCAGAAGGGAGCTTCCCCATGGCTCAGGGAATGTCCATTCACATCGGTCTCAACAAGGTCGATCCCACCAAGTACAGCGGTTGGGACGGCAAGCTCATCGCCTGTGAGGACGACGCGCAGGACATGGACCAGCTTGCCAAGAACGCAGGAATCGAAGATCGCGTCACTCTCCTCACCGCCAAGGCAACGGTCGACAACATCACCGCCGAGTTGCGCAAGGCGGCGAGCGTCCTCACACCCGGTGACTTCCTTCTCTTCACCTACTCGGGGCACGGAGGCCAGGTACCCGACCTCAACGGGCCCGAGGATGAGTCGGACCGGCTCGACGAAACCATGTGCTTCTTCGATCGGGAGTACATCGACGACGAGCTGTACAGGGAGTTCGAGGGCTTCGCCGAGGGTGTTCGGATCTTCTGTCTCCTCGACTGCTGCCACAGCGGCAGCGGCATCAGGGTGCGGGACATCCTCACTCCTGAAGCCATGCAAGAGCAGTTCCAGACCGCCGACCCCGACCAGGTCGAGGTCACGTCCAGGCTCATGCCCCTGGACAAGCAGGATGAGGTGTACCGACGGGACCAGCAGTTCTTCGACGACATCCAGCGCAAGCTCAACGCCAAGGACAACCGCGACCTTGGCGCAACCGCACTGCTGATCTCTGCATGCCAGGACAACCAACTGGCAGCAGACGGTCTGCGCAACGGCCTGTTTACCGCGACCCTGCTCGACGTCTGGAACGGCGGTGGGTTCACGGGCGGGTACAAGGCATTCCACCGCGAGATCCTCAAGAGGATGCCAGCCACCCAGAGCCCGAACCTGTTCATCACCGGCCGCACCAACAACCGGTTCGTTAAGCAGTCGCCCTTTACGGTCTGAGGGGCGGACACGCGCGAGGCTCTGGGACATCGGGGTGGGGCCCCCATTCTGGGATCGCCGCGAAAATCTTGGCGGGATCGCTCGGCCGGAACTCGACTCCGGTGCTATTGCAAGCTCGCTCGAAGGATCGGGAAATCACCTCATCGTAAGGTCGCCAATCGCCCATCGTTCATCGAGCTGGTAGCAGCGGCGGCAACTTCACCCTCGGCGGCAAGGTCTACGTGGCCGTCAAGTTCAACTCGGGGCAGGTCAAGTACCACGGGAACGTGATCGCGAAGACGAATTCCGGCGTTCCCGGC
Source organism: Streptomyces sp. NPDC002870 (assembly GCF_042888505.1). NCBI lineage: Bacteria > Bacillati > Actinomycetota > Actinomycetes > Kitasatosporales > Streptomycetaceae > Streptomyces > Streptomyces sp. NPDC002870. Next base: position 1,444 of record NZ_JBIAPW010000045.1, read on the forward strand.
GGGGCCGTCTATCTGGAGACGAACATCGCCGCCCCCTGTGCCCCCGGGAACAACGGCTACGCCCAGGCGTACGACTACAGCACCAGGACTTGGTCGCCGAGACTGCCGGTGGCTATCTGTGTGCGGATCGACTGAGCACCCGGCGCGCGGCATGAGAATACCAAGAGGGGAGGCCAAGGAACGCAACCGCCGCGCCCTGCTCGACGCCGCGCGCCAGGTCGTCGCCAGGGACGGCAGCCGTGCCCGGCTCGACGAGATCGCCGAACAGGCCGACGTGACCACGGGTGCCGTCTACTCGCTGTTCGGCAGCAAGAACGGCCTGATGGCCGCCCTGGTCACGGATTACCTCGGCCCGCACTACGAAGGCATGGAGCAGGCCGCTCCCGCCGAACTCGACCTGGTGGAGGCGGCCGGCGCCGTCGCCCGCTACTACCGGCGCGTCTGCGACGACCCCGACGCGTTGCGGCACCTGTCGTTCGAGATCAGCCTGCAGGACATGGCCCTCAGTGACCCGGATCTGCAGACCAGGCTCGCCGCGTCCGTCCGGGCGCACGAGGAACGCCTGACTGCGCTGTTCGTCGGCAGATCGCACCAGGGGGTCCCCGTGACGCCACGTCAGGCGCAACGTCTGGCCACCGCGCTCAGAGCACTCCTTGTCGGCCTCAGCCAGGGAGTCACCCTCAGCCTGGCCGAAGCGGCCCCGGAGTCGTACTTTGCCGATACCGCCCGCGCTCTGACCGCACCGGATGTACTCGGGCCCCCTGAGCGTCGGAGGGCCCGTCCGGTCTGGTCCGGCGGGTCCGGTGCGGACAAAGGGACCTGGGTTCTGTCGTCACGCCCCGCCGTCTGTCCGAAGGGCGGGGGCCGGGCGGGACTATGACGACACTCCCGCCCGGCCCTCCCGCTAAGGGAGGACCGGGCCGCACTTCGGTCGCGCCACGCGGTTCGTCGGCGACGACGGTCCCCCGTCTCAGCGGTAGTAGTAGGCCTTCGCCTCGATCGTGTGCGCTTTGCCCTTCAGGTAGATGCGCATGTAGTACGACGTGCCGGACGACGCGTTCGCCTTCACCGTCATCCAGCCGCCGTTGCAGTGGCCCCAGCCGCCCTTCTTGACGACCTTCTTGTCGCGGGTCCGCACCACGTCGATCTTGTACTTGGTGCCGTCACCGCCGTTCCAGCAGCGTGCGTTGACGCCGAGCGTGCCGCTGCGCGGGACGAAGTCGGGCGTGGCCCAGTACTTGGTGGGCTTGTGGCTCTTCGGGCCCCAGATCAGGTGCCAGCCCGCCTTCGCGGCGGAAGCTTCGGTCCGCGAAGCGGCGGTGGCCGGTGCGCTGTGCGCCGCCGGCGCTGCCTGGGCGGCCGGAGCGGCTATCGCGAGCCCGGTGCCCAGCGCCACCGTGGCCGTCGCCAGGGCGAGGCTCTTTCGTGCCGTCATCGTGTCGAATCCTTTCTTGGACCACCGGCCGGGTTCCCCCGTTGGGCACCCCGTGTCGACCGTGTCCGCGTGGCGCCCGGAGGTCGGCCGCGGCGCCGTCGTGCTGGTCCAAGAAGCTACGGGCGGCCCGTACCGGGCCGCGTCCGGCGACGGGTTGAACTCCCGGCAGACCCGCGGCAGTAGGCACACGGTTCCTGCACCTTTCGCGGTACCGCGGCAGTTTGACGTCCCGCCGCCCGCCCCACGGCTACGCTGCGGCGATGCGGATCCGTCCCCCAGGCCGTGTTGGCCTGGCAGCCGACGCGCTGATTGCCGTGGCGCTCACCAGCGTGGCCGTGCTCCTCGGGCAGGAGGCCGCGATCCAGGGATGGTCCGCGCTCGACGCGCCCGCGTACGCGCTCGTCGGGCTGGTCAATCTGCCGCTCGCGCTGCGCAGCAGGGCGCCGGTCGCCGTCTGCGCCTTCGTCCACCTCGTGTGGTTCTGCTACGTCACCGCCGGCTACTGGCCGGTCGTGAACACCTTCGGGCCGATGCTCGCCGTCTATACGGTGGCGTCGCTGCGTCCCGTACGCACATCCGTCACCTGCGCCGCCGCGATGGCCGGGATCTGGATCTACGCGGGAGTGGTCAGCCACAGCGACTCCATGCCGTCCGTCGTCGGCCAGGCCCTCGTCTTCCCCGCCGTGCTGTGGCGCTTCGGCGTCACCGCCCGCCGTGCCGCCGAACTTGCCCGCAGGCTCCGCGAGGAGCAGGCCGAACGGGCCCGCCGAGAAGTGGCCGAGGAGCGCGGCAGGATCGCGCGCGAGCTGCACGATGTGGTGGCTCACCACATGTCGGTTATATCGGTGCAGGCGGGTCTGGCCGGATTCGTCTTCGACTCGGACCGCGACACGGCGCGTACCGCGCTCTCCACGATCTCCGGCACCAGCGCGGAGGCCCTCGATGAACTCCGCCGCATGCTATGGGTGTTGCGGGCCTCGGATGAGGACGGCGTTCCGGCCACGCCCATGCCGGGCCTCGCGCGTCTGGGGGAGATGGTCGAGCGCGTACGGTCCGGTGGCGTGTGGGTCGACCTGCGGATGGAGGGCATGGCCCGCCCGCTCGCGCCCGGCGTCGACCTGTGCGCGTACCGCGTCGTGCAGGAGGCGCTGACCAACGTACTGAAGCATGCGCCCGGAGCCAGCGTGAGCGTGGAACTGCGCTACGAGCCAAGCCAGTTGGAGGTGACCGTCGCGGACGACGGACAGGGGGTGATTCCGGACAAGGTTCGGCCGGGCAGCGGGAATGGGTTGATCGGCATGCGTGAGCGGGCCAAGCTCTACGGCGGGCGGGTCGACATCGGCCCGCGGAGCGAGGGGGGTTTCGAGGTGCGTCTGACCCTGCCCACCTCCACGCAGGCCGTACGCGAGGGAGAAGACACGTCGGGATGACCAGGGTGCTCGTCGTCGACGACCAGTTCCTGATCCGCGCCGGGCTGGTGGGGCTGCTGTGCGCGGCACCCGGCATCGAGGTGGTCGGCGAGGCGGGCAACGGCGAGGAGGCCGTCGCCCTGGCCGCACTGACCCGTCCCGACGTGATCCTGATGGACATCCGGATGCCCGGCATGAGCGGCGTCGCGGCCACCGAGAGGATCCTCGCCGACGCGCCGGACCCGCTGCCCCGGGTCCTCGTCCTGACCACCTTCGACCTGGACGAGTATGTCTACGGCGCCTTGCGTGCCGGTGCCTGCGGCTTTCTGCTCAAGGACTCGGGGCCCGAGCGGCTGCTCGCCGCGGTGGCGGCGGTCGGCGGGGGAGACGCGCTCTTCGCGCCCAGCGTCACGCGCCGCCTGGTCGAGGCGTTCGCCCAACGGGCCGGAAACACCGGGAGAACGGACGAACCGCCGCCCGATCTGGGGGCGTTGACCGCGCGCGAGGTGGAGGTGCTGAGGCTGACCGCCAGAGGTCTGTCCAACCTGGAGATCGCCGGCGAGCTGTTCATCAGCGAGGCGACTGTCAAGACGCACCTCAATCGCACGATGACCAAACTGGACCTGGGCAGCAGGGCGCAGGCCGTGGTGGTGGCGTACGAGACGGGTTTGGTCACTCCAGGGGGCGCGGGCTGACCGGCCGCGGACTCAGGGGGACGGGGCGCCGCTGCGTACGCAGGTGTGCCCCGGCGAGCCCGGCGCTCTCACATAGGTCGTCAGGCGACGGCTTCGCCGCCCACGAGCCGACTGGAGTGACCAGAACACCCAACGCGGCCACCATGGCCACGACGACGACCCACGCGGACGCACGGCTTCTCAACAGACATGTCCCCCCGACTGGAATCCGTGCCCCACATCATGACCCGCGAAGCCCTTTCAGGACACGGAGTTGCCCCAGAACACGTGGTTGCCCTCAGGCATGCTTCCCCGGTGCCGCTTCGCGGGAGCGAGCTCCGGTATCCGCCGTACCTGGAGTGGAATCCGAAGGAGGCGACCCGGCGCCGGAAGGTTGAGCTGCTGGGCTTCGACCCGCTCGAGGACTGGCGACCCGCTGCCCTACGGCCCAACACGAACCGTCGTAGCAGCTCCCCCTGTCAGTCCTGGCTGCCACAGTGGCTTGCATGGACGCGTCCAGTGGTGGCCTCTGCGGCGTCGGCTGACCCGACGGAAGCCCGGCGACGAAGCCAGCGGCTGGCTTCCTGAGGCCGGGCCGGCCGGGGTCTTGGCTAGCCCCTGGAGGGATTGAGCAGCCCTGCACGCGCATCGGGCTTCCCCGACTGACGTGGGCGCGCCGGGACTCTGGTGAGCCGACCCCTCATCGCGACAGAACTCGGTGGGGAGTACCTCCTGGGGTCGGAAATCGTCGGGAAGGTTGACGCTGCAGTTCATGCGGGCTTTGGTGGGCGCAGGTGAGAGCAAGGAGGCTGGCGTGGCCCGGGTGGAACTCGCAGAGAAGTTGCCGTCGTGCTCACGCTGCGGAGGACCGCTGATCTCCAGCGCCGTCATGCCGCAGGAAGACGCGAACGGCATTCCGATCCACCTGGAACTGTGTTCCTCCTGCGACACCGAGAAACCGGCAGCCGGCGCACTGCTGCGCTGGTTCGCCACCGGCGGCGGTCACGACATGTCACGCGTCCACGAGGGCGCGGACCTGCTGATGGAGTGGACCAGGGAAGGCATGGCCGAGCACGGCTGGAGCTGGATCGCCCACGAGCCGGACGACGAGCACAGTGAACCTGCCCGCCCTACCGCGGACGAGACAAGCACAAGTATCCGGGTGCTGATGACTCAGGAGATCCCCGGGAACATCGCGGACGTGGATCGCCTCCAGGAGATCCGCGACACCCTCCGCACCCAGCTCACCAACGCTCCCCCCGAACAGCGAGCCCGGCTTCAGGAAGTCATCCGGCGCTTCGGAGCCGCCATCGCCGAGGGCCTGGCCGCCCAGGACCCAACTGCCGCCGAACTGCGCGACCAAGTCCCGCAGCCACCTGGCCCACTGAGTCCGGAAGCCGAACAACGCCTTATGGACCTCATCCGGCGCCTGACAGACGAGCCGCCGCGTCACGACTCAGACGGCTGATTGCCGATGGCGAAGCGCAACGTGCAGGGTCCCACGCCTGCGGTCAAGCATCTTCCCCATTGCCTCCCCGCATTCCCGTCACGGATGTCACCTGCCCGGCAGCCATCAGGCTCTGATTCACCCTCGGCAGCTGCCTGCGCGGGTGGCAGTAGATGGTGCGCCTGCGCGTATGCCCGGATCCGACCACGATCTCGTCCTCGATCACCGGTTGATGATCGGGCGGCCGCCTCGGCTTTCCACTCGCTCCATCACAGCCAAAGCCGCTGAGGGAATGACCTCCTAGCGGCGCGGGATGATCAGGTGCCGTATTGCTCGGGCTTGGGGGACCGTGCCATCAGCATGGCGGCGGCCTCGGCGACAGTGACCGTTCCCTGGATAACGGCGACGACGACTTCGGTGATGGGCATCTCCACCCCGTGCCGTCGGGCGAGTTCCAGGATCGACTGGGACGACTTGACGCCTTCTGCTGTCTGGCTGGTCGCGGCGGTTGCTTCGGCCACGGTCATACCCTGGCCGAGGTGTTCGCCGAAGGTGCGGTTGCGGGAGAGCGGTGAGGTGCAGGTGGCGATGAGGTCGCCCACTCCGGCCAGTCCGGAGAACGTGAGGGGATCGGCTCCCAGCTTCGCACCGAGCCGGGCGGTCTCCGCCAGGCCTCGTGTGATCAGCAGGGCGCGAGCGTTGTCGCCCAGCCCCATCCCTGCTGCGAGTCCGACGGCGAGTGCGATGACGTTCTTGACGGCGCCCCCGAGTTCGCAGCCGATCACGTCGTGGTTGGTGTAGGGGCGGAAGTACGGAGTCAGGCAGGCTTCTTGGAGAGCCTTGGCCGCGGTCTCGTCGCGGCAGGCGATCACCGATGCGGCGGGCTGGCGGGCGGAGATTTCTCGGGCAAGGTTCGGCCCGGAGAGCACAGCGACGCGCTCCGCGGGCACACCGGTCACCTCGGTAATGACCTCGCTCATGCGCAGTCCCGTGTGGGTTTCGATGCCCTTCATCAGGCTGACAACGACCGTGGACGGCTCGATCAGCGGCGCCCAGCGGGCGAGGTTGTCGCGCAGCGACTGCGCTGGGATCGAGACCACCAGGAAGTCCGCGCCGGCGAGGGCCCGCGCCACGTCTGTTGTGGCCTTCAGCGACGTCGGCAGGATGATGCCCGGCAGATAGACGGGGTTTTCGTGGCCGGTGTTGATCGCGTCGACGATCTCGGGGCGGCGGCCGTGGAGTACGACGTCGCTGCCGGCGTCGGCGAGGACCGCTGCGAACGCTGTGCCCCATGACCCGGCTGACAGCACCGCAGTCTTCATCCTGTTGCTCCTTCAGCGCCGTACGTCGTCTGGACCCTATCGGCTGGGCAGGAGGGGGCCGGACGCCGCAGGGTGAGCACGACGGCGCGGCGTTCGAAACGCCGTGGCAGAGCCTGGTGGGCCGACTGGTGGAGGCGGTGCACAGGTGAGGGCCTGGGCCGTTCACGTGGAGGGTTCACCACCAAGGTCCACCTGAGCGCGGACGAAGGAGATGTCGCGGGCCTACACCTGGGGCAGGGCGCCTGGTCGGGCCCGGAAATGCGCCTGCATCCCTGTGGCGGGAACGGCATGGAACGCGTCGCATCTGCCGCTGGGGTGGGCGGCATGGTGATCCGTACATTCGACATCGAGCGACCACCCTCCTGGCCGACGGGCCCCAACTACGGGGCCTGGCATGACTCACGCCTGGGTGGCTGACTCTGGCCGGGCCCTCTGGCGGCACAGGGCGCTGGGGAGATGGCGGCCGGTGGAGTCCGGCGCCGGAGCCACCAGGTTCATGTGTTTGGCCCCCGATGCAGCACGTACCCCTCAAGACAAGGAATGCAGCTTTGGCAGGCTTCAAATCACACGGCCGGCACGCGCAGCGACTTCGGACGCGAGTCAATCCGGCTACACTCGCCGCACTCCCGCTCTTAGGCCTCGCCGCCCTGGGAATATCGGCGTCCGCCGCGTACGCGGCGGACAGTCCCGACCCCGCGACTCAGTCCACGGCCGACCGTACACAATCCGATCTGAACGCTTCCGGCCCCGAAGAAGCCGACCCGCCCTACCACTTTCCAGACACCGACAACGCGGACGAACCCGCGGTCGACGACTCCGACACGACAGCGAGAGACCTCCCGGCCGACGAAGAGGCGGGCACCCCAAGGAGCGCACCGGCGCCCCGGACGACCACGATCCGGGCACCCAGGGCCGAGACAACCAGCAGGACACCAGCGACCGGCAACCCGACACCGCGGAAACACCGAGCCTCGACCAGGACGCTCCCCAGCAAGCGTCGCCCAACACCAACGACGGCCACGACCACGACAGTGAACAACTGCCGAAGGACACCGGGCACGACGAGCACAGCCAGAACAAAAACACAAAGCCCGAAGAAACCACCGACCGCGAACACACCACCGGCGACACCACCCCGGCCGGAGATGACGCCGACGAGCACCAAACCCAGCCGGACTCCACGACACGTGAGACGGACCCCCTGGATCCCGGCCAACAAGAGGAATCCCACGGCGATCACCCCATACCCTTGCCGTCCAGCCCGGTAGTCCAGGACCCGGGTGCGCCTGGTCCGCCTGGCATGCAGCCTCCGGTTCCGGTGGTACCTGCGCCGGTGGGCCCTGGTACGGGGGATCTTGGTCCCGGCGGCGAGGTTGGGGATCCTGCCGCGGAGGAACCCGCGAACTCCGACGAGGACCAGGACGAGGCTGCTGACGGTCAGGACGCGGATTCCGGTTCGGACACCGAAGACTCGGGTTACGACTCGGGGTATGAATCCGAGGTTCCCGAGACCGAGGATTCGGGGAAGGACGGGCCGGGTGCGCCTGGCATGCAGCCTCCGGTTCCGGTGGTACCTGCGCCGGTGGGCCGTGGTACGGGGGATCTTGGTCCCGGCGGCGAAGTTGGGGATCCTGCCGCGGAGGAACCCGCGAACTCTGACCAGGAGCAGGAGCAGGAGCAGGAGCAGGAGCAGGACCAGGACCAGGACCAGGACCAGGACCAGGACCAGGACCAGTCTGCTGACGATCAGGACAGCCCAGGTGCTGAGGTTGTTCCGTCGGACGGTGAGGGGGATTCGGATGCGGATGTTCCAGGTGGTGGGGTCTCCTCCCCGGGCCGGGCTCCTGATGCAGCCGACCCGCGCGTGGCTCCCTACATAGACTCTGTGCCGTAACGCCTGCCGCGCCATCCGCCGTCTCGGATTGACCCCATGTTGCGGGATTGGAATGGCCGGCCCCCACTCGTGGTCCCTCTGCCTCCTGCCTACGACTCCCCGCCGCCGTCACCGCGCATAGACGACCGTCGTGACTACACGGTGAATGGCCCGCTGCTTGCGCCGACAGAGGTCCCGTGGCGTTGGACAGAGCGCGTGGAGCCCAGGTACACCTACACTCCGCCGACACCGGACGCCCGGGACCTGCTGGGGGACCTGCGGGATGCCACGGACGGGGAAGCAGACGCCGGGGAACTGCTGGGAGACCTGCGGGATGCGATGGAAGGCGGTGCGCGGCCAGCAGACCCCGGCCCGGCTGGCTCGAACGCGCCATAAATCTTGCCATGAAATCCGTGGTCGTCAGCCCGAGACGCTGCTGGGATCCTAGGCTGAATCGCGTCATCTGATCATGTCCGTCCCCGGCGAGCTCGCATCAGTGCTCGCCGGGAACAGACGCCTCAACGCCGATATGTTCCCTTCCGTGGTCGTCGGTAGGAAATGCCCAAGACACTTCGCGATCTGAACTGCTCGTGAGCAAGAGGCTGGCCGCTGCTGGGAGATGGCGCGGTTCGGCTATCACGCGATTGCGGAGCGAGGGGTGAGGCGGTGTGGAAGATCCCGGCATGATGTGCCGTATGACCGTCAGCACCACACCCGTCACCCCCTCCCTGCCTGCCGGTACGAAGGACAAGCTCAAGGCATTGAGGCCGCTGTTCACAGCTGAGCGGAGGCGGGCCAAGTCGCTGAGGAGCACACCCCGGTGGAGCGCTGATGGCCTCCCGAGCCGTGAGGCCGCCGTACGGCGGGCGCAGTGGCAGATGTACAAGGCGAGCGTGCAGGAACGCGGGAAACTGGTCGACACTCGCGATGTGCTGGTCACGTACGGGGTACGGCAGGAGTTGAAGAGGCGGGGATGGAACCGGGAATGGCCGCCCCTGCCGCAGCAGGCCCTGATTGGCGGGCGTTGGCCCGGCTCACGGGACGTCGACTGCCCGGAACAGATCACGGTGCGGCTGCCCGCCGAGCTGGTGCTGCAGGTGCGCTGCGCGTGCTGGCACTCGTCAGCGAAAGCAATCGACCTCCTGAGGGACTGGCGTGACGAACACTCCGAAGCCCTTCCATGGGAGGCGTACCGGTCCGCGGAAGAGGACCAGGCAATGAGGGAGTACGAGGACCTGGCCTCTGAGACGCCATCCGCTTTCCGAACGTGATCGTTTAGTTCGGGTGGGTGGGTATGAACTCCGGTCGGCAGCGGGAGAGATGGGCGTGGTTGGTCCGTTCGTCTGGCTCGTGGAGGTGGCTGGTGGCGTCGGTGCTCGGTTTGCTGGAGGCTCGGGAGAAGAGGGTCCGGGAAGAGATCGCGCGGTTGCGGGAGGAGGCGGAGCGGGGTGCAGGCCGCACTCGGCGAGGCGGAACGCGTGCTGCAGCGGCTGGTGGATGCCCGTGCAACGGTGGCCGAGGTGCTGGCCGAGCCGCCTTCCGCGGTCGCGGAGCCGCAGCGGGGCTCGGTGGTCGGCTCGGTGGTGCCGCACCGGGCCGACAGCATGACGGCGTCGGTCCTGGCGTCGGACTATCAGCGGATCGTGTCGGTGCTGGAGTCGGAAGCGGGCCGGGAGGGCATGCGCTGCCAGCAGTTGGCCAGGGCTCTGGGGCTTCAGGTGGTCCCGGCGAAGGTCGAGGGGGTGCGGTCGAAGGCGAAACGCCTGGTGGAGCGGGGGTGGGCTCGGCAGGTGCGGCCGGGGGTGTTCACCGCGCTCGTGGTGCCGGCCGGCTGAAGGCACCGGGGCGGCGTCCGGCGAGGCGGCCGCTCATGAGCATGGTCATCGACCACAGCACCATCGCTTCGTGCATGGCGGGCAGGGTTTCGTAGTCGCGCACCAGGCGGCGCGAGCGCATCAGCCAGCTGAGCGTTCTTTCCACCACCCACCTGCGCGGCAGCACCACGAAGCCCGTGGTGTCGTCGGTGCGTCTGACGATCTCCAGGGTGAGGTGGAGGTTCTCGGCCGCCCAGTCGACCAGCCGCCCGGCATAGCCGCCGTCCGCCCACACCAGGCGGATGGAGAAGTACATCTTGCGCAGTTGCTCGAGCAGTGGGACGGCGGCGTCGCGGTCCTGCACGCTCGTCGCGGTCACCGCAACGGCCAGGACCAGGCCGAGGCAGTCCACCACCAGGTGCCGCTTGCGGCCGCCCACCTTCTTCCCGCCGTCCCAGCCGGACGTGGAGCGCGGGATGTTCGCCGCTGCCCGCAGTGACTGCGAGTCCACGATCGCGGCCGTCGGGTCCGCCTTGCGGCCCTCCTTGTCCCGCACGCGGTCGCGCAGCCGGTCGTGGAGCTCGGCGAGCAAACCCCTCACCTGCCAGCGGCGGGCGAAAGCGTGCACACGCCGGTACGGCGGGAAATCCGCAGGCAGATTGACCCACTTGACGCCGTGTCGACCACGTAGCGGACTGCATCCAGCATCACACGGTGGCAATAGCTCTCCGGTCGGCCGCCCCGCCCTTCAAGCCACGCGGGCACCGGCAGCACCGCCCGGATGACCTGCCATTCCGCGTCCGTCATGTCCGAGCCGTAACACCGCACGCGCTCCGGCCCGTCCGCCGCGTTGCCGAACCTGTGCGCGAGGCAGTCACACGACAGGGACGTCGAGTTGGACTCCACACAGGTGAGCGCGAAAGACTGCGGCAACAGGGCCTCCTGGTGATCGGTTTGGTTCGCACCCCCGAACTACCAAGAGGCCCTGCTGTCATGCGCCGGCCCTCGCGCGATCACCCGAACAGGAACCCTGTTCGACCAGACCAGCCCCGTCATCGATAACCGGATGGAGTCTTAGATCGCCAAGGGCTCATATCAGGGGTCATTCAGCGACGCTTCATTGCAGCTGACAGAACTTCCAAATGGCGACTTTCCATGGCGGATTGAGTGCTCAGTGCCGGGGGTGCCCTCGCGAATGACCCCTGATATGAGCCTCTGGTGATCTGGCGTCTCGCTCAGGCGAATGCCACGGTGAGAGCGGGGCGGACAGAGCTGTGCTTCGCCCCTTTTCCTTTCCCCGGGCCTTCGTCTCGATGCTCTGCCGCACCCTCCGGGCCCGAGTCGGCACCCAGATCATCGCGATGAGAGCGAGCCCCGTCGTGACCGCTTCACACTTGGCCCGGCGACGCCTGATCGCCGGATGGAACGAGCATCCTCTGGGCGTCGGTTGCCGGCCCATCGGAGGACCGGCAACCAACCTTGGCCACGCCGCAGGATGGGCACCCGTGGACGATGACCGCGCGGTCGATGCCCTGCTCCGCGCCCACGGGCTGGGCGGCACCGTCTACGACACCTCAGACATCTACGGTCTCGGCCATTCCCAGAGGCTGCTGGGCAGGATGCTCGCCCAAGTGCCCCGCGAGAGCGTACGGATCACCTGCAAGGTCGGCGCCTTCAAGGGCACCGGCGTCAACGCGTACAGCTCCCTCAACTTGCACGGACAGGTGGAGCAGAGCATGGAGAACCTGAGGGTGGACTATCTGGATGTCCTGACCCTGCACCACACCGACTTCGGGCCGCGCGACCGGTACCTCGAGGAGGCGCTGGAGACCTTGCAGGCCCTGCGTGACCTGGGGAGCGTCAAAGCGATCGGGATGCAGGGGCCCACCCGCCTGGTGACCGACCAGGCCGCCTCCGCCTCCTGCGTAAGCAACCGGGAGAGCGCGGCACGGTTCGCCTTCCTCTTCCAACGGATCAGGCCCGAGGTCATCTGTACACCGTTCAACCCCCTCAGCCGCGAGCTCGAGGCCGTGGACGGCGAAGAAGACGAGGTGCTGCGGAGCCTGGCCGGTTGAGCGACCCCAAGGCCAAGGAGAAACTCGTCGCTCTCGACCGCAGTTTGGAGCGGACACACAATAACGGTCGGGGCGGTCCAACCGAGCTCGGCATGCCCGTCATCACCAGGCCACGGCCGGGTCCTGCCTGAGGAGGTGGGCGAAACTACCGTGCGTGCTTAGCTGTCCTCGAAGCCGCAGTACGTGTCCGATTCGTTGGTGGCGTCGGCGAACTCGGAGAAGTCCATGTTGGCGATGGTCAGGTTGTTGGAGACATCGGCGTACCAACGGGGTGGAACCCGGAATGTCCGGCCGGGTTCGTCATACAGGTCGACGGCCAGGAGTGGATGCTCCTCGCTGGTCATGGTGGTCGCGTCAGCGAGGAACACGTAGCACAGTTTGTCATCGTCATCAGCGGCGGCATCTGCGTCGACCAGCGCTTGAACACTGACATCGGTGAAGGAGGAGTCACTGACGAAGGTCGCATTGCGGTAGCCCGAGCCGTCGATCGCTGCTTGCACCGTTTCCCAGGCCGCCTCGCTGCTGAAGTCGGTGCGCAGGACCAGCGAGGTCAGATCATCAGGTTGAGGCAAGTCCATGCACGTCATCCTTCCACCCGAGACCAGGCGCTTCTCAGGCGGCTCCCAGAAGTGACAGGTCCAAGGCCGGAGGGCAGATGACGCACGGCTGTCAACACGGCGTCCGCCACCGTGGTCGTATCGACAAGGACCTCACCCATGATGCTGGCACTGAGGGTGTAGCGGCTGTCCCGATGCGCGTCCAAGCAGAGCGGAATGACCGCGAGGCGAGGGCGGGTACTGGTGGAGAATCGCAGGGTCCAGTGGCTCGTGAACGGGTAGAGCTTCCGCAGTGCCGGCTCGGCGTATGCCGCCTCCACGAGCGCGCGGTACTCGGGCCAGTCCACCTCGTCCGCCTCCGTGAGCAAGTGCTGCCACTCGGACTCGGCAAGTCGCACCGGATCGTGGTCTGCCACCTCGAAGCGGCTAGTGAGGTGCACGAACGGCGCGGCTCGGGAGATGTCGGTCAGCGCTGCCCCGTCATGCCACGCTTGCGCCGCCCGGGCGAGCTGGGCCAGGTCCTGTGTGGTTCCGTCGATCAGTGCCATGCCTTGGAATGACTCGCAGCCGCGGATTGACCACCGCCGTTCGGCTACCCACGCGGTGATCTCCAAGGTCGTCCGTTGCGGAACGGTGCTTGCGACGGCGGTATGGCGCAGCGGGTCGGATTCCGAGGCGGTGAACGGGACCGAGAAGCCGTCCTTGAGCGCGGCGGCTCGGAGCGCCGCGGCGAGGCTCCCTTCTATAGCAACGTCGGGATACAGAGCAGCGGGATCAGTTGACGTGGCCATAGATCTGATTCTGCCCCAGCGATCATCCCGTGTGCGTTGCGAACCAGGCACACGCACCACTCTTTGACCCGGGACACGACCCGGTGAGGCAGTCATCACGAGTAGCCTGTCTGCAGAACGACCTATCCAGGCGTACCGCTGCGGACCTGGCCTCATTGAGATCAGGCGGCATCCAACCCGTAGTCCGGATAATCGTCCGACATGGCGCGGAACGCGACGTCGGGGCGCCGCAGCAGACCGGTAGTCACCTCCGCAGCGACGTGGTCATCCCTGGTCAACTCCTCGACAACCCGGACCTTGTCCTCCGGCCTGACCTGGGACACCACCGCCGGCCGCCGCAGGAAGTCGCTGGTGACGGTCGCGGCGACGTCTTCGTCCCGGGCGAGGGTGTGGATCGCGCTGACCTTCTCCTGCGGCGTGATCGGGTGCTCGACCTGCCGGCCGACCCGGCGCCGGGCCTCGTCCGCCGACCAGCGGGCCTTGCCCTCCGGCGGTGTGAGGATCGCGGCGAACCGTTCCTGTTCGTCGGTGATGCCCGCCAGGATCTTGTGGGGGTGTGACCCAGATACGCGTCAAAGGGGCAATGGGATGATCTTGAAGCCGCGCGGTGGGCTGACGTCTACGAGTCCTCGATGATCCCGCAGAAGACGGTAACGGGCTGGTCGTCGGTGCAGTCGTCGGCTCGCTGCCGGGTCTCGGCGAGCGTCTTCCGCAGGGCCAGAAGCTCGGCGACGGTGGTGTCGATTTCGGCGATCCGATCGTCGAGCAGGTCGCGGACGGTGGCGCACGGCGGCGTGCCGCCGTTGCGGATGGCGAGTACGTCGCGGATGTCGTCCAGGTGCAGGCCGAGGGTGCGGGCTCGGCGAATGAAGGTCAGCAGCTCGACGTCGTGCTGGTCGTAGAGTCGGTAGCCGGCCTCGGTCCGCTCGGCGGCGGGCAGCAGGCCCCGGGCCTCGTACACCCGCATCGCCTTGCGCGTGACCCCGGCGGCCTTGGCGGCTTGCCCGATCGTCAGTCCTGGTAGCGCCATGGTCGTGCCTCCTCGCCTCCATTCTTGACCTTGCCCCGGGGGCCGGGTTCTAGCGTCGCGCACGTTCGGATGGAACACGACGAGAGGTGATGACCATGCCGTTCCGCGAGGGTGAGGTCTACCGCTGCCCCGATGAGAACTGCGGGTGCGAGCTGACAGTGACCAAGGCGGCGCCGCCGACCGTCCGTTATCTAGACATCTCACCGGGCTAACGCGTCAAGCAGCGAGGTCCACAGCGGGAGGAAAGGCCTGCTGCTCGTCGAATGGAACGCGGTGCCGGAGACAGTGGTGCAGCATCCCCAGCAGGCGGTTGAAGAGGTTTCGTAGGCCGGAGGCGTGCCAGTCGCCGCGGTCCCGTCGGCGACGGTAGTGGGCGTGTGCGCCCGTGGAGGAGCGGAGAGAGGCGAACGCCCAGAGGTAGCCGGCGTGGACGAGGCGGTCGTTCTTGCCGTGCCTGCGTCCGACGTAGCGCTTCTTTCCGGAGGCCCTGGTGATCGGTGCCGACCCGGCGTACGCCTTCAGTGCGCGCGCGTCGGTAAAGCGCGTCTTGTCGTCGCCGATCTCGGCCAGCACCCGGGCGCCGAGCTGCGGCCCGAGGCCGGGGAAGCTCATGATGATCTCGGCGTCCGCGTGCTGGCGGAAGGCAGCTTCAGATGCCTCAGCGAGGTCGTCGGCACCTTGGCAGACGGCATCGAGCTGGCGCAGGAGGGCGAGCATCTGGCGGCCCATCGCGTCCTCGATGAGCGGCGGCTGATGGGCGTACTCGGCTCGGAAGATCGCCTGGAGGCGAGCGGTTTCGGCGTCGAAGCTCCGTTGGCGGCCCGCGCGCTTGAGGGCGGCGCGGATCTGCGGCTTCGAGAGCTTCGTAGCCGTGGTTGGGGTCGGGGCGAGAGCGAGGATCGCGCGGGCCTCGCGGTGTGCGAGGCCGCCTTCCCTGCCGGTCACGAACGCAGCCAGGGCGGCTGGGTAGTACTCGCGCAGCAGGGAACGGAGCTGGTTGGAGACCTGGACGCGGCTCCAGATCGCGTCCTGCTGGGCGCGCGCCAAGACCGCGATGGCCCGGACGAGTTCGCTGTCGTCGGGCAGCGGGCGGTGCATGGCCAGGTCGGTTCGCAGGATATGCGCGAGGACCAGGGCGTCGCCCGCGTCGGACTTCTTGCCGGAGACGCCGTGCCGGTCGCGGTAGCGGGACGCGGCGAGCGGGTTGATCGCGTACGACCGCCTGCACGCAAGGCCGCGACGAGCAGGCCGCGGCTGGTCTCGATCGACACGGGCACCGGGTTTTCCGCGGTGTCGCCATGGTCGGCGAGTAACTCCAGGAGCTTGCGGTAGCCGGCCGCGTCGTCGGTGATGCGGGCCTTGGCCAGCAGCTCCCCGGCCTCGTTGACCAAGGCGACGTCGTGGTGCTTCTCCGCCCAGTCGATGCCGCAGAACACGGTCACGCTGTTCCCCTTCGTCGTGCTATTTGTGCTGGTAGCGAGCAGATGCGGGCCGCGCGGCGACCTAATACCAGGACTCGGGGTCCGCCATCTCACAAGCCGTTCGCGGCGCCAGCGCGCCGCGCGGGCCTCGGTCTAGTCCAGAGCTCCAGGGCTCGCGGGGATAGAGGGGAGGTCACGGTGCGGCGGGCTCGCGGGACGAACGTAGCGAGCATGAGCGTGGCCGTGTGGCGGTTCGGAGAGCACCGGGGGCTCCGCTCTAGATAAAGGCCTCACGGGCCGTAGGGCCGCTGGAGTCGCACCCGGTGCCCACCGCACCGCCACGCTGGATGGGCTCCGCTAACTACGTATTAGGGTCCGCAGGCACTTCACGCAGGTCAGGCCGCATGGCCCGCTGTCAGACAAGTAAGGCAACAGGTGGCGTCGGAAACGGTTCGGTCAAACCGTTTCTCCCGGTCCGCTGATCCGGGAGCCCGGCACGGGCCGAGGGGTGGAGCGCTTCCTTCCGGCGAGGCAGGCTGTACCTATGCGTTCCCGCCTCCGCCCCTCTCTGCGGTCCGGAGCGTCCACTCGACCAGGAGCGGGCGGTCACGGCGGGGTTCCGTTCATGCTGGGGCAGTGTGTGCCCTTCGCGATCGTGCTGGCCGTGCTGGGCATCGAGCTCTCGCCCGCGCACGATCTGGTCACCGGCCCCGTGCTCACCACGACGCCGGCGCTGGCCGCGCTGACCATGGGGCCGATGGGCACGCTGTCCACGGCAGTCCTCGCCGCGGGTGTGAACGCGGCCTCCGCGACCTACAACCAGTCGTGGGGGACGCTGACCCAGCTGATCATCGGGAACTTCCTGGGGCTGTTCGTGGTGTCCGTGGCCAGTGTCATCCTGAGCAACGCCATGCGTACGCGCAGGCAGGGCGAGCTCGACCAGGTCCGCCGGATCGCTGTAGCGGCGCAGGAGGTCGTCCTGCGGCCCGTCCCCGAGCGGCTGGGCCCGGTGCGGGCCGCCAGCCTGTGCCTCGCTGCGGGGACAGGGGCGCTGGTCGGCGGTGATCTGTACGAGGCCGTGCAGACGCCGTACGGCGTCCGGCTGATCGTGGGGGACGTGAGGGGCAAGGGGCTGACCGCCATGCGCGCGGTCGCGGTGACCCTGGGCGCGTTCCGGGTGTCCGTGCACTACGAGGACGAGCTGACGGAGGTCATGTACTGCTGCGAGGCCGCCCTGCAACGGGAGGCGGCCGTGCCCGGTACGTACTCTCAGGAAGTTCTGACGGAGGGATTCACTACCGCCCTCGTGGCCCAGGTGCCGGAGGAACAGGTGGTGCTTGTGGTCAACCGTGGCCATCCGCCTCCGCTAGTGCTGCACCGTGGCAGCGTTCAGGCCCTGATGCCGGCCTCGCCGCTGCCGCCGCTGGGTCTGGAAGACCTCGTGGACGGCCTTACCGCCAAGGCCGAGAGCTATCCGTTCGTACGCGGCGACCGTCTGCTCCTGTACACCGACGGCGTGATCGAAGCCCGCAATCGCGACAAAGACTTCTTCCCTCTGCCGGAGACCATGGAGGGGATACGGGCGAGCACCACCCCTCGGGAGTTCCTGGAGGAACTGCACCAGGCGTTGATCCGCCATACCGGAGGCCGCTTGACGGACGACGTGGCGATGATCCTCGTGGACCGGCTCGACGAGGACACCGCCGACAGCGGATACATGTCGAGCACGGCGCGTACAGCCCGTTCCACGCGCCCCATGTCCTCGGCGGAGAGGTAGCCGAGGAGCTCTCCTTCCTCGAACCGCTGAGGGCGGAGGCAGGAGCGATGGCAGCCCAAGTGCGTCACAACCCCAAGCTCAGGCACTGACGTCATCTCTCGTGAACATCCACGAGTCTCAAGATCGTCAACTGTTGGCCAAACCGGCGGACACACGCTGCTGCTTGAAGTGAACGAAGCCAAAGGGCCGGGCCGCACTTCACAAACATGCCGTACGTGCCTGAATGACCCGTTGATACCCGTCAGGCACGGGCTCCTGGCCCTACTTGCCAGACTTGCCTGACGCTCAAAACGCACCCGAGATAACTGTGGCGGTCAGCAGAGCCCGACGTGCTGCTGCGGCAAGACCATGGTCAAGAAGTCGGAGTAGGCGCCCGGCACGGGTCTGGCGGCCCTACGCTGATCCGAGCCGTCCCGGTGGCTTCCCCCGTGCCACCGGGACGGCTTTCCTACGTCTGGGTTCAGGTCGTGCCGTCCGCCGGGTCGTCCTCGGCGAGGGTTCTTGCCGGAGGTGATGACCAGCTTGCGGGCGATCTCGGGGACAGGAACCCCGTTGGCTCGCAGGCTGCGGGCGTAGGCGGCCATGTCGTCGTCGACGACCTTGGGCCGTCCGCCGTGCCGGCCGCGTTCGCGGGCGGACGCCTGGCCTTCGAGGGACTTCTCCCGGATGTACTCGCGTTCGGACTCTGCCATGCCGGCGAAGAACGCGAACAGGGCGGCGCCGTGCCCGGACGGGTCGTACAACCCTTGGAGGGGGCCGGTGAGGAGTTCGAGCTGGATGTCGTGGTGGTGCAGGTCCTCGGCGATGGCCAGTAGCTCGGCGGCGCCGCGGCCGAGGCGCTTCATCTCGTGCACGGTGAAGATCACCCGTTGGTGGGGGACGGCCGTCTTGATGGTGCGGGCGAAGTCCATGGCCTTGACGAACTCCGGGCCGACCTTGACCCGCGTGCTGATCTTCTCCGAGAAGACCGGATCGCTCCTGGCTTCCGCCAGGGCGTCGAGCTGGCTCTGAAGCTCCTGCTGGGCGGTGCTGCAACGGGCGTACCCCACCCTCGTGGGCTTCGTGGTGGCCCCGGGCACGGCGGCCTCGATGGCCGGGCCCATCTCCCACGCGCGGCCGGGGCCGCGGTCGGTGGGGGTGCGGACTTCGAGCTCGGCGCGGAGTTGGGGGACGAGCATGAAGCGCGGGGTGTGGTACTTCGGGGCGACCTTGCCGCCGCGGGTGCGGCAGGTGCTTCCGGCGGGCACCTCACAAGTGGGGCAGTCGAACTGTTCGACGGCGGCGGCCGGTTCGGCGAGCTGGGGCATGTCGCAGAACCTATCGAGAGGGGCATTGCGCGAACGCCGTTTTGCGAGAGGTTGCGAGAACGAAGATCAGGGACAAACCGGACGCGGTCCGGTGGGGGTCCGGGGTCTCTCAGAACTACTCATTTCTGCGAGCACGAAACGTGACAGCCTTCACCGACGGTGATCACGCGGCCGGGTCGTCCCCGATCTGGAGTTCGTTCACCCGGCTACGGAGGGCCGGGGCCCCGCGGCGCGGCGGAGCCGGTTGGCGATCGCCAGTCCCAGCCCCTCCTCCACCGGCAGCGACGCGACGATGAGGTCGCACCCTTGCTGGTCGAGCTCCCGCAGGAACCCGTACAGCCCGCGCGCGTAGGCGGCCATCGCATCGGGGACCGCCACCACGGCGTGCGCCTTCACCGGAGCGTCGGCGAAGGAGGCAGGCAGAAAGACGCCCACCTTGTGCCCCAGCTCCTGCGCCGCTCCGCTTCGGAGACGACCTTCTCGGGCTCGACGAGGACGACCCGCGCACGCGGCGCGTAGTGGGACGGATGCTGGCCCGGCACCCGGACCCGGCTGGTCGAGGGGACCGCGAGCGGGCACCCCAGCACCGCTTCGAGGTCCTCGCGCGTCACCCCGCCGGGCCGAAGGACGCTCGGGATCTCGCCCGTGGCGTCGACGATGGTCGACTCGACGCCGACCTGGCAGGGGCCGCCGTCCAGCACGAAGTCGACGGCGTCGCCGAGCTCGGCACGGACATGGTCAGCCGTTGTGGGGCTGACCGAGCCGAAGCGGTTGGCGGACGGGGCCGTGACACCGCCGCCGAAGGCCGAGAGCAGTGCGAGTGCGACGGGGTGGTCGGGCACGCGCACCGCCACCGTCTCCAGCCCACCCGTCGCTTCGAGGGGCACGCGGGGACCGCGCCGCAGGACGAGCGTGAGGGGCCCCGGCCAGAAGTGTTCGGCCAACAGGCGCGCCGTCGCGGGCACGTCCTGGACCCAGTCGTCCAGGTGCTCCGCGCTGCCGATGTGGACGATCAGCGGGTGGGAGGGCGGACGTCCCTTGACCTGGAAGATAGGCGAGACGGCGGCGGGGTCCTCGGCGTTGGCGCCCAGACCGTAGACGGTCTCTGTCGGAAAGGCCACCAGGCCCCCGGCGCGCAGCACACCGGCCGCCTTCTCGATGTCACTGGTTCTTGCCGTCACCCTCGAATCCTCCCACTGTTCCGCTGCCCACATTCCATGGTCTCGCTGGCGCATGACGACCAACCAAGGACGACGGCACCGCGTGAGTCCGATCCCAGCCCGCTCCGGGCCCGCGCACCGCAATCTGCTCGTCCAGCAGCGCGCCCGCCTACCCCTACGGGCAGGCGGGCGGCCGACAGCGGGTTTCACCGTGCGGAGGCAGCAGCCTTGCTCAGGCCAGGGGAGGCGACCAGCTGCGCACTGCCGTCGGCCAGCCGGTAGGACAGACCCGCCACGGCGAGGCGGCCGGCGGCCACCCGCTCGGCCAGGACGCGGGAGCGGTCCAGCAGCAGGTCGACTGTGTGCAGGATGTGCTCGTGGAGGATCTCCTCGGCCTGGTCGCGTCCGGCGGCGCGCGCCGCCAGCACGCTCGGGGTCACCCGCTCGACGACGTCACGGACGAACCCGGCGGGCGCCCTGCCGCCGTCGGCGGCGGCGCAGGCAGCCGCGATGGCCCCGCACGAGTCATGGCCCAGGACCACGACCAGCGGGCAGTCCAGCACGCTCACCCCATACTCGATGCTGCCCAGCACCTCCGAACCGACCACATGCCCCGCCGTGCGGACCACGAACAGATCACCCAGTCCCCGGTCGAAGATGATCTCGGCGGCCAGCCGGGAATCGGAGCAACCGAACAGCACCGCGAAGGGACTCTGAGCCGGTGCGGTCTCGGTGCGGCGTGCGGCGTCCTGGTTGGGGTGCTCCGGCGAGCCGGTGACGAACCGCTGGTTGCCGTCCAGCAGCATCTCGAAGGCATCATCGGGAGTCGGCGTCAATATCTCAGTCATGGCCGCAGGCTACGGCCGGCCCAGTGGAAACGCGCGGCCAGGTCCACGGACGGCGGCCGTCCGCACCTCCGCTGGCGGCACACCCAGACGCCGGTCGATGTCGCCCTCGACCCGCCTCCTCAGGCCCGCAACAGAGGAACACGAAACCCGGCTGCTCCACGCGAGGGGCACGGGGTAGTTCAGCGGCGATAGGGTGCGTGGCGGCCTGGGGCTGCGACAGGTGCGGCAGCCGCTTCCTCGTCGTCTTCCGGCTGGGGGAACGCGATGGTATATCGGGGCTCGAGGAAGAGTCCCTCGAAGCCGGGAACCGGCGTGGTGAAGCGAGCCGGGTCGTTGTCGGCGACGAGACGATGCGGAGCAGCAGTCATTCAGAACCTTCCGAGGTAGTGCGCGTGGCGGGATCTCACCGCCGACGCATCGTTGTCCGCCCGCCCGCCCGCCCGGTCGGCTCAGCGGGGCGCAGGCGGCCCTCGAAATGATACGACCGCGAGTGGAAGCTACAACTGGGTGGCCCGGCGGAACAGGGCCGTCCAGAGGAAGGATTCGCCGAAGAAGGGGGACTCGGACGGTTCGTCGTGCATGGGGCGCAGTTCGACCTCCGTCAGGTCGGAAAAGATCCAGCGCAACGACTCCGGCGTGTAGGCGAGTCCGCCATGGAGGCGGGACTGGCGGTAGAAGTCGGCGTCGGGGAGTTCGGAGCCCATCTCGCCGCCCGCGAAGCAGGTAAGGGCGAGATGGCCGCCGGGAGCGAGGACGCGGTCGAGGAGGGTGAGGTAGCTGATGCGGCGATGGGGCGGCAGGTGGTGGAAGCAGCCGGAATCGTAGATCAGGTCGTACGGACCGCCCAGCTCGGTCGCAGTGAGCGTGAAGGCGTCGCCGCAGTGGAATTGGACGTCGGCTCCCGCCTCGCGGGCACGGTCCTCGGCCCAGGCGATGGCCGCCGGGGACAGGTCGACGGCGTCCACCTCGAAGCCCAGGGAGGCGAGGCGGAGGGCGTTGCGGCCCGGGCCGCAGCCCAAGTCGAGGGCGCGGCCTGGGGTGATCAGGCCGCGGTCGAGGTACGAGACCAGGTTCTCGTCCGGCTTCGCCACAAAGAACGGCACCGGCTTGGTGCGGTCCGCGTAGAAACCGTCCCACCAAGAGGCCGCACCGGCCGTCCAGCGGTCGGCCTCCGGCGCGAACAGGCCGTCTAGGAGTCTCAGTACGTCGTCTAC
Organism: Streptomyces sp. NPDC002870; assembly: GCF_042888505.1. Lineage (NCBI taxonomy): Bacteria > Bacillati > Actinomycetota > Actinomycetes > Kitasatosporales > Streptomycetaceae > Streptomyces > Streptomyces sp. NPDC002870. The sequence continues at coordinate 23,598 of NZ_JBIAPW010000045.1, forward strand.
CGTGCGTATGTTCCGGTCCATCAAGTCCTCATCTCCATATGGGGAGATCGTAAGTCCGCCTGACACATAAGCCCAGCTCAGGAGGCGTTACCGGACGGGCGTCGACGGCGTCTGAGACCCTCGGTCGAGAGCCGGAAACCCCCGTCCCCCCGCCTTGAGGGTGCACGGCCGCCCATGCCCCCACCGAAGGCCGCACAGGGGGCAGTCCCGCCTCTACCGAGGCAAGTTTCTGAGTGACCCGCCGGACAAAACCTAGCTTCAAACTGGTGCCCCTGGTCGGTACCGTGCGCGCGAGGACTGTCCACCTGAGCAGCGACCGCACAGCAACGGCTTGGCCATCACAGTGTCGCCCCGTCGAAGGCTCTGCCACACAGGGACGGACTCCGGCCGAACGGCGAGAGGACGGAGGTGAGGAACGGACCGAAAGACGCTGCCGGAAATGCCTTTGAGACACCCCGTGGTGCCCAACTGGCCCAAGCTACCCGTGCGTGCCATCCCGGCTGGTCTTCTTAACGGTCATGACGGGCACACCTGCCGGGGCTGCTGCCCGGGCAGGTAGATCGAGCGTTCCTCCTGAGTGAGGTCCCGGTGGACGGCGTGACAGATTTTGCGGATCAACGCAGCAGTACTGGGCAGGGCCACGCCCCAGAGCCGCACCGTGCCGTCTCTGCTGTTGGTGAGAAGGACGCGTCCATCAGGACTGAACGTCAACCCCTCCACGATGTCCTCGTGGCCAGTGAGGGTGGCTCGGTTCTTGCCGGTGGCCACATCCAACAGGCGCACCGTGGTGTCGGCACTGGTGGCGAGGGTGCGTCCGTCGGGGCTGAACGCGACCGCCCTGATGTTGCCGGAAGGGCTGGGGATAGTGGCTTTCGTCTTGCCTGTGGTCACGTCCCACAACCGCAACGTGTGATCATCGCTGCTGGTGGCGAGGGTGCGCCCGTCGGGGCTGAACGCCACGGAATGCACGTACGCAGGACTGGTGACGGTAGTGCGTGTCTTGCCAGTAGGCACGTCCCACAGCCGCACCTTCCCAAAAACCCCGTCGGGGGCAGCCAGGGTGCGCCCACTAGGGCTGAACGTCAGGCTGAAGGTCACCGAGGCAAAATTGGTGTGTCTGAGGATGGCGTGGGACTTGCCGGTGTGCGCGTTCCAGAGCCGCACGGTGTCGTCGTAGCTGCTGGTGGCCAGCGTGTGTCCGTCGGGGCTGAACGCCACCGCATTCACGGCCTCTGTGTGTCCCGCGAGGATGGCGTGGGTCTTGCTGGTGTGTGCGTTCCAGAGCCGCACGGTGTCGTCGTCGCTGCCGGTAGCCAGCGTGTGTCCGTCGGGGCTGAACGCCACGGCATTCACGGCCTCTGTGCGGCCGACGTGAGTGGTTCGAGCCTCACCGGTCTCCGGGTCCCACAACAGCACGCTCCTGTCGTCGCTGGCGGTAACCAAAGGATGGCCGTCCGCGCGGAACGCCACCGACTCCACCAATGCGGGGCTGCTAACGGTGACTCGAGGTTTGCGTACGGATACGTCCCACAGCCGCACGGTCTTGTCGTCGCTGGTACTGGCAAGGGTGCGTCCGTCTGGGCTGAACGCCGCCGACGTCACAGCGTTCGTGTGGCCGGTGAGAGTGGCCCGAGTCTTACCGGTCTTCGGGTCCCACAGTCGCACGGTCTTGTCGTCGCTGGTACTGGCAAGGGTGCGTCCGTCTGGGCTGAACGCCGCCGACGTCACGACGCCAGTGCCGAGGGTGAGAGTGGCCCGAGCCTTGCCGGTCTCCGGGTCCCACAGCCGCATGGTGCTGTCGTAGCTCCCGGAGGCCAGGGTGCGGCCATCGGGGCTGAACGCCACCGACGTCACAGTGGCCGCATGACCAGTGAAAGTGGCTCGAGGCTTGCCAGAATCCACGATCCACAACCGGACAGTTCCGTCGTCGCTGCCGGTGGCCAGCGTGTGTCCGTCTGGGCTGAACGCCGCCGACGTCACGTTGCCGGTGTGGCCGGTGAGAGTGGTCCGAGCCTTGCCGGTCTTCGGGTCCCACAGCCGCACTGTGCCGTCTTTGCTGCCGACGGCTAGGGTGCGTCCGTCTGGGCTGAACGCAACTGACGCCACGAGGCCAGTGCCGAGGGTGAGAGTGGCCCGCGCCTTGCCGGTAGCCACGTTCAGCAACTGCACTGTGCTGTCAAGGGCGGTGGCCAGGGTGCGGCCATCGGGACTGAACGCTACCGACCACACGCTGCCAGGAATGGTGAGGATGGTGCGGGTCTTGCTAGTGGCCGCGTCCCACAGCCGCACGGTGCTGTCGTAGCTGCCCGAAGCTAGGGTGCGGCCATCGGGGCTGAACGCCACAGAGGCGACCTTGCTGGTGTGGCCGGTAAGGCGGCGCTGGAGGGGGAGGGCAGCGGCCGTGTAGAGACTGGCGGTGGCTTCGGTAGTGGGCTCGGTCCGGTAGGCGTGGACGGCCAGCAGCGAAGCCAGGTCGGGAGTGGAGCCGACGAGGGTGGCGGATTGAGCGGCGAGCTGGCGTGACAGAAGTACCTGCTGCGCCGCAACGGCCTTCTGCCGCTGCTGCTCACTGGCCCCGTACTGCTGCCAGGCAACCAGGCCTGCAACAAGGGCGAGGACGAGCAGGACGGACAAAGCCGCGGTGAATTGTCGGAGCCGCCGGGTGGTGCGGGCGGTCGCGCGTTGCTCCTGGTCGTGGGCGGTGGTGCTGGCGGTCAGGAAGGAGCGTTCCAGCTCGGTGAGGTCTTCGTAGTGTTCCGGCCCGGCGAGTTGTTCCTCGGCTATGGCGAGTCGTGTGCCCCGGTACAGGGCTCCCTGGTCCCGCTCGAGGCTCTCCCAGGTTTTGGCGGCGTCGGTGAGCTGCCGGTGGAAGCGCAGGCGTTCACGGTCTTCCTGGATCCAGGTGCGCAGGCGTGGCCATGCGGTGATCAGGGCTTCGTGGGCGAGGTCGACGGTGGTGTCGTCGAGGGTGACCAGCCTGGCGCGGGCCAGGCGGTCCAGTACCGCTGTGGTGCCGGCGGGGTTGCCCGTGTCGAGTTCGGTGCGGTGGACGGGGCGGCGGGTGTCCTGGGCTCCCTGCCCGGGGGTGATCAGGCGCAGCAGGATACGGCGGGCGAGGATGGCCTGGTCGGGGGGCAGTTGGGTGTAGGTGTCTTCGGCGGTGTGGGCGATGGCGCCGTGGAGCTGGGTGCGGTCGCCCTGGCAGCCGTGAGCCTCGGCACGTCCGACACTGTCCACCGGGCAGGACACCGCTATCTCGATCAGCTCGCCATGCACCGCGAGGCTCGCTTTGTTGGCGCCTCACCGATATCCAGCGCAGGGCGGAGTGCCGCGGAAGACCCGCTGTGGGTTGTCCGCCGCGTTGCTGCTGCTTGTGACCTCGCAGCTAGTGCGCAACTCGCCCCGAATCCCGTGCGAGACAGCCTGGCCAACCTCGAGCGCATAATCCAGCACCGGCTGGAGCCGGGGACCGCATTGTGGGGGTCACTCATTAACGCCCGGGCCCTGGAACTTGCGGCAGCCGCAAGCCGGGTGGTCCGAGCGGCACGCGCGCAGTAGGAGGCTGCAGCCAGCAGACTCCGCCAGCCCGCTCGCCGACGCGTCCGTGACCTTGCGCACGCCATGGATCTCGCGGCCCTGCCCGCCGCGGACGCCTCGGTGAGCTGGTCGCTGTGGCCGCTGGGCAGCATAACCATCAGCACCACCCGCACCTATGAACAGATGCGCGTCGCAGACCCCTGTCCCGCGCAGGTGGTGCTGCTGATGGGCTCGTGAGCGGGCTGCACGAGGGCGATCAGCTCCCAGTCGCCCGGTATCCGGCCGGCCTGCAGGGCAGGCCAGTGCTCAGGGTCCTTGGTCAGATCCTCGTGGCCGAGAACGGCCTTGGCGGTGGCGAGGTCCGTGGCTGCCCAGGCTGCTACACCCCCGGGCAACTCCGCCGGAACCAGGGGGCCCTGAGCGCGAAGCTGTCTCGCTTCGTCACCGGGGTCAGCGTTGGGATCGAGCGAGAAGAGCTTGCGGTGGGTCAGGTCCACGAACACGACAGCGGACTCGGAAAGTGCGCTATTCGTAAGGCAGTTCTGATCCAGGGTCTGCCAACTCGCCACGGGACCAAACGGCCAGGCCCTCTGGTGTGGCGCGGAACGCCGCGAAAACTCCGCGCAACATCCCTCCCCGTATCCCTTGTTACGGCGGGACGGCGCGAGGCCGCCCGCCGGGGACAAGAGGAGCCATGAATGCTGATGCTTACGGCGCGGAGAAACCGGTGGCGCAGCGCCCGCCGGATGCTGGTCGTCTCCGGGGCGGCAACTGCGGCGGTCGTGTCGCTGGCAGCGTGCGGCCGTAGCGACGGCGAAGGCGGGGACGAGGCCGCCGACAGCGGCAAGGACAAGAGCCTTCAGTACGCGAAGTGCCTGCGGGACCAGGGTGTGGACGTTGCGGACCCCAAGCCCGGTGAACAGGTGAACCAGTTCCCCGCAGACCTTCCACGGGCCAAGGTGGAAGCCGCGCAGGAGGCATGCAAGAAGTACGCCCCTCAGGCGCACACCGAAGAGGAGATGGCCTCCTTCCAGAAGGAGGCTCTGGAACTGGCCAAATGCTTCCGGAAGAACGGCGTCGAGGTCGACGACCCGGTGAACGGCGCCTTCATCCCGCCGCAGGGCGAGGCGGCCCAGAGCACGCCGACTTTCAAGAAGGCGATGAAGGCATGCAAGCAGTACATGAAGGGCGAGGAGCAGGACGTGAGCGGCCAGTGAGCCGGAAGCGATGGCCGAAGACCGTGCTGGTCACTGGCGTGGTGGTGCTGGCCGGGGGCGGGGTGTCCGTTGCCGCACTTGGGCTGGGCGGCGATGGCGACACGACGGCCGCGACACATTCCGCCCAACTGCCGTCCGCCACCGGTGAGATCAGCCGCAGCGATCTGGCCGCCTCGAAGCTGGTCGCGGGCGAACTGGGCTACGGGGATCCCGTCACGGTGAGCGGCCGACTGCCTGGCACAGTGACCTGGTTACCGGAGCCGGGGTCGACGGTGGGGCGCGGGGATACGCTCTACAAGGTCGACAACCAGCCCGTGACGCTGATGTACGGCACCGTCCCGATGTACCGGGACCTGGTGCCCGGCACCGAGGGACCGGATGTCGAGCAGCTCAACGACAACCTGCGGGCGCTGGGTTACGACGCCCCCGACGGGGACGGCTACACCGCCCGTACAGCTGCCGCACTCCGCGAGTTCCAGAAGAAGCGGGGCGTGAAGACGACCGGCGAGCTCAAGAATGGGCAGGCCGCCTTCGCCTCCTCCGGACTGATCCGTGTCGCCGCACTGGAGGCCGCCGTGGGCGATCCGGCGAACGGCAGGATCTTGAGGCACACGAGCCGGGAGAAGCGCGTCAGAGCCGAACTGGACGTCGGTGACCAGGGGTTGGCCAAGAAGGGCGCGTTTGTGGGTGTGATCCTGCCCGATGGCACCACCGTCACGGGGAAGGTCAGCACCGTACGGACGGTGTCACCGCCCAAGGACGACGCCGCACAGCAGGGCGGCGGCGGTGAAAAGCCGCAGACCGAGGTCGAGGTGGAGATCGAGATCCCCGATCAGAAGAAGCTGAAGGGCCTGGACGCGGCCACGGTGGATGTGAAGTTCATCAGCGCCACCGCGCAGAAGGCCATGTCCGTGCCCGTCACCGCACTGGTGGCGCTGCCTGACGACGGTGGGTACGCAGTGCAGGTCGTCGAGGGCGGCGGCCGGACCCGTACCGTGCCCGTCACGCTCGGGCTTTTCGCCCAGGGCCGGGTCGAGATCACCGGCAAGGGGCTGCGCGAGGGCATGAGGGTGGGGGTGCCCAAGTGACCGCACTCGCCTCTGCCGCCGGCTCATCCGTCGTCGTACTGGAGGAGGTGACCCGTACGTACACCGGGGGAGTCGCCGCGCTCGCCGGCGTCAGCCTGACCGTTCACCGCGGCGAAATGGCCGCGATCGTCGGGCCTTCCGGGTCTGGGAAATCCACCATGCTGAACGTGATTGGGACACTGGACCGGCCCACCTCGGGCCGCGTCGTCATCGACGGCCATGACGTGGCCGCCCTCGCCGACCGGCAGCTCTCGGCCCTTCGCGCGCAGAGCATCGGCTTCGTCTTCCAGCAGTTCCACCTCCCGGCCGGAGTCTCCGCGCTCGACAGCGTCGCGTACGGACTCCTCTACAGCGGCACCGGACAGCGCACGCGCCGCGAGCGGGCGGCGGCCGCCCTGGAACGGGTGGGGCTCGGCCATCGCCTCGACCACCGCCCCCACGAGCTGTCCGGCGGTGAAAAGCAGCGCGTCGCGATCGCCCGTGCGGTGGTCGGCGAACCGGCCGTCCTGCTCGCCGACGAGCCCACCGGAGCGCTCGACTCCAAGGCGGGCGCGGCGGTGATGGAGCTGCTGCACGAGCTGCACGAATCGGGCACCACCATCCTCGTCATCACCCACGACCACTCCATCGCGGACTCGCTGCCCCGACAGGTCGCCATGCTCGACGGACGCGTGCAGTCCGATTCGGCGACCGCCACCGCCACAGCCACCGCGACCGCCACCGATTCCGCCGCGCTGGGGGCCACATGCTGACCCCGGCCCGTCTCAGCCCCGCCGACTGTGTACGTGTCGGAGGGTTCGGCCTGCGCAGCCGTCCCGTACGCGTCCTGCTGTCCGCGCTCGGCATCGCCATCGGCATCGCGGCCATGGTCTCGGTCGTCGGTATCTCCAGCTCCAGCCGGGCCGAGCTGGACCGCACCCTCGCCCGGCTCGGCACGAATCTGCTGACCGCCGCGCCCGGGCAGGCCCTCGACGGCGGCACGGCAAAGCTGCCCGAGGAAGCCATGGACATGATTGGCCGGATCGAGGGCGCGGAGTCGGCCACCGCGATCGGGACGATCGACGGCGTGAAGACCTACCGGACGGACAAGATCCCCAAGGCGCAGTCCAACGGGATCACCGCCGCGGGTGCCCGGCAGGATCTGCTGAAGTCTGTGGGCGCCACCATGGCGCGCGGCAACTGGCTCAACGAGGCCACCGGCGAGTATCCGGTCACCGTCCTCGGCGCAACCACCGCGCAGCTGCTCGGCATCACCGAACCCGGGCCGGACACCAGGGTCTGGCTCGGCGGCCAGTGGTTCACCGTCGCAGGCATCCTCGCCCCGGTGCCGCTCGCACCCGAGCTGGACACCGCCGCCCTGGTCGGCTGGGACGCGGCCAAGAAATACCTCGGCTTCGACGGTCACCCGACCCTCGTCTACACCCGGGCCGCCGAGAAGTCCGTCGGCAGGGTACGGGAGCTGATCGGCCCGACCGCGAACCCGGCCGACCCCACCACCGTGAAGGTCTCCCGCCCCTCCGACGCACTCGTCGCCCAGCAGGCCGGCGACAAGGCTTTCACCGGGCTGCTGCTGGGGCTGGGCGGCGTGGCGCTGCTGGTCGGTGGGATCGGTGTCGCCAACACCATGGTCATCTCGGTTCTGGAGCGCCGCGGCGAAGTGGGCCTCAGACGCTCCCTGGGCGCCACCCGGAGCCAGGTGTGCCTGCAGTTCCTCACCGAGTCGCTGCTGCTGTCCGCGCTCGGCGGCGGGGCGGGCGTGGTGATCGGTTCGGCGGTCACCGCCGCGTATGCCGCTACGCAGGGCTGGCCGGTGGTGGTGCCGCCGTGGGTGATGGGAGGTGGGGTCGGCTCGACTCTGATGATCGGCGGCGTGGCCGGTCTCTATCCGGCGGTACGGGCCGCCGGGCTGGCCCCCACGGTCGCGCTCGCCGCGACCTGACCACCCTGATCGGCCACCGTTGAATCACATCCTGAGCAAGTAAGGGAGAACGACATGCGGGTACTTGTCGCCGAGGACGACGCGCTGATCGCCGAGATGGTCACCCTCGGGCTGCGCCGCCACGGATTCGCGGTGGACACCGTCCACGACGGAGCCGAGGCGGCACACAGCCTCCAGGTCAACGACTACGACGTCGTGGTCCTGGACCGGGACCTGCCCGGGGTGCACGGGGATGTTGTCGCCGCGGACCTGGCCGGCTCGGGGGCGAGGACCCGCATCCTGATGCTCACCGCGGCCGGCGGTCTGCACGACCGGGTCCAGGGCCTCAACCTGGGGGCCGACGACTATCTCGCCAAGCCCTTCGAGTACGACGAACTCATCGCCAGGGTCCACGCGTTGTGCCGCCGCAGCGCACCGCCCCTGCCGCCGGTACTGCAGAAGTCGGGGGTGGTGCTCAACACTGCGCAGCGCACCGCCTCACGGGACGGCCGGCTGCTGGATCTCACGCCGAAGGAGTTTGCCGTACTGCATCTGCTGCTGGCGGCCGACGGGGCCCCGGTCGGCGCGGAGGAGCTCCTTGAGCGTGCCTGGGACGAGCACGCCGACCCGTTCACCTCAGCGGTCCGCGTCACCATGAGCAAGCTGCGCGGCAAACTCGGCGAGCCGCCCCTGATCCGGACCGTCCAGGGCGTGGGGTACGCGCTGTGAGGGGGCGGGGCGGGGGGCGGGGGCGCGCGCACCGGGCCACAGTCCGCATCCGCATCGCTGCCGTCTACGGCCTGGTGTTCGTCCTGCTCGGCGGCATCCTGCTGGCCCTCGTCTACTTCCTGTCCCGGGCGGACGCCATGGCCAAGGCCAACGAGCTGATGGACCGCAGACCACGGATGGTGCCGCAGGGGAACCCGCCGTCCGATGCCGGAACGGTCAGCCTCGAGCTCGCCCACTTCGCCTCCCGGCAGGTCCTGCTCTGGTCGGGCGCGGCTCTGCTCGTGATGGCGGTGTTCGCCGTCGGCGTCGGCTGGTGGATCACCGGGCGGGTGCTGCGGCCCGTGCACTCCATGACGTCCACGGCCCGCCGGATCTCCCAGGAGAACCTGCACGAACGCATTGCTCTCGACGGCCCGCGGGACGAACTCAAGGAACTCGCCGACACCTTCGACGCGCTCCTCGCCCGCCTGGAAACCTCCTTCGACAGCCAGCGCCGCTTCATCGCCAACGCCTCCCACGAACTGCGTACCCCGCTCGCTGCGCAGCGCGCAGCCCTCCAGATCGGCCTGGAGAACCCGACGCCCGAGGAACTGGCCCAGGTGCGACAGTCCCTCCTGGACGCCAATCGGCGCAACGGGCAGCTCATCGAAGGGCTGTTGCTCCTGGCGCAGAGCGAGCGGGGCATCGAGACCCACAAGACCGTGGATCTGTCGGACGTGGTCGCCGAGGAAGTCGCCTCCTGCGGGGCTGTTGCCGCCGAGGCGGGCGTCGTGGTCACTGTCGAGGCCGAGCCGTCGCCCGCGCCCGTACCGGGAGACCGGGTCCTGCTCGGCCAGTTGACGGCGAACCTGCTGCGCAACGCCATCGCCTACAACCAACCGGGCGGACGCGTCGAGGTGGCCGTCTCCCGTGGCCGGCTGACCGTGACCAACACCGGACCCGAGGTGGAGCCCGACACCGTCGAGACGCTCTTCGAACCGTTCCGCCGGGGCCACGGCCGGGACCGCACCGACGCGGGAGCGGGCCGGGGCCATGGCCTGGGCCTGTCCATCGTGCGCTCCATCGCCACCGCCCACGGCGGCACCGCCACCGCCACTGCCCAACCCGGGCCCGGGGGCGGTCTACGCGTCGAGGTACGGCTGCCCTGAAGTCCGCCCAGGGCGAAGGCGGCCCGCCGTACGCCATGCAAGTCACAGCGGCGTGACGGCGTTTCAGGTCCGGGTCGGGCCGCCCCGCGGAGACCATGTCGCTCGAACTCCTGGACATCTCCGTGGCAGACGGGACGGAACGCCTGCTCACGTCCCAGGTCGTCATCGAGGCTCTGGGTGAAATGACCGACCAGCACCGCGAGATCATCAAACTCAGGTACTACCTGGAGTGCAGCGTGGCCCAGGTTTCGGCACACCTCGGCATTCCACCCGGCACGGTCAAGTCTCGTTCCTACTACGCGCTGCGGCCCCTGCGGAATGTGCTGGAAGACCGGGGTGTCACCGGCTGACCTGTCTTCGGGCGCGGCGCGCTCCGACGCAGACCGATCGGTACCCGCCTCCCATCGCGCCCCGTCTTGTGCGCCGGCCGCTGCGCGCTCGGCTTCCAACCATGCCAGCCGCCCCGGCCGGGGCGGTACCCAGGTTCAGCCCCTTTTGCCGCGGTCGCGCTGCCCGTTCCGGTAACGGCGTCTCTGCTCACGTTCAGGTCGCCGCTCTTCGCCGGCCGTCCGCACGGGTTGCGGCTCGCGACGGAGTCGAGGGCCGCGCATCGGGGTCCCTTCCGCGTCGCTTCTCGGACCGGATCTCACCATGGCGCTCGACCACCCTTTTATGCAGGGCCGGAGGTTCAACGGCGTGACAAGCGCCCTGCTTCACCCTTCCGATGTTCAATGAGCCACGCCGGTCATTGACTGGGGAGCGGACCGTTCCGGCCGAATGCGATCCGGGGTGATTCGGCCTTCGCGCCCGAAACGGACGCACGCGGGTCGACGGTCGCCAGGGAAGTTCCCTTTCCGCGCCGTTGCGTCCTGGCCACTGATTGAACCCGCAAGGTATCTGAAACGCATGGGGTGCGCGTGCCGTTGCTGCGAGCGCTAGGCAAACTCGAGGACGCCGATCGGTTCCCACACAATTCAGCACAGCCAGGAAAGGATGCGCACCATGCGGAAGACCACTCGATGGACTGCGGCCGGCGTTCTCGTCGCAGGAGCGATGCTGGGATCGACGGCCGGTACCGCGCACGCCGAGCCCACCTCGCTCTACGCGCCCTCGGCGCTGGTCCTGACCACGGCACACGGAGAGAACGCCGCCACCGCGACTCCGGAGCGCGCCGTGACCCTCACCTGTACGCCCGACGCGACCGGCACGCACCCGGCCGCCGAGGACGCCTGCGCCGCTCTCACCCAGGTGAACGGCGTCTTCAGCAGCCTGGCGGAGATCAGCCGTGGCCAGCCCCGTTTCTGCACCAAGGAGTACGACCCCGTCACCGTCACCGCGCAGGGGGTATGGGACGGCAAGCGCGTGACCTACGAGCACACCTTCTCCAATGAGTGCATCAAGAATGCCGAAGGGTCGGGCGTCTTCGAATTCTGAGGGCATCCGGGTGCAGAGGCTCAAGGGCATCGATCGGTGGTTTCGGCCACCATCGGTGTCCTTGCCGATGGCATTCGGGTGTATGCCTATGCGTACGGGTACGTAACCGATAGCGGCGGAAAGTGGGAGCACGCTGTGCAGCGTTTATGGGCAGTGAGTGCGGCGCTGGTGCTCGCGGGAGCGGGCTTGACAGGCGCGGCGGTGCCGTCGGGCGCCGCGATGCCGGGCAGGTGGGCGACGGCATCCGCCTCCGCGTGCTCGACCGCGTGGGGAAGCGGCGTGAAGTTGGCCGCTGAGGCCGGTGCTGTGCCGCTGAGGAACGTAACGGTGAGCCGGGGCGCGTGCTTCGACCGCATGGTCTTCGATGTCACGGGCGCGTCGGCCAAGGTGGGCCATCACGTCGGTTATGTCGAGGCGTTCCGTCAGGACGGCTCGGGTGACCCGATACGCGTGCGCGGGGGCGCCGTTCTGCAGATCTTCGTCTCCGCTCCCAGCTATGACCCGCTGACGCTTCGCCCGACATATGCCGGCAGGGCCGGCAAGCCGTTGCCCGGGGTGGAAGTTGCCGGGTACAGGACGTTCCGGGACGCCAGGTTCGGGGCGAGCTTCGAAGGACAGACGCAGGTGGGGCTCGGTGTGAGGGCACGGCTGCCGTTCCGGGTGCTCCAGTCCGGCGACAAGCTGATCGTGGACGTCGCCCATACGTGGTGATCCGCGCCCCCGGGCGCCGCACCTGTGCTGGACGCACCTGGCCCGGATCATGGGACACGCGAACCGGTGACGGTCCAAGGCGCGATTCCCGGCTGGCCCGTCGCGGCCGGCCGGGAATCCCCGGAGTCGTGTCATGTCGCTCCGTCGGCCCCGGAGCCGATGCCGGCTCTCGCTGTCCCGCAGCTGCCCGGACCGGCTGCGCTGCCCGGCCAAGTCGTCCACCATGGTCCTGCGCGACTCCGCGGGCAGCGTCTTCGGAGCGTTGTGCATCAACCTCGACATCACCGCTGTGAACCAGGCGCACGTGCTGGCCGGCGAACTCGTCGGCGTGGCCGGTAGCGCCGCGGTTCCGACGACCACCTTCGGCGACGACATCGACTCCGTGGTCGACGCGATCGTGGACGCTCGGTGTTGAGGTACGCAACGTCATCACGGGCGGTTTGGGGCGGATCTGCAGACCCCTTTGCATCGTGTCCGTGTCTCTGGTCGCACGGCCGGCAGTGCTCCGGCCGTTGTTGGTCATCACCGGGAAGGGAAAGGCGTGGCAGCGGACCTGCCGGCGCGCGCGTGCGGCCGGAGGTCATCGGTGTGCGTCCGGACCTCGTGGTGGCCGGCCCGGTCGGCCGTCTGCTGCAGGTCGTTGGGCAGGTCGGTGTTGCCCTTGTCGGGTTCGTTGATGAGTAGGCTCCAGGGTTGCTGGGCGGGCGGTGAGTTGTCCGCGAGATGCTGCCAGGTCGATCACGAGACCGCCGCAGGTTCGCGGCACTTTTCTGCTCACGCCTGCGGGGTTTCACTCTGGCCGCCGGGGGGACTCGCGGGGTGCGGTTGAGCGGCCGCGGGTGAGGGACAAGGGCACGGAGTCCGTGGACTCCGTGCCCGTCCCAATGACTCCGCGTTCGGCTTCTGGCAGGCGGACTGGGTGACCAGCGAGAGGATGTCGGCGAACTCGAGTACCTCCGGCCCCTGGCCGTACGTGTACGAGAAGATCATCCCAACCTCAACCTCCCCGTCGGCAGAATCACGAAGGGAGGACGGGATGCAGGAGCCGGCCACAACCTCGTACGTATCCTGGACGCCCTGCGGGAGGGCACCGAGCCGGACACCCTTTCCCAAGCTGCCCGATGCCGCACCCTGTACGGGAAGTTCGCCGACTTCGTCGACCTGGCCCCGAAGCACCCGTCGGCCAGACCCGAGGCATCGAGCCGGCCGGGCCGAGGTCCGTGGGGGCCTATTGTCCCTTCAGGCAGTCGACCCGAGCCTTCAAGGCGTGCCGGTCAGGGGCTGGTGGATGTCTCCGCAAGGCCGCCGGACGGCGTTTCAGGCAGAAGCGCCCAGACACGGGTTCCCGTGGGTGTCCGGTGAACTCCGTGTAGCTGAGAGAGAGCCCCCACAAGGTGGAGTCCCCGGCCGCCTTCCGCAACGTCCTCGCCCTGGCGCGGTTGGTCCGGAACCCGCCACAGTCCCTTGTCGAGGACTTCGATCCGCACCGTGGAACAGGAGTGTGCGAGGCGAATGCTGACGTCGGGGGAACCACTGTGCCGGATCGTATTGGTGACGAGTTCCGAGACGATGACGCGTGCCGCGTCGGCCACCTCGTCGCCGACCCGCCATGCCGCCAGCCGCGCCTTGGTGAAGGCTCGTGCTCGCGATACTGCTTGCTCCGAGGTCGGCAGGGTGCAGCATGCCAGGGCACTGCGGCGCGCTGGCTGCGTAATGGCCGGTTTGAGTGCCGCCTGAATGCGGTGTCCTGGTGATGGTGGGTAACGGGGCTGCATCACAACTCCCTGGAGCGAACGGATCGAATGAGTACGTCAGATGACGACGAGGGCTTCTAGCGTGCGTGGGCCGTGAACGCCCTCGACACGGTCGAGTTCGATGTCGCTGGTCGCCGACGGGCCGGACACGAACGTCAGTGGCCGCATCGGATCGAGCCGGGCCAGTGCCTCCGGCACACCGGCGAGGACCTGTTCGGCTCGCACCACGCACAGGTGGTAGTCGGGCACCAAGGTCAGGGCCCTGCGCCCCTGCCCCGGGCCGCCGTCGAGGACGAGCGTGCCGGTGTCGGCGATGGCGATGGCAACCGTGGTGACCACGCCGTCGACCAGGTCCAGTTCATTGACGGGTAGCCGCGGGTCGTCCCTCAGCACGCGCTCCGGAGCCAGCTCGGCCCGCCACTCCCGCGGAAATCCGCGGGGGATCACCACGCTGCCGGCGCCGCGAGCGGCAAGGGCCTGCGCGACGGCCGCCGCGGCTGTCTCAGCCGTCACCAGCCGCACCGGAGCCCCGTAGTCGGCCATCCGTTCGGCGAGCCACTCGACCGTTTTCCGCGACCCGGCGGGCGGGCTACCCCTCAGCGAGTAGTGCCGGAGAACCGGCACGTCCTCGGGCCGCTCGGACTCCGGTACGTCCCTCAGCGCGCGGCGGATGCGGTTGAGAACTTCCTCGCGTGCGTTCATCGGTGCACCTTCTTCCACCAGGCCCGAAAGCTTTCCTGAGCCGGGAGCGGCGCGTCACGGGCGTCGGTCCAGGCGGACAGCCCGGGCACGCGGCCGATGCGTCCGCGCCGGGCCAGCAGTCGTCCGGCTGCGGAGCCCGCGCGCTGTGCCGCCGCCAGCCGGGACGGAGCGGAGAGCACCCAGCGCGCGGCCTTCATCGCCAGCCGCTCCGGCTTCGGCATCCGGTGCACGCGGCTCTCGTCCACCACCCGCGCGCGCAGATGGACGAGCACCTCCGGAATGTTGATCTTGACTGGGCACACCTCGTAGCACGCGCCGCACAGCGTCGAGGCGTACGGCAGGGAGCGGTCCACCTCCGAGGCCGTACCGCGCAACTGGGGGCTGAGGATGGCGCCGATCGGGCCGGGATAGACCGAACCGTAGGCGTGCCCGCCGACCCTCTCGTAGACCGGGCAGACATTGAGGCAGGCTGAGCAGCGGATGCAGTTCAGCGCCTGGCGGCCGATCGGGTCGGCGAGGGTGTCGGTCCGCCCGCCATCCAGGAGCACCAGGTGAAATGTGCGCGGTCCATCCCCGGCGGAGGTGCCGGTCCACACCGAGGTGTACGGATTCATCCGCTCGCCCGTGGAGGAACGCGGCAGAAGCTGCAGGAAGACCTCCAAGTCCCGCCAGGTGGGCACGACCTTCTCGATGCCGACCACGGAAATGAGCGTCTCGGGAAGTGTGAGGCACATCCGCCCGTTGCCTTCCGACTCCACCACGACCGCGGAACCCGACTCGGCCACCAGGAAGTTCGCTCCCGAGATGCCGACCTTTGCCCGTAGGAACTTCTCCCGCAGGTGCCGCCGGGCCGCTTCGGCCAACTCGCGCGGTTCGTCTCCCAGATCGGCGGGCGCCGGGGTGCCGTAAGCGGCCATGGCACCCCGGAAGATCTCCCTGATCTCTGCCCGGTTGCGGTGAATGGCCGGCACGAGGATGTGCGAGGGGTGGTCCTGGCCGAGCTGGACGATCAGCTCGGCCAGGTCGGTCTCGTACGCGGCGATGCCCGCGTCGGCGACCGCCCGGTTCAGCCCGATCTCCTGAGTGGCCATCGACTTGACCTTGACCACCTCCCGTTCCCCCGTGGCCTGGACGAGGTCGACCACGATCCGGCCTGCCTCCTCGGCGTCGCGGGCCCAGTGAACCCGCCCGCCCGCCGCGGTCACCCGTTCCTCCAGCTCCAACAGATAGCGGTCCAGGTGACGCAGGGTGCGTTCCTTGATCGCACGCCCGGCCTCGCGCAGTCCCTCCCAGTCCTCCAACTCGCCCACCGCGTCCGCCCGCTTGTTCCGGATGGTGCCGGTGGCGTGCGCGAGATTGCGGCGCAGCTGGGCATCGGTGAGAGCGCCTTTTGCGGCGCTCGGGAACGCCGGCATGCCCAGGAACGTCGTGTCGCTCACAGGAACTTCACCCTTTCCGTCATGGGCCGGGACTGGTCTGACGGCCGCGGTTCGTCCTTGGCCGGTTCCTCTTCGGTAGAGGCGAGGATCTCGGCGAGGTGCAGTGTGCGCACACGCGTACGCAGCCGGGACAGCACGCCGCCGATCTGCATCAGGCAGGAGTTATCGCCCGCGCACAGGACTTCGGCTCCGGTGTGCAGGACGTGGCTGACCTTGTCCGCACACATCGCCGCCGACGTATCGGAGTTCTTGAGCGCGAAGGTGCCGCCGAAGCCGCAGCACTGGTCGGCCGCGGGCAGCTCGACGAGGTCGATGCCGCGCACCGCCCGCAGCAGGGTGAGCGGTTTGTCGCCCACGCCGAGCATGCGTAGGGAGTGGCACGTCGGGTGGTAAGTGGCCCGGTGCGGGAAGTAGGCCCCGACGTCGGTGACATGGAGGACGTCCACGAGGAACTCGGACAGCTCGTACACCTTCGGGGTGGCTGCTACAGCAGCAGCCAGCCCGGTGTCCTGTGCCACCTCGGCCACCCGGCCGTGGTACTCGCGCACCATGGCGGCGCACGAGCCCGACGGCGTTACAACCGCGTCGTATCCGGCGAAGGCCTCGACGAAGCGCCGTACGAGCGGCACGCATTCCCGCTGGTAGCCGGTATTGAAGTGCATCTGGCCGCAGCAGGTTTGTTCGAGTGGGAACTCCACCGTGCAGCCGAGCCGCTCCAGCAGCTTCACCACCGCTCGGCCGGTCGAAGGGAAGAGGGTGTCGTTGAAGCAGGTGATGAACAGCGCGATACGCATGATTCCTCCGATGCGCGACAGGGGTGCGACGGCGCTTAGGGGAGCATCCAGGCGAGGAGTCCCGACTGCAGGTAGACCAGCACGCACATGCCGAGCAGGAGCAGCAGGCTCCACTTGATCGCGCCCCGGAAGAGCACGGACTCCCGACCGACCAGACCGACCGCGGTGGCGGCGATCGTGAGGTTCTGCGGACTGATCATCTTGCCGACCACGCCGCCCGAGGTGTTGGCGGCGACGAGCAGTGTCGGATCGAGACCGGCCTTGCTCGCGGCCGCCTGCTGAAGGGTCGCGAACAGCGCGTTGGCCGAGGTGTCCGAACCGGTGACCGCGGTGCCCAGCCAGCCGAGGATCGGCGAGAGGAACGCAAAGGCGGCGCCCGTACCGGCAATCCACGAACCGATGGTGATGGTCTGCCCGGACAGGTTCATCACGTAGGCGAGCGCGAGGACGGAGGCGACGGTCAGAATGGCCCAGCGCAGCTTGGCCACCGTGGCGGCGAACTCGCGGACCGCAGACGCCGCGCTCACCCGGTAGACGGCGGCAACGACCAGCCCGGACAGGAGAAGCAGCGTGCCCGGGGAGGACAGCCAAGGGAAGATGTAGACCGTGGTGGTCGATGCTTTGCCCGCGGCCGTCAGGACCTGCCCGTCAAGCCCAGGCCAGCTGATCTTGAGATCGCCGGCGGCGAGGAACTCCTTGACCGGTGTCCACAGTTTTGCCACTGAGAACACCGCGATCACGATGAGATAGGGCAGGAACGCCATCACGACACGGGGGCCGTTGCTGCGGTCTTCGGCTGTCGCTATGCCACTCGGAGCCGGGCGGCCCTGCGTGGCTGGACCGGCACTGCCGCTCGGCTCGGGGCCGGGGGCGGGCCGGCCGCCGTGCGCCTGGGGGCCGGAGTCACCGGTCCGGTCGGACGCGGCGTCGGCCTCGAGGTCGGCCCTGGCTTGATCGGCGCCCTGCGGCTGCCACACGCGGAGGAAGAGGACGACCGCCGCGAGGCCGGCCAGTGAAGCGATGATGTCGGTGAGTTCCACCGAGATGTAGTTGGAGCTGACGAACTGAGCGACCGCGAACACCACTCCGCACACCAGCGCCACCGGCCAGGTCTGGCGGATCCCGCGTCGGCCGTCGACGAGCGCCACAAGCAGCAGGGGCACGAAGAGGGCGATCAGCGGCGTCTGTCGACCCACGTAGGCGCCGATGTCCGTGTAGGGGATCTTGGTGAGATTGCCTGCCGTGATGATGGGAATCGCGATGGCGCCGAACGCGACGGGGGCCGTGTTGGCAACCAGTACGGTGATCGCCGCACGTACAGGAGCGAAGCCCAGCGCCATGAGCATGACGCCGGTGATCGCCACGGGAGCGCCGAATCCGGCCAGCGCTTCCAGCAGGCCGCCGAAACAGAACGCGATGACCACTGCTTGGATCCGCGGATCGTCGCTGATCAGGCCGAAAGCCCGGCGGAGATCCTCAAAGCGGCCGCTGACGACGGTCAGCTGGTAGAGCCAGATGGCGGTGAGAACGATCCACATGATCGGAGACCGAAGGCCGCGCCCTCACTCGCCGACAGCAGGGTGAGGTCCGCGGGCATGTCATAGCCGATCACAGCGACGGCGATCGCCACGGCGAGTGATGCGAGGCCGGCCCAGTGGGCCTTCAGTCGCAAACCGCCGAGTAGCAGGAAGAGGGTGAGCAACGGCAGGGCGGCGACGAGCGCGGAGATCGCGAGGCTGTCGGCGATGGGGGAAAGGTTGGGCTGATACATGCGACTCTCACATCAGGTGTTTGGTCAGACCATGCTTTGGCCTTCTCACGCTAGGCACCCAGAAGTGCCCATGTCCAGGGTTCTGTCATCGGAATTTGACTTGGTCTGACCAAAGACTGGATGCCTCAAGCTATGATCGGATGCGGTAACAGGGGACTCGCCCCGACCGCGGACGCGGGGCGACCAAAGGGTGAAAGGGCTTCCATTGGCTGAGACGACCGCGGCCTGGGAACCGGTACCGCGCTCACGCACTTTCGAGCTCGTCCTGGCCCGGATCGAGGAACAGATCCTGGCGGGCAACCTGCGCGTGGGCGACCGGCTGCCACCGGAGCGGGAGCTAGTAGACCTTCTCGGGGTGAGCCGCGCCGCCGTACGGGAGGCTCTGCGGGTGCTGGAGGCGCAAGGTGTGCTGCGCTCACGTGTGGGCACCGGACCGGCGTCGGGCACCGTCATCGCCGCCATGCCCAGCGCGGGCCTCACCCAGCTGCTGCGGCTCCATATGGCGCTGGCCAACTTCCCGCTCGGTGACGTCGTCGAGGCACGTGCCACGCTGGAGCGCTCGAGTGCCCGCCTCGCGGCTGAACGGGCCACCGAGGACGATCTTGCCCAGATGCGGGACTCTCTCGTGCGCATGGATGTGGCGGGACTGGCACGCGAGCAGTTCAACGACTGTGACACCGACTTCCACGTTGCCATCGCCGAGGCCGGCGGCAACCGGCTAATGGCCGACATGACGATCGCTGTCCGCAGCGCGGTACGCCACACCCTGCTCACCGCGTTCCACAAGCTCTCGGACTGGGAATCCGTCGCGGCCCGGCTACGCGCGGAGCATCACGCGATCTACAACGCCATCATGGAGCGAGACGCCGAGCGGGCCGGTGACCTCGTGGAAGCGCACATCAGGGGCTTCCACCACGACATTGTCCGCATGGTCCTGGAAGCGCCGGAAGCCGGAGCGTCGTAGCCGAAGCCACGCCACGGACTTCCCCGGCGAGGATCTCATCCGGCGCAACAGGCCGAACTCAGCACACCTGTGGGGTTGTTACCAGGCTTCCGTGATGACTACGCCTGGATGAGGAGTCTGGCTCGCCGCGGGGAAACGACGCTCCTTTGGACGGCCGGGGCAGCTCCGGCGGGCCGATCCACTGACGCCTCACCAACCTGAATGTTGACGCACCCCTCAGTGACGCACCCCTCAGCGGGAGGGTTGGGGCCCGTCCGCAATGCCCGTCAGCACTACCGAGGCGACATTCCCGCGCTTCCGCGAACGCTTCTCCCGGAACAGCATCAGGCAGCAGACTCACCCTCACGGCCTTCGTCGTGGTCACGTGCACCTTGGCCGGAGCACATGATCAGACGAAGACCGCCTCAACGTCCGGCGAATGCCCAGGGGAGCGAACCAGTTCCGGACACCGTTCGAGGCCCGGGGTTACGAACAAGGTCAGAGCGAAGCACACCTGTTCAGTCGATGACCGCGGTGGCTTCGACCTCAACCCACGTTGCGGCGAAGATGCGATGGGCCAGGTCAGTTGCCGTCGCCGGCCGGGCGGCTTATGGGAATCCGCCGAGTATCGAAGGCTCTGATGCAGCCCTTTCCGGCTGCCTTGGCTCGGTACATTGCGAGATCGGCGTTGCGTATCAGTTCTTCCGCGCTGGTGTGGGGAGCCGCGGCGGCAGTGCCGATCGAGGCGGCGATTGTGACCTGAATTCCGCCTATGTCGTAGGGCTGGGACAATGTGTGGAGGAGCCGTTCCGCTACCTCCCGTGCGTGTCCTTCGCTTCCGGCTCCTCCTGTGAGCAGCGCGGCGAACTCGTCTCCGCCCAGCCGGGCCACGGTGTCTTCTGCCCGGACTGCGCTTCGCAGTCGGAGTGCTGTCTGGACCAGCAGTTCATCGCCTGCTGCATGTCCTGCCGAGTCGTTGACAGCCTTGAACCCGTCTAAGTCTACGAAGAGCACCGTTGGCGGGTAGGTGGCAGCCGAGCGCATCCTCAGTGCGTGGCGGACTCGGTCGTGGAACAAAGCACGGTTGGGCAGCCCGGTCAGGGCATCGTGGAAGGCAAGGTGTTCCAGCCTGGCGTGCAGCGCGGCCCGCTCGCTCACGTCCCGGCTACTGAGAAGGGCTCCCTCGCAATGACTGCTGATCGCAGACTCGATGTGGCGCCACTGCCCGTCTGCTGCCCGCAGACGGTATGAAACGTGGTCGCCAGCCCATTCCGCGGATGTGCCGGGGTCCTGCGGTCTCCTGACGATGCTCATCAACCTGGTCCGGTCATTGGGGTGGACGAGATGCGTGAGTGAGGTGCCGAGAAGATCCTCGGGCCGGTGTCCCAGGACCGGGTATACGGCCGGGCTGAGGTAGCGCAGGACGCCGTCGTGCGCGGCGATCATGATGATGTCGCTCGATTCCTGGACAAGTAACCGGAAGTACTTCTCGCGGGCCGTGATTTCCCTGTTCAGCCGCCGGTTGTCCGCCTGCACAGCGGCCTGTCGCACGCCCAGCCCGACGACCACGAAACTGCTGACCGCAAGTGTGGTGGCATCCAGCCGTCGCAGTGCCAGGGCCTGGAGGGTCATGCTGACCATGCACACGATGAGCGGGATGAGCGCCGTGACTGTCTCTCGCACCGTTGGTTCGCTGCGGCCGCCCCGCAGAAGGCTGCCGCCCCCGCGCATCCAGGGTGACACGGCGATGATGAGCAGGCCCGCAACGCGGCACTCCAGCGCACCGGAACATGTCCACCAGGCACCTGGCCCGGCACACCACAGGAACAGCATGTCACCAGTCAGCATGATGGCGAGCCCGGCGGCGGCGACAGTCACGGTGGCTCGCTCCTGGCGGCGCACGGCGAACCACAGCCCAGCCAGGAGACCCAGCACCAGGATCTGCACCACCGTGCGGCCGGCCACCGAGACGCCCGCCGACAGGCTGTCGCCCGCTTCGGTCCGTCGCAATACGACCGTCCAGCCCACGGTGAATAGGGACCCGGCGGTCATCCACCCGTCAAGCAGCCGCCTCAGTAGCCCTCCGCCCTCGGCCGCAACCACCAGCCCGGCCACCGCCATACCCGCCGCGATCGCCAGCACTGCCATGACGAACAGGGGGGCCAGCGTTGGGGAGTCCCCGCCCACCGATCCTTCCAATGCCCCCGACACACCTCTGGACACCTCGTACGCACCACCGCCGACCGCCGAGGCGCCCAGCAGTGTCAGACGAAGCCGCACCCGCCCCGAAGTCAGGTAAGCACGCGCGAACAGTGAGACGGCCACCACTCCCTGCGCGGCGAGTGTGCTGACGGGCGCCATGAGCGGCAGATCCCCCGGTCCTGCCACCAGCCCGCCAAGAGCGCACGCAGTAAGCGCCACCGAAACCGCACCCGCTGCGTACTGCGGCCAACCATGGCTCCCCCACGCTGGCCATTCCTGAGCAAGACTGTCCCGACCCAGCAACTCAGTCCCTCCACCGGCTCACCGGGCTGAAGGCCGGCGCGCATCTGCAACGAACAGCATGCCGGTCATACTTGTCACAGGGCCGGACCTCTGACTCGTTCACCTGAAACGGTGACCACCGCATCATGTCCGGCATGACGTTGATGGGAAGATGTTCGGCAGGGAACCCCACGGACGCGGCCCTGCTTTCTGCTCTCCGAAACCCCAGCAGGATGATGCGGCCCGCCAGGGCGAGGCCTACCTGGCTTGCGGTCGACTTCGACCGGATCGCCAGCAGCGAGAATGGCTTTGCCGCTTCGGGCCCTGGCGGGCCCGATGGTGAGGGTTCGGGTCCTGCCGGGCATGCCCTCGCGCTCGAACCGCTGTCAGCCGTCGAAGTTGATCACTCGGGGCGGGAACTGCTGGACGTGGAGGGGCCTTGGTGTGAGGGTGGAGCTGTGTTGACCCGCGCTCAGGCCCGACGACGCGAACACACGAGGATTGGCGCCCGGTTCTGGGTCTGCTCCCGATCGTGTGATCGGGGGTGTTCAGGATCGCGTTGTAAGGGCATCCGCCTGATATGAACGGTCAGAGGCAGGACGTCCAGGAGCCGGCCGCGGTGGCAGCCGGGTCCACAGATGTCGGTCGATTGCTTTGCGAGCAGCTTGCCGAGGCGATCGCTGCTGTCCGTTCGCGGGGCGCGATGGTGCAAGGGCGGGCCCCCGGGCCCGTCGACGAGAGCGGTGCTATCGGGTCAGACGGCGGCTCATGAGGGTGATCGCTGCCCATGTGATCAGGGCCTCCGTCAGAAACCGCGGCCACTCGCAGGCGGTCCGCCGTTCGGGGGCGTAACCAGGCGGTGTCCTGTTGCGTTGACTCTTCGACACGTGTACTTGTTCCGTCCCCCCCTCACGGCGGACTCGTGTGGGTGACAGCCCCGACTCCGCGCCCGGCGTCGGGGCTGTCGTCGTCTCCCAGGGTCAGGCGGGAGGGGCGACGGTCGGGCCCGTCTGATCGGCAGGCTGATCGAGCTGCTGCTGGCGGCGCCGCTGCTCGTTGTGGTGATCTTCGACGCGCTGGTGTACAGCTTGAGGGCTTCCTGCCCACGGTGGGGCCGGAACTCTTTGTAGGGGCCGATGCCGAGGTGAGGCTGATCCTTTGGAGTGGACACCCTGACAATGGATCTTGATGGTCCAGGGAGGGATGTCCAGGTGGGACGCAAGTCTCCGTATCCGGAGGAGTTCAGGAAGGACGCGGTCGCGCTCTACCGCGCCGCGGGCGGCAAGCGCACATACGCGGCGGTGGCGGCGGACCTCGGCATCACCGCTGAGTCGCTGCGGACGTGGGTCCGCAAGGAAAACGAGTCCCAGGCACTGCCCGATCGCCGCGAGGCCGGCGGGAGTCCGGCTGAGGAACTGGCCTGGTTGCGGGCGGAGAACGCCCGGCTGCTGAAGGCGGAGAAGGAGTGGCAGCTGGAGCGCGAGATCCTGCGCCGGGCAGCCGCCTATTTCGCTCGGGAGGTGAAGTGAGCCCCCGCCGCTGGGACTTCATCTCCGAGAATCGCGCCACCTTCGGCGTGAAACGGATCTGCCGGGTCCTGGGCGTCTCCCGCTCCGGCTGCTACCAGCACCGGGCCACTGCAGACGCCCGCGCCGAACGAGCCGTCGAGGAAGAGCGAACGGTGTCGGAGATCCGACAGATCCATGCCGACCACCAGGGCGCCTATGGCGCCCCGCGCGTCCATGCCGAACTCCGCTCCCGCGGGAGAAGGATCAACCGCAAACGCGTGAGCAGACTGATGAGGATCAACCGCATCGTCGGACGGCACCTGCGGCGCAAGAAGTGCACGACCATTCAGGACAAGGCGGCCCCGCCGGTGCCGGACCTGGTGATGCGTGACTTCACGGCGGACATGCTCAACACCAAGTGGTGCGGCGACATAACGTACGTCGCCGTCGGCTCGACCTGGCTGTATCTCGCCACGGTCATCGACATCTGCTCGCGGCGCGTGATCGGCTGGTCGATCGCGGACCACATGCGCACCTCGCTGGTCACCGACGCGATCGAGATGGCCGTGGCCGCCCGCGGCGGCCCGGTCCACGGCGTCGTCTTTCACACGGACAGGGGCGCGCAATATGGATCGGCCGCCTTCGCCGAGGTCTGCCGTCGGCACGGCATCCGCCGCAGCATGGGCCGCGTCGGCTCAAGTTATGACAACGCCCTCGCCGAATCGTTCTTCCAGGGCCTCAAGCGCGAGTTGCTGCACAAAAGGCGCTGGACCTCGAAGGCGCAGGCACGGCTGGAGCTGTTCAGGTGGCTGTCGTACTACAACCGGCGCCGCCGCCACTCCGCCCTCGGCTACCTCACACCAGCCGAATACGAACAGCAATTGATCACGTCACGTACGCTGTCACTCGTCGCGTGAAACCCGGTGTCCACCCCCGGGGATCAACCTCAGTCCGGGGCGTCAACCGGTAGGTGAACCGTCGGCGTCCATCGGCTCGGGAGCGTTCCCGGCCGACTCCATCCGGTCGTGCAGCTCGCGTGCCCGCTCGCGGTGCGCCGCCGCCTCGCCGGGCCGGTCCAGGTCGGCCAGGACGTCGGCCAGGTGGTCGAGAATCGTCGCCTCAGCGGAAATGAATTCCTCACGTCGGGCCTGTGCCAGGCCCTCCCGCAGCAGCGGCATGGCCTGGTCGGGCCGTGCGCACCTGCGCAGCGCCACCGCGTGGTCGTCCAGCAGCAGGACCTCCAGCAGCCCGAGTGTGACCGTGGTGCGCAGCTCCAGCGCTCGGCTGCTGTACGTCAGCGCCTGTTCGGCCGCGTCCAGGCCCAGACTGAGCTGGGACAGATGGTGCAGCGCCAGGGCCGTGGTCCGGTGGTCGCCAATGGATCCGGCGGCATCGGCGGCCGCCTCGTAGTGGGCCAGGGCGGCCGTGGGCCGCCCTGTGCGCCCATGGGCAAGACCGAGGTTGATCAGGCCGGTGGCCTCGTCGCAGCGGTCGCCGCCGCGACGGGCCGACTCCACCGACTCTTCCAGGTGCCGCACGGCAGCCACAGCGCTTCCCGCCTCGATCAGGGCCCACCCGAGCAGGTTGCCGACCCGCGTGCGGGCGACCGGATCCTCGGCGCGGCGGGCCGCCTCCATCCCGTGTTCCAGCACGGGTATCCAGTAACGGTGGCTCTGCCAGGTCATCAGCGGCCACATCAGCACGGTCAGGCGCCAGGCGCGCTCGGGCAGGTCGGCACGGAAGGCCAGTTCCACGATCGCGCCCAGATTGTCGGCCTCCGCCGCGTACCAGTGCAACGCCTGCCGAGCGCTTTCCCACCTCGGGATGGCCGGCGGCGTCGTGCACCATGCCGGCAGGTCACAGCACGGCCGGCCGGAGGGGTCCGCCAGACGGGACGCCACGTAGGCCGCATGCAGGTAGTAGTCGATCAGCCGCCGTGTCGCCGACCCGTCGTCGGACGGGTACTGGCGGGCGTAGAGGCGCACGAGGTCATGGCGGCTGAAGCGGCCGGGGAGCGTCTCAGTCACCAGGTGCGCCGCGCCCAGTTTCGCCAGCGCCCGTCCGGCCTGGCCGACGCTCAGTCCGCTCAACGCGGCGGCGGCGTAGCGGTCCGTGTCGGCGCCGGGGTGGACGCCGAGCAGTGGCACAACCGCCCGGGCGTCCGGGTCAAGTGTGCGCACACTCAGACTCAGTGCCGCGGTGACGTCCGAATCCTCCGTTGAAAGCGCCGCCAGCCGGTTCTGTTCGTCGAGAAGTTCGTCCACCACCGCCTCCAGTGGCCACGCGGGATGTGCCGCGAGCCTGGCGGCGGTGATCCGCAGCGCGAGCGGCAGTCCGCCGCATAGCTGGGCCAGGGCCCGCCCGGATGCCGGGGAGCGGGCCATGCGCCCGTCGGTCACGACCGCGGTCAGCAGGGCCACGCTCTCCGGTCCGGTGAGGGTTTCAAGGCCGACTCGGCGGGCTCCGTCTCGTACCGCCAGTCCGTCGAGACGGTTGCGGCTGGTGACCACGACGGTGCACGCACCACCGCCGGGCAGCAGCGGTCGCACCTGTTCGGACCGCCTGGCGTTGTCCAGCACCACGAGCAGCCGCCGCCCGGCAACCGTCGAGCGGAACAGGGCCTGGGCCGCGAGCGTGTCCGCGGGAATGTCCCGGGGCGTGACCCCCAGGGCCGTCAGAAACCCGTGGAGCACGCTCGCCGGGTCCACCGGGCCGGAATCGTCGAAGCCCTGGAGGTCGGCGAACAGTTGCCCGTCCGGGTACTGCCCGACCGCGGAGTGCGCCCAGCGCAGTGCCACGGACGTCTTGCCGACCCCGGCAGGCCCCGTCACCACGCACAGCGCGCCCGGGTCATCGGCCACAGCAGCAGCCAGCGTCGCCAGCGCGTCGTCCCGCCCGACGAAGGCCGCTGGCTGTCGGGGGAGTTGTGCCGGCACGGGGGCATTCGCCGACGGCGGGAACGCCACTGGAGGCGGCATCGTCGCCGTGCTCGGGGCCGGTTCCTCCGGTCTCCGGCTGCCTTCGGGTGGGCCGCCTCGCAGGACGTCGGCGAGCGCCGACTGCAGCGCGGCCCCCGGATCTACGCCCAGTTCCTCGGCCAAGCGCTCCCGGATTCGGTGGTACTGCTGCAGTGCCTGTGCGTGCCGACCGTCTTGGTGGAGGCACAGCATCAGCAGGCGGGCCAGCGGTTCCCGCAACGGCTGCTCCTCGAGCGCGTCGGCCAGTTCGGCGGTGACGAGCCCTCCGCAGCCCGTCCGCAGCATCCGCTCCGCCAACTGCTCGAGAGTCTGCAGGCGCACCTCCGCCAGCCGCGGCGCCGACACCCTGCGCAGCAGGTCGGAGCCGCAGTCCACCAGGGCGGGACCGCGCCACAGGTCAAGGGCCGCTCGCAAGGTCCGTACGGCTGTCTCGTCGTCCTCACTGGCTGCTGCCGCCAGCAGATCCGCGGCCCGATGGGCGTCCACCCGGCCGCGGTCTGCCTCCAGGCAGTAACCCGGCTGCCGGGTGACCAGTCGGAAGTCGCCCGTCAACGCCGGCCGCAGCGCCGCCACATGGCCCTGTAGGGCGGTCCTGGCCGTCGCCGGCGGAGTGTCCCCCCACGCGGCTTCCATCAGGCGCTCGACCGGTACCACCCGGTTGAGGTCCAGAGCGAGTGTGGCCAGCACGGCCCGCCGCTTCGCCCCGCCGATGTGCAGGGAGGCGCCGTCCCTGCCGCGTAGCTCGGTCGGGCCGAGGAGGAGGACGTGCACAGTGTCACCCTACCCGCCAGTAGGGTGTCGATATCGGTCCGACTCCCCGCCGTGGAGCGGGACATGTCCGAGATTGAGCCTTGCTGACTCCCGGGGAGAGCTGCCTGGAGCACGCCGTCTGCGGGCGACGTTAGCGGCGCGTTGGCGGAACGAAAGCGGCGTCCGTGACGCTGGTGATGTGCCGTTCCGGCATACACAGTCGTCGCGATCGGGGGAAGCTGCTCGCCCTGCTGCCGGTCCGGGAGGAAGCGATCGTCACGGGCCGGCGTGTCCCGCGCCGCGCAAGCTCCCGGGGATCAACCCACCTCCCTCGCGCGGCCCTCCGTGTGCGCGCCCTTGCCCGAGACCAATCGAGCGGAGGGAGCGATTTTCCACCTCCGCACGGGGCGGGTGCGGGCGCCGCGACGGCAAACCGACTCAAGGCCGCCGGGCCGACCGGGGGCAGGACAAAGGGGAATCCTTGTTGACCTACAGCCGTCCGTGCGGACGAACACGCCGAAGACTGGCCGGGAAGGAGTTCCGCGTCGTCGCGCTCGTGATGGCGCTGGCGCTGGCCGTGGTCGGCCTCGCTCCCTCCGCGCAGGCACAGTCCGCAGACTCTGCCTCCATGACCGCCTGTGAACTCTCCAACTGGCAGGAGGCGGAAGCAGCGAGCGACAGGCAACGCCCGGGAGCCGCCGGGAAGGCGTCCTTCCACATGGGGTGCGCGGCCGATGCCCCTGAACGCTTCGCCGAGAGAGCGGCGGCCCCCGACGACTTCCTGATGACCTTCGAGATCGACGAGACCGACGAAATCGACCAGAAGCAGCTGGAGAACGAGGTCGAGAAGGTGCGCAAGTCCCAGGCTGCGGGGCAGACCCTGAGCGACATCTTCAAGTCCCGCGCGAGCACCTACAACCTTGGCGTGTACGCGGTGCCTGGCGACGGCCTCGAATTCGACGGCACCATTGACGTCGTAGACGGCAGCCTGGTACTGGTGCTTCCCGCCGACGAGATCGTTCCTCAGGCGAACTGGTGGCAGAAGGTCATCGCTTTCTGGGCGGGATTCGCAGCGGGCACCCTGTCCTCCGTGATTTGCGTCGGCTTCTTCGCCGTGGGAGCGCCTCTCGCCCTGCCGGTGTGCGGGGCGGTCGGCGGCTTCGTAGGAGGCATGGTCAACGAGCTGCTCAACGCCGTGTTCGACGAGAGGGAGATCAACGGCGATGTCTGGGCGGAGGCGTTCGCCGTGGCCATCTCCCAGGCCGTTGCCGGTGCCGTCATGGGCGGCGTGATGAACTGGGCCCAACTCAACTCCCACCCCTTGATGCAGCAGATAGCCCAGGGAGTCAAGGACCTGGGATCCAAGCTGGCTACGGAGTTCCGCGCGGCGGTCGACTACGCGGCCGGGGTCGCCCGGCAGATCGGCGGGCAGCTGTACGCGAAGCTCCTCGAAGTGGTGGGGAAGGCAGGGATCAAGGGCGCCCCCACCACGCTCAGGGTGATGCCGCTCGGGGACTCGATCACCTCGGGCGTCGGCAGTTCGACCGGCTCCAGCTACCGGGCCGACCTGTGGAACAGCCTGTCTGGCAACAGACACACCGTGGATTTCGTCGGCAGTCAGCGTTCCGGCCAGCTGCCGGACACCGACCATGAGGGCGTTTCAGGCAACCTGATCTCGCAGATCGCCGACCGTTCGCGAACTGCGGTCGGGATGTACCGGCCCAATGTGGTGACGATCCACGCGGGCACCAACGACATGGACCGCACCGTGGATCCGACCGGCGCACCGGCCCGGCTCGGAGCGATGATCGACCAGATCCTCGCGGACTCCCCGGGCGTGACCGTCCTGGTCGCCACCCTGGTGCCTTCCCGTGACGCGGCGGTACAGAAGCGGATCGACGCGTTCAACCAGAAGGTCGTGGACTTGGCCGAGCAGAGGTTCAGGGCCGGCAAGAAGGTGCGTGCCGTCAGCATGAGCTCGCTCACCAACGCGGACCTCGTCGACAGGCTGCACCCGAACGACAGCGGCTACCGGAAGATGGCTGACGTCTTCCACCATGCGATCGACCAGTCGATCCTCTCGGGGATGGTCAAGAACGCCGGACCCGGACCCGGACCCGTGTGCAACGACGCGCCCAACCGGTGGCTCTCCCGGGGGCAGATCGCCTCCGGTGTCGGCGCGCCCCTTACCGAGATCGCCTTCGCCGACATCGACGGGGACAGGCGCGACGACTACCTGGTGGTCAACCGGTCGACCGGTGCGGTGCGTGCGTGGCTCAACCGTGGCGGTGACTCCGGTGGTTCGGCCGGCTGGGCCCCTCGTGGTCAGATCGCCGCGGGCGTTCCCCTGACGGCAGCTGAACGGACCACGTTCGCCGACATCGACGGGGACGGACGCGACGACTACCTGGTGCTCAACGCCTCGACCGGAGTCGTGCGTGCGTGGCTCAACCGTGGCGGTGACTCCGGGGGTACGCCCGGCTGGACTCCTCGTGGTCAGATCGCCGCGGGCGTTCCCCTGACGGGCGATGACTGGATCACGTTCGCCGACATCGACGAGGACGGACGCGACGACTACCTGAAGGTCAACAGCATGACGGGTGTGGCGTACGCGTGGCTGAACCGTGGCGGTGACTCCGGTGGTTCGGCCGGCTGGGCCCCTCGTGGTCAGATCGCCGCGGGCGTTCCCCTGTCCAGGACTGACACGATCACGTTCAGCCAGATCAACTGCGACCGCCTGTCCGACTACCTGGTGGTCAACCGGTCGACCGGTGCGGTGCGTGCGTGGCTGAACCGTGGCGCTGACTCCGGTGGCAGACCCGGCTGGACCGCCCGCGGCCAGATCGCCGCAGGCGCTCATAGCGGGGCGGTCGTCTTCGCCGACATGGACGGCGACGGACGCGACGACTACCTCGTCCTCGACGACAACGGCGCGGTACACGCCTGGCTCAACCGCGGCGGCGACCCCGCCTGACTCTCTGACGGCCAGGACCCCTGTGAAACGGCCGGGGGTGCTCCTTCGGGACCACCCCCGGCACCCCTCGCACCCAGCGCTCCAAGCGGTAACGGCGCTACAGACGACGCCCGGTCCCTTCTCGGCTGCAAGGCCACCTGGACGGGCCTGCCGCTGCTGTTTCCGGCGTCTTCGAGTCGGCCGCGTCCTGCAGCCCGGGCTGTGCCCCCTGCGGATCACATTCCGCTCCCGGCGGATGCAGCCGGTGCGGTGCATCGTGCACACCGCGAGAGTGCACGACATCGTCCGGGCGGCGCGCGGTGCGGTGGGTGGGTGGGTGGCTACATCGTCGGCGCGCGCACTGGATGCCGGAAGGTCGGCCGCCATCGCCCAAGACGGTCGCCGGGTGGATCCTCACCCACTCGGACGTCCTTTCGGGGAACGAGCGACTGAAGCTCAAGTCCGTTCTGGCCCACTGCCCCGAGCGGGACGCCCTCGCCGGGGGCGGGTCGCAGCGTCACGGCTTCCTCATTGGGCTCGACGGCGCTGATGCCTCCCCAAGGCGGAGTCGGGGTCGCGCTCGATCGCCGGTTCTCCCAAGGAGACGATGCCCACCGGCACGACTCTTTATCCGTGTCGGCTCCACTGGCGTGCCAAGGTCGAGGCCTTGGAAGGCGAGATTGAAGAGCATGAAGACCCACGCCCCATCGGCAGCTGTGACCTGCCCAAGGCGCGCCGGGTGTCCAGCCAGCCCATGACGTCTGGCGAGCCACGGACGACACACGGTGGGCGTGGTACGTACGCGCCTACGCGTCAGGGCTCCTGGCTTGCCGCCCCCAGATATGGGTCTGTCAAACGAGCGGCCCTGTCTCGCATTCGGTGGTAACGCAGTGTGGGGCTATCCGAGGAGGATGCGGTGGCGGAGGAGGGTGAAGCCCGCTCTGCCGTACATCTGCCTGGCGATCAGCTGGTCTTCGTGTTCACACCCTCGGCGGGTCCATTGCTGTAGGGGAGGGTGAGCCCGGCGGCGACGGCGTCGTGGTCCTGGTCGAGGCCGTTGAGAAACGGGGCCAGCTCGGGCAGGGATATCTCGCGTACGTCCTTCGTCCAGGAGTCGAGTTCCGGGCCGCGGCGCTCGGTCAGGAGCGGGTGTGTCAATTTAACGGCTGATCTTGGTTGTTGAGGTTCAGTTGTTGGCCGGGGTGAGCCGGCCTTCGAAGGCGATCTGGAAGGCGTTCAGGGGTGCCTTCCAGCGCATGGTCCACCTCTTGCGGCCTTTGCCGGTCGGGTCGAGGCTCATCAGCGCCATATAGACGCATTTGAGGGCAGCGGTCTCCGAAGGGAAGTGGCCGCGAGCGCGAACAGCTTTGCGTATCCGCGCGTTGACACTCTCGATCGCGTTCGTGCTGCAGATGACCTTGCGGATCTCGAGGTCGAAGGAGAGGAAGGGCACGAACTCGGCCCAGGCGTCCGACCACAGCTTCACGATCGCCGGATACTTCCGGCCCCATGCCTCTTGGAACTCCAGGAACCGCTCCGTCGCCGCGTCCTCGCTGGGAGCGGTGTAGACGGGCTTGAGTGCTTTGGCGACCTTGTCCCAGTCCTGGCGGGCTGCGTAACGGAAGCTGTTCCGCAGCAGGTGGACGACGCAGACTCCCCCTGTCCACCTCCCTGGTTCTGCGCCGTGTTGACATGGTCGGTAGGAAGCTGATTGAGGGCATGCCGAAAAGCCGCGGGGTGTCGTTTCGATCACCTCGTGGTCGCGCAGATGCGGCGAGTGGTGTTCAGGCCGTGAGGTCGGCCTCCGAGCGGTTGCTGAGGTGGAATTCGGGGTCGTAGAGGGTGTGGTCCTGCCAGCAGCGCCAGAGGACGCGGATCCAGCGGGCGCCGAGGCCGCGGATGGTGCGGTGGTGGGGCTGGCGGCGGGCTCTGGCCTGCTCGTATGCCTCGCGCACCCAGGGGACTTCGCGGGCCATGTTGAAGACCCACCAGTCCACCGCGTGGCGCATGCGCTTGTTGGTCGCGTAGCGGAAGCGGACCTGTCGGGTGCGGCCGGAAGATCGGGTGACCGGGGCGACTCCGGTCTCGGCCATGAGTGCGGCCGGGGTGGGGAACCGGTCGCGGTCTTCGCCCATCTCGGCCAGCAGGGTGGCCGCGCAGGAGCGACCCATGCAGGGGAAGCTGAGGAAGATCGGCGCATCGGGATGAGAGGCGAGCAGCGTGTCGACCCGCTTGTTGAGGATGCGGATGTGGTCGTTGAGCAGGGCGAGTTGCTCGGCGAACAGGACGGCGGTCAGCTGCTTGCCGGCGACCGTGCCCGGGGCCGCGGTCAGCAGGTGTGTACGCAGTCGTTCCACCAGTACTTCGGGGCGGGTGCGGCCAGAGTAGCCGTGGCGGCCGGTGAACGCCTTCATCCGCTCGGGTCCAATGCGGCGGGCCTGTTCGGGGGTGGGGTAGTCCTGCAGGAACGCGAGGCTGATGTCGCGGTCGAGGGAGGAGAACAGGTGTAGCACGGCCGGGTGGTAGGACTCGAGGATGGCCCACAGCTGGTTCTCCAGGTCACGCTGGTTCCAGACAACACGTTCACGGTCGCGGATGACCGCCCGCAGCTCGGCCAGCTGCGGCGATGCGACCGGCAGCGGGCGCCAGTGCCGGTACTCGTGGCGCAGGCTGTCGGCCAGAACGAACGCGTCGAAGGCGTCGTCCTTCTTCGGGGCCATCCGGTAGCGTTCCCGCGCTCTCGCGGAGATCTTCGGGGAGACGCAGTAGAGGGTGTGACCTGCGGCCTGGAGGCGCTCGACCAGCAGGCCCTCGCCGCGTTCGATGGCGATCCCGGCCAACGGCGTGTGGCGACGCAGGTGCCGGTCCAGACGCTCGAGGCCGTCAGCGGTGTGCGCGTAGCGGCCTTGGTGCACGACCTGACCGGCCGTGTCCACGAGGCAGAGCTGCTGATGGGCGTTGCCCCAGTCGAGGCCAGCGAACACCCCAGTCGCTTCAGTGTGGTTGGTGGGTAACGAGTGGTCCATGGATTCCGTCCTGTCGGTCCAGGTCACCGACCGGGCGGCCCCGCTGGTACCTCATCTCGGCGCTCGAAGCGCAACTCCCGCTGGCCAGTTCGCGGCCCGCCTCCAGCGGGAGGGACGGGTCTGCATGTGGGCCTCGAAGGCAACGCGTTTGCATAGGTCCTCTCCCGCTGGCGCGGTGACCGGCGGGCATCTCCCGCCACCAAGGAGTGTGCACGGATGATGTTCGAAACCTGCACCTCGAAGCGGAGAAGGCACCGCCCTTCAACGCCGTCTTCTACACCCTCGACCTGCTCGTCCCGATTACCGCCTTCGGACAGGAAGCTGCCTTCGCACCACGAGACACTGGGCAATGGCTCGCCTACGCGCTGACCGCTGCCGGGTGGATCCTGGCCACGACCGTCGCCGCCGGCATCTCACGTGCAACCAGCCGCCAGTAGCGAACCAGACGGCCCACGAAGTGACTTCGGCATTCACGGAACTGCGAACAGAAAAACGGCTCTGACGGCGTTTTCGTGATCAGGCGCACTGGCAAGTGGGTGCTGTCTCTCGCCCTGTCAGTAGGCTCGCGACGTGACGGATCACGGCATTGAGTTCCCGGTCTTCCGACTTCATGTTGTGCCAGCGGTTCTCGCCCTTGCGAGTCCCTCGTGGCGGCGCGTTGTCTGGCTGCGACCGGAGGAGTTCGAGGACCTGGACTACGTGGTCACCGTGCTGTTCGACGACTTCTGCAATGCAGACGATCCCGCGCCGTGTCTGGGCAAGAGCCTGCGGAGCGAGGAGGAAGTCGCGCTCATCAAGGAGCTGGGAGGCCTACTCGGCCGTGCAGGAAGCGGTAGGTCGCGGTGCTCCGGACGAGATCTATCTAGATGCTCCAGGATGGAGCAACGTGATCGCAGTCGCAGGCAGGTTGGCTCAGGTGATGGTCACCAATGACCTCCAGGCCGCGTCTCTCCTGCATGAACAGCTCAACCTTCCTCACACCAAGAGGCCCGCTGAAGGGGCATCGACGGCTGGGTGAGGATGCGAGTGCGGAGGAGTTCGAACGAGGCCCGGCCATACATGGCTCGCTTGAGTGTTTTCACCCGGTTCACGTGGCCTTCTGTCGACGACGCCGGAACTCCACGACAGAGTGAGGCCAGCGGTGACGGCGTCGAGGTCCTGGCGGAGGAAGCCGGCGAAGCCCTGCATCGGCTTCGGGGCGTCCTGCTCGGCCTGGCGGATCCACTCCAGAAGCAGGAATCCGCGCCGGTGACGGACGAGATCGGCGAAGGCTCGGGCCAGGTCACAGGCACGGGTGTCGGCGTGCGTACACGTGAACGTGGCCCTGGCAGCACGCGTGACATCGCGATGAACACCGTCCGCCACGCCTGTGCCGTCGCACAGGACGAGGTGCACGCCCCGGCCGCGAATCTGCGGCTGCTTGCCAAGTCCGTCGACCACCTGTCCCGCTAGGCGGCTGCCGCCGAGCAGGGGAGCCAGCGGTGAGCCGGGCCGCGCACGAGCCACGGCCGGGTCTGGCTGCGACCCTGCTGGGTCTGCTCGGGCTCCTCCCGCCGCCAGCGGGTGGCTGAGGGCCGCGGCAACGGCGGGTGACGGTGCAGCCGGTGTCGTTGACGGCGCGGGTCCACAGCTCCCGGTCGAACCACTTGGCGATGTCCGGCTGCAACTCGGTGATGGTCCGCATCCGGGCTTCCCTGTCGTGGCCGGCCGGGCTGGTCCCCCGGCGCGTACGTCCCCGCGGAAGCAGTCGGCGAACGCCGGAGCTGGGAGCCGTGACCAGCAGGCTGCTGGATGTGGTCAATTCCATGCATCTGCAATGTATGTCATGGCAGCGATCGATCAGTTATGGGTCGAGATCGGTCAACGGAGACCCCCTCGTTCAAGCAAGGTCACATGGCAATCCTGAACTGACTATTCTCCCCTTCCGTGTTGCGCTGCGCTCACAGCGAGTCACCGACCGCTGTGCTGAACGCGGACGGAGCTTGGCTGCAGGGAGGCGTGACCACCGATGCGATCTCGAAGCGGCCCGTCGGGGGCACCCATTGGAACATTTGTGCTCGGCCGAGCGAAGTTCCGACCGTTCTGGTCGGCGCACCGCATCACCCCAGTCCACTCATTCCAGACTGTTTAGGGACCCCTCGATGGTTCGTGCAGGTTCAACCTCTAGAGCCCGGCCACGTGCAGTGGCTCTAGCATGGTTCATCCCCCCTGGTGTTCTGGCTGGGGCCGACGGCATAGCGCTGATCTTCGTCCACGCGCAGATACGCACGCCGGTTGCCTGGTGCGGCCTCGTCGCGGTCGTCCTGACGGCCATCACCTCGGCCGAGACGGCGCGCCGGGCGCGCTCGGCAGAGGAGGCCCGCTACACGCGGGCGAGTGCCGACGTACGGCAGTACTACGCCCAGCGTGAAGAGGCGCTGTTCGGGCGCTTGTCCGATCAGCGGGCCACCACCGTGTGGCTCGCCGAGGAGCTCCTGCCCGCGGCTGTCGCCCGTATGCGGAAGGGTGACCCCGCTTCGGAGATCCTGCAGTCCCTCACGTTCGGGGGGCATCTCGACAGCGAGTTCGCCGAAGCGCTCCGAGTCGCTCTGCGGAAGCTCCTGGAAGCTGTGGAGGCCGAGGAACACACGCGGGACTCCTCTCAGCGGGCACTGGTGGCGATCGCGCGCAGGGTCCAGGCGATCGTGCATCAACTCGCCAAGGACCTCCGCGACATGCAGATCCTCCACGGCACGGATGTCGTGGTCTCCCACGGCCTGCAGGAGATCGACCATCGCAATGCCCTGATTGGGCGCCTTGCGGCCAGCATTGCGGTACTGGGTGACGCCCGGCCCGGCCGTCAGTGGTCGAAGGCGATCCCGCTCTACGACGTCGTGCGGGGGGCCATGTCCCGCATCGTGGACTATCCCCGCGTGAAGCTGCAGTCGGTGACAGAGGTGGCCGTGATCGGCCAGGGAGCCGAGCCGCTGATCCACCTGCTCGCCGAGCTGCTCGACAATGCCACGACCTTTTCGCCGCCGCACACCCCGGTCGAGGTAACCGCGATCGAGGTGCCTTCCGGTATCGCGATCGAGATCGAGGACCGCGGCGTCGGGCTCACCGAAGAGGTCCGCCAGCGCATCGACCGCGTCATGGCTCAGGCGTCATCCGGCATCGATCTGGCCGATCTGGGCGAGGCGACGCAGCTCGGCCTCCCCGTCGTCAGCAGGCTGGCCCGCGAAAACGGCCTCGACGTCGACCTGCGCACTTCCGCCTACGGAGGAGTACGGGCCGTCGTGCTCGTGCCGCGGCGCCTGATCACCACAGTTCAGCAGCCTGCCCCGAAGGTCCAACAGCTCGCGACGAAGCACACGGGCGCACCGATCGTGCCGAGGCCGACGATGACGCGCGATGCCGCACCAGATTCCGTCGAGGTCGAACAGACCGTCAACGGACTGCCGCAGCGACGACGCGAGACGCCCGTCCCGACACCGGTCGTCCGCACGCCCCCCCACCCTCCCGCTGCTCCGGCCGCCTCCTCCGGAACGGCCGGCGCAGCCCGGCAGCCCGGTCTGATGTGGGAGGCGTTCAGTGGCGAAAAGAGACCGAGCACCGACCCTTCCGTCCCCACCAGCGAGCCATCAGATGAGGGTGAGTAACCGTGCCGCCACTGCCCAACATGGACTGGATGCTCAAGGAACTCGCATCCAGCGTCCCGTACGTGCGACATGTTGTCGTGCTGTCATCGGACGGTCTGTGCATCGGTCAAGCAAACACGGAGACCGACACCGCTGACGCGATCGCCGCTGCCTGTTCGGGCATACAGAGCCTGGCGAAGGCCATCGCACAGAAATTCCCGCACGGAGACGGCTCGACGCGCATGGTCGGGATCGAAGTCGACGGTGGATACTTCTCCCTGATGGCAGCCGGACCCGGGGCCTATCTCGCAGTGCTGGCAGATGAGGAAGTGGACGCAGGGCTGCTGGGGGACCGCATGCGTACGCTGGTGGTCAGGATCGGCCAGCACATGACCAGCCCGCCTCGTGATGACGTCCGGCAGGCGATGTGACGTCAGAGAACCAGGACGCATGGGATGAAGGCAATCCCGTGCCGCTATATGTCATCTCCGGTGGCCCGGGTTCCCCGGCCAAGAACTTCAACCTGGTCACCCTCATCGCATCGAGGTCCGTACCCGAACCCGCCATGCAACCCGAGCAGGCAGCGATCCTCGGCATGTGTCAGTACCCGCTGTCGGTGGCCGAGTTATCCGCGTATCTCAGTCTGCCGTTCAGCGTCATCACGGTGCTGCTCTCCAAGCTCGTCGATGACGGGCGAGTTGAGGCCATTGCTCCTGTTCCTGTCGCTGCGGTCCCCGAACTTGGCCTTCTGGAGGCGGTGATCCATGGACTACGTAAGCTCTGACGCACCCGCCGCCGGCCCCCGCAGCACGGACGTGCTGCTGCCGCACGGCGCCAGGGGAGTCAAGGTCGTGATTGTCGGCGGTTTCGGGGTCGGCAAGACGACCATGGTCGGGGCGGTGAGCGAGATCCCGCCCCTGACCACCGAAGAAACCATGACTCAGGCCGGCGTCGGGATCGACCACAATCCCGGCGCGGAAGGCAAGAACACCACGACCGTTGCCCTGGACTTCGGCCGCATCAGCATCAACGAGGAGCTGATCCTCTACCTCTTCGGGACTCCGGGGCAGGAACGCTTCTGGTTTCTGTGGAACGGCATTTTCGAAGGCGCGCTCGGCGCCGTGGTCCTCGTCGACACCCGAAGGATCGAAGTCTGTTTCGAGATCATCACCCGCCTGGAAGACCGCCGCGTCCCCTTCGTCGTGGCCGTCAACGACTTCCCCGAAGCCCCGCAACACCCGTTACCAACCCTGCGCACCGCTCTGGCCCTCAACGAATCCGTGCCCATCATCACCTGTGACGCACGCAACCGGGCGTCCAGCCGCGACGCCCTGCTCTCGCTGATGGGCTACTTGTGCACCCTCGCCGCCGCTCAGGAGTCCATGTGACCGTCCCACCCGCTGACCGCACCACAACTGAACTGGGGCTCACCCCGCCCCCGGGTTGCCCGGCCCACACCGCCACGGGAGCCGACACAGTGACCCGGCTCTATGGCGCTGCCGCGGCAACCGACCCTATGGGCCTGTACGAGAAGTTGCGTGCGGCCCACGGTCCGGTGGCGCCCGTGCTGCTCGACGGGGACGTACGTGCCTGGCTCGTCCTCGGGTACCTCGAAAACCGTGATGTGGCCGGCCGCTCCACCCAGTTCTCCCGTGATTCCCGCATCTGGCACGGCTGGAAGAGCGGTGAGATCGACCCCACCGCCTCGCCGCTGATGCCGATGATCGGATGGCGTCCCGACTGCGTATCTGCGGACGGCGAAGAGCACCAGCGCCTGCGCGGCGCGGTCACGGCCGGCCTCACTCAGTTCGACCAGCGCGGGATCCGCCGCCACATCACCCGCTTTGCGCACCAACTGGTGGATGAATTCTGTGACAGAGGAAAGGCGGAGCTGGTCGGTCAGTTCACCGAGCACCTGCCCATGCTCGTTCTCACCCACCTCCTCGGAATGCCGGACGAGTACGGTCCCAAGCTCGTGCACGCCGCCAGGGACCTCTTCAAGGGCACCGAAACGTCGCTCGCAAGCAACGCCTATGTGCTGGAGACCCTCGAGCAACTCGTCGTCGCCAAACGAGCCCTGCCCGGACAGGACATCGCATCCGTACTGATGGCCCATCCCGCCGACCTCACGGACGAGGAGGTGCAGCATCACCTGCGCCTCATCCTGCTCGCGGGCTTTGAGACAACCGCCAATCTCATGTCCAACGTCCTGCGGATGGTGGTCACCGACCCGCGGTTCCGCGGATCGTTGGCCGGCGGCCAGATGACCTTGCCGGAAGCAGTGGAGCAGGTCCTCTGGGACGAGCCACCGCTGATGGTGTGCCCAGGCCGCTGGGCCACCGGTGACACCTCCCTGGGAGGACAGGAGATCAAGGCGGGAGACATGCTCCTGCTGGGCCTGGCCGCCGGGAACGTCGATCAGGCGGTCCGCCCGAATCCGTCGACCCGCGTGCACCACAACCGCGCGCACCTGTCCTTCAGCGCCGGCGCCCATGAGTGCCCCGGCCAGGACATCGGCCGTGTCATCGCCGACACCGGCATCGACATCCTGCTCACCCGGCTTCCCGACATCCACCTGGCCGTCCCCGAGGAAGAGCTCACCTGGCGCTCCTCCACCTGGTCCCGGCATCTGACGGCACTGCCCGTGAAGTTCGCTTCCCGTGCTCCGGAAACTCGTGCTCTGTCGGCACCGCTGCCGGCCCCGCCCCCGCCGAGCAGCAGTATGCCGACGGCACCTCAATGGCATCTGCCCGACAGTGAGTTGGTGCGCCGACCCGAACCCCGCACCTCGTGGCGGGCGTGGCTGAGGCGTCTCCTGCTGAGGCGGTAGGCCTCGCAGGTCGCATCATAGCCGAGCACCACAGCCGAGGGGACTGCCGGACAGCGTGGGTCGGCAGCCCCTCGGAGCTGGGGCCACTGCGCGGTGACGGCCCGCCCGCCCCCGGCGGATATGTCGGCGGTCTGTGGGCTGCGCAGCCCGGGGGCTCGCCGCCCACACCCTCTGCGACATCGCCCGGCCCCTGGTGCGGGACCTGCGCCACCCATGCAAGAAGCCGGCCCGCGTGAACGCCTCACCCCGGCCCGAGTTCGGCGAGGTTCAGAATTCTCCGCACGACGGGCGCATCCCCAGCCGGGAGCCGGTCCTTCCAGCGGCTCAGCCACCAAAGGTCGGTACGAGACCGGGCGGATGTCGGACGCCCAGTGGATGTCAAAGACGCGCAGGGCTTGGTCTATTAGCCAGATTGTTGGCGGGTGTGCGGTGGGCGCAGGAGAAAGTCAGCGCCTTCGATGAGCATGGCGCCTGCTGGCGCAGGATGTGAGGCCTGGGCACTGACCTGCTTCAGGCGTGCAGTAGTTCCGTGACCACGGTGTGAGCTGTAACTGACGGTGCTACCGATGCTCGCATAGGTGCGTGTGACGCTGTCGGCGACGGCCTGGGTGAGGAGCTGCCGCATGCCGTAGCGGGACATGTGCATGTGGCTGCTGGGGTAGCCCGCGATGTACTGCAGGCAAACCGCCTTCATCAGGGGCGGCACGGTCGCGTCCCGGGCTGTGTCGTACTGCAGCGAGAGCGCCTTGAGATACACCTGGTCCACGAGATGCGCGTCGGAGCTGGTGAGCCCGGCGATCAGGAATATGTTCGCGCACTCTCGCTCGAAGGTATGGCGCTGGAAGCCGTAGAGGTCGTGGAAGAGGATGGACGCCTCCACCACCTTGTCGATGTAGGACCGGTCCCAAGAGGTGCTGGGAATGCCATTGGCACACAGCAGGGCATGCAGGGTGGCGCGGACGAAGGAGTCATCGGTGCGGAACCGGATGTAGGCGGAGTACGTGGCTGGTTCGGTGAGGACGGCGCGGTCCAGCTGTCCGGCAAAATCTACCTTGGTGTGGGTAGTGGCGAGTTCCTTTTCCAGGCCCTGGGCAAGCAGTCGTTCTGCTTCATAGTCACCTCCGGCCAGACGGCCGATCGTTTCGCCGATGGTCTCCCCGAAGACCACGCAGTCCAGCACGCTTGCCTTGCCTTGCTCTTCCAGGAGCCAGGGTCGGTCGTGAGACGCTCCGTAGACGATGTATCGGACACAGTCGGTCTCGTCAGCACCAGCGAGCCAGTGCATCGTCCATTCCAGGGTCACTTTGGTGAACAGCGTCCAGTCTTCACGATGGTGCTCGGGAGCCGAATAGCTCTGCATCAGCTCCCCTGTTCTCTGCATGATCTGCGGAACTTCCTCTGGTGCTTTGCCGTCTGTCACGTTCGTCTCCGTGATCGGGAAGCAGCATCAGCTGCTCCGTCCGGTTCCGTCACATCCTGCCCGCCCAGGCCGCTCACCGGCGCTTTCACACCCGCATCACCCCCGGCTGTGCCACGCCGGCGCGGTCACCGGAGTCGTTCCGTGCTGCAGGGGGTGTGGTGGCCATGGCGTCGTCCCAGGCGGTGAGGACCTGGTTGACAGTGAAGCGGCCGACGCCGAGGTGCTTGGCCATGGAGGCGACCGATTCCTTGGCTTCCCGGCGGCGGAGCGCGACGCGCGCATGTCACCGTGACGGCCAAGCGGCTGACCGCGGATTCCGGGGCAGGCGGCGGCACCTATACCGCCGACACCGCCCAACGCCAGGCACTTGCAGCCCTCGCCGGGGCGAACCTGGTAACGCGCGGCGAGATCGTCGACCGCCTCCACGACAACGTCGTAGTACATTGCGGATCTCTCCGAGTCACCACGGTCTACTGACACCGACTTTATGCCGCCACTGACACAACCCTGAGCATCACGCTGACATTCACCCTGCGCCCGACAGCGGACTGGCTTAAACCCAAGCTGGGGCGCTCGACGTGGCGTCCTCGGGCCGCCAGATCGGCGGCATGCGCGCGCTGACAGGAGGCGATTTCGTTCGCCAGCCCCATGTAGTCCACGAAGGCGTCGAGCAGAGCGCAGACGGTCTGGCCATGCCGGATCTGCTAGGCGGTGAAGATTTCACGGCGGAACTGGGCATACTCGATCAGGTTCGGGACACGGCCGGCGCGGCTGTTGGCCAGTTCCTGAACTCCCGCGTCGACGTACCTTGCCAGGGCCCGGTTGAGCTCCTGCCGCCCGTGCGCCAGTCTCAGGGGGAAAAGGCGTTGCTGGAGGTCGGCCATTCCCTTTTCGATGGCATTTGCCGACTCCGGCAACCGGTCGCCCATCCCTGGCTGCAGGAAGGCATCCAGAGTTTGAACGGTGATTCCCCCGCACGCCCTGAGCATCCTGTGGCGGATCTCTGAAGGGAATCGCGAACGTCTGCTCCTGCGGCATCGTTTCTCCCTCCCGGACGACCCATGGGTCGACGATCCACTACTGCCACGGGGACGGATGCAAACCGCTCCGCGTCCCTTCGCGCTCCAAACCTTCCCGCCCCGGCCGATCCGCAA
Source organism: Streptomyces sp. NPDC002870 (assembly GCF_042888505.1). Lineage (NCBI taxonomy): Bacteria > Bacillati > Actinomycetota > Actinomycetes > Kitasatosporales > Streptomycetaceae > Streptomyces > Streptomyces sp. NPDC002870. The sequence goes on from NZ_JBIAPW010000045.1 coordinate 65,503, forward strand.
CCCGGCGCAGCCGTCATCGGCCCGCGATCAGAGCAGTTTTGTGCACAAAGAAACGATCCTTCTGGATCGGTTTGGCGCAAATTCGTTCCCAAAGCTGGCCATGAGCGACCATCGACCGCCAGTCGGTGCCTTGTGGGTGTGCAACAAACGGCTCTGTCGCACATCCGGCTCTGTCCCGTAATCGGTGGTTGCACTCTGTGGTGATCACCGGAGGAGGATGCGGTGGCGTAGGAGGGCGAACCCGGCTCGGCCGTGTATCTGTCTCGTGATCCTCTTGTCCGCGTGTTGACGCCTTCGGTGCGGCCGTTGTGGTGCGGGGTGGTGAGGCCGGCATCGACGGCCGCGCGGTCGAGTTCGAGGCCGTTGGCGAAGGCGTGCAGGTAGGGCAGGTCGGCGGCACTGACGTCGTTGATCCACTTCGTGAGTGCGGCGTCGTTGCCCGGAGCCGGGGAGAGGAGTTCGGCGAACTCCCGGACTAGTTGGGCGAGGGCGGTCATCTCGGGGCAGGCGGCGCTAAGCTCGGCAAGGAGCTTGGCGTCCTTGTCCCGCAGGTTGCCGGGGCGGGTGAGGAGGAGGCGGGTCAGGCGCTGTGGGGTGGTGACGGGCCGGTCGCCCTCGGCTCGGCCCTGGGTGAGGTAGCGGTAGAGGAGATTGAGGCTGCCGGTGTAGCCCAGCTCCTTGATTCGCGGAACAGTTGCTTGACGGGGACGGCGGGGTCGGCGGCGCGGCGGGTGCGGAGATGTTCGCGGTAGGGGTCGACCAGGGTGGGCCCGGTAGCGTGGGGCTCGGCGCAGGATCTCGGGTTGCCGGGTCCGCGCATAGCGTTTGACCGTGTTGAGCGCCAGGTTGAGGCGGCGGGCGCATTCGAGCAGGCCGACGCCCTTGCCGAGCAGGTCGTGGACCTGGTGCCAGCGCTCGCGGGTGGTCTGCTCGTACACGCCCGCGGGGTGAGGCGGTTTGACGGTGGCCCAGCAGGAGCTGTGGGAGCGGACGGTGGCCAGGGCCTTGTCGCAGAGGTTCTTCCAGATGTGCCAGCGGTCGCTGACCTGCACTGCACCGGGCAAGGCCCGGCGGACCGCCTCGCCGTAGGCCCCCGAACCGTCTCGGCAGACGATCTCGACACCGGGATGCTCGCGCAACCACCGCTCGAGGGTGTCCGCGCTGCGGTCCGGCAGTCCGTCGATCCGCTCGCCGGTCTCGGCGTCGTTGAGGATGGTGGCGTAGCGGTGGCACCGCTTCAGGGCAAAGTCGTCGACGCCGAGGACCCGTGGCACACGCAGCGGGGGCAGCGGCAGCCTCGTCAGCATCCGCAGCGCGGTCGAGCGGGAGATCGCGACGGCGAGGCAGCGGGAGAGGCGGGCGCCCGCCCGGCCCGCTAACTCCTTGACCACAGAGCCAAGTTGGCCAGCCAGCCGGGTCGTGCGGCGCTGGTATCGCTCCAGCAGTCCGGGGACCTGCTCGCGGAAGGTTCTGTCTCGGGCACCCCAGCACCGGGCAGACCAGGCGCCGCACCTGCACTGATAGCACCACCCGTCGGCCGTCCACCGCTACGTCCGCAACCGGGCGCCCGTGGAAGCCATGCGCTCTCGCGGTCGGCGTCCCGCACATCGGGCACGGCACCGCCTCCTGCCGGGTTCGCGCCGACAGGAGGATCACCGCATCCTCGTCCGCCACATCATCAACGACCAGTGCCGACAACCCCGAAACCACGGTCTTCACAAGGGAGTTGACGCCTCGCATGCGATGTCAACGATCCCGGTCACGCTTCGTCACCACCGATTAGGGGACAGAGCCCGGTCTCCGGTGTAATTGATGATCGAGGAAGAGACATCAAGTGACTGACACCGTGACCGAGTCCGTGACCGTCGATGACCAGGCGGAAGCGTTGCTGGAGGCCTCGGCGGTCGAGCAGAAGCTCCTCGACCAGCTCGTCGAGCAGGCCCGGAACCAAGGGCTGCAGTTGACCGGCGAGGGCCGGCTGCTGCAGCAGCTGACCAAGACGGTTCTGGAGTCCGCCCTGGAGGACGAGATCACCGACCGTCTCGGCTACGACAAGCATGACCCGGCGGGCAAGGACGGCGGCAACAGCCGCAACGGCACCCGGTCCAAAACCGTGCTGACCGTCAGCCCGGTCGAGATCGATGTACCCCGAGACGTGGGGTTTCCTTCGAGCCGGCCATCGTCAACAAGCCGGCAGCGCCGACTGACCGGCGTGGACGAGATGGGTCTCTCGTTGTCCGCGAAGGGCCTCACGCACGGTGAGATCTCCGCGCACCTGGCCGAGTTCTACGGCGCCACTGTGGCCAAGATGACCATCACCACGACTACGGACAAGGTGATGGACGGCATGGCGGAAGGGCAGAATCGGCCGCTCGACCGCGTCTCCCCGGTCGTGTTCATCGACGCTAGTGCTCTGACCGTGAAGGTTCGCCGGGTACAGGCGTAGACCGATCACCGAATACACTCCGTGCGATTCACCGTTCCAGTACAGGGAGTGTCATGTCATCCAACCGGGGCACTCGCTCCCTCTTCGCCGCTGCCGTCGGCGCTGTTCTCAGTCTTATCGGCGGCTGTGCTTCAGGAGGCGGCAACACGGCCGCCGAGTCTGAGTCGTCCTCTCCTATCCTGTCGCCGAGACCGTCGACGACCGTGCGGCCGCTCACCGCTGCAGAGTTGGCGGCAGCACTCCCCAAAGAAGGGGCTCTGCCGGGCTACAGCGTCATCGGCGCGCCCGAGTCACAGACCGGCGGCGGCACTCCCGCCCAGGGCGTACGGCCTGCGGCATGCCGACCACTCCAAGATGCTCGCTCTGGCGTCCCCGCCACCTCAGTGGCCAGTGCCTGGGTCCACATATCCGCTTCGATGTTCGCCCCGCCAACCGAGACCCTCACCTTCTCCAGCTATCGTCCCCGGGGCGCCAGCGCATACCTTGCCTCCGTGGACAAGGCGCTCGACGCCTGTCCGTCGCTGTCCTTCCTGAACCGATACGGCGACCGAGTGCAAGTGGACATCGAGGGCGTGGCAGACCAGGTACCTGCGGGCGACGCCACGGTGAGTTTCCGCATGCACTTCACTACGGATGCCGGCAGATTCAAGACGGACCACGATTCCTTGATCACAACTGTCCGTTCGGGGGAGGCGATCATCACTGTCGTATCGGACAGCATTTTCGCCAGCCAGCTCTCGGCCGCAAAGAAACGTTCGTTCCTCCCCAAGCTGGACCAGAACCTGCTGAAACGCCAAGCCGACGCCCTGCGCGAAGCACAGCACAGCTGAGCTCCCAGCGCGGTCAGCTCGTCGGTACTGCTGGACTCATGCGAGCGCGGCAGCTGCGGGACCGCCGGCAGAAACCGCGGGGCCGTGAACGCGTCCGGGGCCCGGCACGAGATGTGCCGGGCCCCGGAGGAGCAGGGCGCGCGCCAACGCGACCTGCGGATTCCCTGTGATGCGGTGGTTACGACCCATTCGACTCAGGGATGCCGCCGACTCGCAGGCCGGCAGCGGATGGACGCATCATCAGTCCACAGAGCAGCGTCGGGCAAGCCGCGCTGGAACAGCTCTGACCACCCGCAGTCGCGAGCGGCCGGCGCAGATGGGCGTCCGCGCTGATCACCGGCCGTCAGGCGTCGTTCCCTGTCCGCGCCCGAGACCGACTTCCGGGTACGACACCGTGGAACGTCCATGACCAACCACAGGGACCTTACGGTCATAGCGGACACGAACGGTGGGCGGCGCGGGGCACAGGCGCGGCATGCTCTTGCGCACCGGCCCCGCACGCAAAGGCAGCGCCAACTGCCGTGGAACCCCGGCGCGTTACGACCCCTTCCATCCCCGGCGGCCCGCCCTGCGCGGGCGGGCCGCACCTGCACTCAGGAGTACGCGTGAAGCGCGCCCTCATGCCCCCGGCCGCCCGAGCCCAGGCCGGACCGTCCCGCACGCCCCGGACCCAGCGCTGCGCAGGTGGCCGGCGCCGTCGCCTTCCCCGCCATGGGCAGCGTCCTGACCATGGCCGGCGGCGGCCGCCTAGTAGGACTCCGTTAGGTTGCTCTGGCTCTTGGGTTCTGGCTGGTGGTGGATGTTCTGGGCAGGGGGCGGTGGCAGGTGGTGCAGGTGCCGG
>NZ_JBIAPW010000046.1:0-66510 GCF_042888505.1 Streptomyces sp. NPDC002870
TCCAGCACCACATCCACACCCCGGCCACCGGTCACATCCAGGAACGACCGCTCGAAATCCAGATCACGCGAAGACGCAATGTGCGAATCGTCCAGACCCGACCCGCGCAACGTCCCCCACTTCCCAGGACTCGCCGTGCCGAACACCTCAGCACCCAGATGCCGCGCCAACTGCACCGCAGCCATACCCACACCACCCGCAGCAGCATGGATAAGCACCGACTCACCCGCCTGGAGACCGCCCAAGTCCACCAGCGCGTAATACGCCGTCAGGAACACCACCGGCGCAGCCGCAGCCTGCCCGAACGACCACCCCTCCGGGATACGGGCCAGCAAGCGGCGATCTGCCACCGCCATGGGACCGAAGGATCCGAAGAACATGCCCATGACCCGGTCACCGGGCTTCAGATCACTCACTCCGGGGCCGACCTCCAGCACCACCCCGGCGCCCTCACTGCCCAGCAGCCCGGCCTCACCCGGGTACATGCCGAGCGCGTTCAGCACGTCGCGGAAGTTGACCCCTGCCGCACGAACCCCGATGCGTACCTGACCTGCCCCCAACTCGCCCTTCACCTCAGGGCACTCCACCAGGCGCAGCTTCTCCAGGGTGCCCTTGTCGGCGATGTCCAGTCGCCAGGCCTCCGCCTCGGGCGGGGCCAGACCGTCCGTGGACGCGACCCGGGCGAGCCTCGGTGCGTACACCGCTCCTCCTCGCACCGCCGCCTCAGGCTCTCCGCCCGCCAGTGCGCCGGGGACGGCGGCCATCGAGTCCGCACTCCCGTCGAGGTCGATGAGAGTGAATCGGCCTGGGTTCTCGACACCGGCGGCACGTACCAGGCCCCAGATGGCGGCCTGCGCCGGGTCCGGGCGGTCCGCGTCCGAGGTGCTCACTGCGCCGTAGGTGACGAAGACCAGCCGGGAGGCGGCGAAGCGCTCGTCCTCCAGCCACTCCTGCAGCAGTGCGAGCGTTCGGTTGGCGGCGGTGCGCGCCGCGGTGGCAGCGCCGCTTTCGCTCGCATCGCTCGCGCAGGTGACCATGACCACGGGAGGCACCTCGTCGGCGAGATCGCTCAGGCTGTCGCTCACGTCCACCCGGATGCCGACGCCGTCCAGGGCCGCGGCCTGTGCCATGTCCCCGACGACCGCCCATGGCTCTTCCACCTGAACCGCGGGCACGGGCACCGTGACCCAGTCCACCTGGAACAGCGCGTCGTGGAAGGGAGCGTTGCCGCTCACCTGCTCTCCAGATACCTGACGTAGCGTCAGTGAATCGATGGAGGCGACCGAACCTCCCGTGGGGTCGGCCAGTTCGAGAGAGACCGACTCGGGTCCGGACTGGACGAGACGTACGCGCAGGGCGGTGGCCCCGGCGGCCCTCAGGGAGACCCCGTTCCAGGAGAACGGCAGCCGGCCCCGGCCGACATCCTCCATGGACACGAACATCATCGCGTGCAGTGCGGAGTCGAGCAGCGCGGGGTGGAGCCCGAACGCACCGGCCAGCCCGTCGTGCTCCTCCGGCAGCGCTACCTCGGCGAAGATCTCATCGCCGCGCTGCCAGACGGCCTTCAGCCCGCGGAAGACCGGGCCGTAGGCGAATCCGGCCTCGGCGAAGCGGTCGTAGAAGTCGTCGACCGGGGCGGCGTGCGCGTCGCGCGGCGGCCAGACTGCGAAGTCGTACCGCTCGTCCTGGTCCGCTGCCGCGCCGGTGGACACCACGCCACTGGCGTGGAGTACCCACGGCTGCTCGGCGAGGTCGTCGTCCGGTCGCGCGTACAGGTTCAGCGTGCGCCGCCCCGACTCGTCCGGTGGCTCCACGGCGAGCTGCAGCTGTACGGCACCGCGCTCCGGCAGGACCAGCGGGGCGGCGATGGTGAACTCGTCCACGCGGTCGCAGCCCACCTCGTCGGCCGCACGCACGGCAAGTTCGAGGAAGCCCGTGCCGGGGAACAGGACGGTCCCGGTCACGGCGTGGTCTGCGAGCCAAGGGTGGGTGCGTAGCGACAGCCTGCCGGTGAAGAGGAAGGCGTCGGATCCGGCCACCTCCACCGCCGCACCGAGCAGGGGGTGGTCCGCCGACGAAAGACCCGCCGAGCCGATGTCACCGGTCGGCATGACGGGCGGCTTGGGCCAGTAGGGGTGCCGCTGGAAGGCGTAGGTCGGCAGGCCGACCCGGCGTGCATCGCGCCCTGCGAATGCGGCCTCCCAGGTGAGCGGCACACCGTCGGCGAACGTCTCGGCGAGGGCGGTGAGCAGGCCGACAGCCTCCGGGCGGTTCTTGCGCTGGGTGGTTACGAGAAGATGGCCGGGCTCGTCCACGCATCCCTGGGCCATGGCGGTCAGCGTGCCGTCAGGGCCGATCTCCAGGAACCGTGAGACCTCGTGCTCCTCGAGCCACCGGATGCCGTCGGCGAACCGGACGGCCTCCCGCACATGCCGCACCCAGTACGCGGGAGAGGCCAGGTCCTCTGCGGTGGCCAACTCGCCCGTGACATTGGAGACCACCGGGATACGCGGCTCGCCGAATGTCACGCTCTCCGCGACCGTACGGAACTCGGCCAGCATCGGCTCCATCAGCGGCGAGTGGAACGCGTGGCTCACCCGCAGCCGCTTCACCTTCCGGCCCTCGGCCTCGAACTGCTTCGCCAGCTGAGTGACCGCGTCCTCATCACCGGAGACGACGACCGACTGAGGCCCGTTCACCGCCGCAATGCTCACCCGTTCCTCATCCAGGAGCGGCAGCACCTCGGTTTCCGATGCCTGGAGCGAGACCATCGCCCCACCCGCCGGCAACGCCTGCATCAACCGGCCACGCGCCGCCACCAGACGACACACATCCTCCAGCGACCACACCCCCGCCACATGCGCAGCCGCCAGCTCACCGATCGAATGCCCCACCACATAGTCCGGCCTGACACCGAACGACTCCACCAACCGGAACAGCGCCACTTCGACAGCGAAGAGCGCCGGCTGCGTAAAGCCCGTCCGATTCAACGCATCCGCGTCATCACCGAAGACGACATCCCGCAGCGGCAACTCCAACTCACCATCAAAATAGGCACACGCGGCATCAAACGCCTCAGCGAAGACCGGGAAGGCGTCGTACAACTCCCTCCCCATACCGACCCGCTGGGCACCCTGCCCGGTGAAGAGCAAAGCCGTCCGGCCGCCTGCCTTGGCCGAGCCGGTGACCGCGTTCGAAGACGGTTCGTCGTCGGCCACGGCGGCCAGGCCGCGCAGCAACTCGTGCCGATCCTCACCGAGGATCACGGCCCGGTGCTCCATGACGGACCGGGTGGTGGCCAGCGACAGCCCCAGATCGGTGGCGCGCAGATCCGGATGGGCCTCCACGTGCGCGAGCAGCCGTGCGGCCTGCGCACGGAGCGCGGACCTGGTCTTGCCGGTGATCACCCAGGGGAGAGCGGAGGATTCCGCAACCGTCCGGGTGCCCTCGGCGTCGTCCGCAGCTGAGGTCGGAGCCGCTGTTTCCAGGGGCGGTGCCTCGTCGGCGGTTGCCAGGGGCCGTGCCTCGTCCGTGGTTTCCAGGGGCGGGGCTTCCTCCAGGATGGTGTGTGCGTTGGTACCGCTGATGCCGAACGACGACACACCAGCGCGCCGCGGCCTGTCGGTCTCCGGCCACTCCACGGCCTCGGTGAGCAGTCGTACGTTCCCCGCCGACCAGTCCACATGCGACGACGGCTCACTCGCATGCAAGGTCTGCGGCAGGACCCCGTGCTGCATCGCGAGCACCATCTTGATCACACCGGCCACACCCGCGGCCGCCTGCGTGTGACCGAGATTCGACTTCACGGAGCCCAGCCAGAGTGGACGATCGTCCTCGCGTCCCTGGCCGTAGGTGGCGATCAATGCCTGCGCCTCGATCGGGTCGCCCAGCGTCGTCCCGGTACCGTGCGCCTCCACCGCGTCCACATCGGAGGTGGCCAGCCCCGCCCCCGCCAGCGCCTGCCGGATCACCCGCTGCTGCGAGGGACCGTTCGGCGCGGTCAGACCATTAGACGCACCATCCTGATTCACCGCGGATCCAGCCACCACCGCCAACACCTGGTGACCGTTCCGCCGGGCATCCGACAGCCGTTCCACCACGAGCACACCAGCGCCCTCGGAGAAGCCCGCACCATCCGCCCGGTCCGAGAACGCCTTGCACCGGCCGTCAGCGGCCAGCCCGCGCTGCCGGCTGAAGTCCACGAACAAGCCTGGCGTCGACATCACCGTCACGCCGCCGGCCAGCGCCAGGTCACATTCGCCCGACCGCAGTGACTGCAATGCCAGGTGCAGCGCCACGAGCGATGCCGAGCACGCCGTATCCACCGTCACCGCCGGCCCCTCAAGACCGAACGTGTACGACAGCCGCCCCGAGACCACGCTCGCCGCATTGCCCGTACCGATGTAGCCGCCCAGGTCGTCCTCGCCCGACGCCACCAACAGCCCTGTGTAGTCCTGGCCGTTGGTGCCCGCGAAGACCCCCGTACGGCTGCCGCGAAGCGTCACCGGGTCGATCCCGGCCCGCTCGAACGCCTCCCACGACGTCTCCAGCAGCAGACGCTGCTGCGGGTCCATCGCCACCGCCTCGCGCGGCGAGATCCCGAAGAATCCCGGATCGAACTCATCGACACCCGGCAGGAACCCACCCTCACGCGTGGAAACCTTCCCCGGCAGCCCCGGCTCCGGGTCGTACAGCCCCTCGACATCCCAGCCGCGATCGGCCGGGAACGGGACCACCCCGTCCCCGCCCGCGCTCAGCAGCCGCCACAAATCTTCCGGTGACCCCACTCCACCGGGGAAACGACAGCTCATCGCCACAATCGCCACCGGCTCGTCGTGCTCTGCCACCGCAGCGGGAAGCGCGGCGGCGGGCTCGCCGTTCGGTGCCGTGCCGGACAGTTCGGCCAGCAGGAAGTCCGCGAGCACCGCGCAGGTGGGATAGTCGAAGACGAGAGTCGCAGGCAGCCGCAGGCCGGTGATGCTGTTCATGCCGTTGCGCAGCTCGACGGCACTGAGCGAGTCGAACCCGAGGTCGCTGAAGGCCCGTTCGGGGTCGACCGCCGAGGGTCCGGCGTAGCCGAGCACGGTGGCGACGTAGCTGCGTACGACGTTCAGGACCGTGCCGGCGCGTTCGGACTCGGAGAGTCCCGCAAGGTGCTGGTGCAGTTTGGACGTGTCGGAGCCGCTGTCGTCGCTCTCCCGCGCGGCCTCCAGGACACGTTGCGCGTCGGGAAGATCGCGCAGCAGTGCGCTGGGCCGGGGAGCCGTGAACGCGGGGGTGAACCTGTCCCATCCGATGTCGGTGACGGAGATGTACGTCTCGTCGTGGTCGAGGGCCTGCCGCAACGCGCCGCAGGCCATCCCGGGCTGCATGTCATACACGCCGTAGCGCCTGAGCCGGTCGCCGACGGCGCCCTCCCCCATGCCGTCTCCCGCCCAGTGTCCCCAGGCGACAGCGGTGGCGGGGAGCCCTGCGGCGCGGCGCCATTGGGCGAGTGCGTCGAGGAATGCGTTGCCGGGGGCGTAGTTGCCGAGCCCCGGGCCGCTAATGGTGCCCGATGTGGAGGAGAAGAGCACGAACGCGGAAAGGTCTCGCTCCCGGGTCAACTCGTGCAGGTTGAGCGCCGCTGTGACCTTGGCGCGGAGCACGGTGTCCATGCGGCCGGGGTCGAGGGAGTCGATCACGCCGTCGTCGAGGGAGCCCGCGACGTGCATGACCGCGTCGAGCGGGTACTGCTCGGGGATAGCCGCGAGCAGGTCGCGCAGTGCCTCGCGGTCGGCGACGTCACAGGCGGCGATGGTGACGCGGGAGCCGAGCGCGGTGAGTTCGGCTTCGAGTTCCGCCGCGCCCGGCGCGTCGGAGCCGCGGCGTCCGGTGAGCAGCAGGTGTTCGGCGCCTTCCCGGGCCAGCCAGCGCGCGATGTGGCCGCCGACCGCTCCGGTGCCGCCGGTGACAAGTACGGTGCCGCGGGGCCGCCAGGTGCGCTGTGCCGGTGCGCCGGCGAGCGGCGCGCGTACGAGACGGCGGCCGTAGGCGCCGGAGGCACGTACGGCGATCTGGTCCTCGCCGTCCGGTCCGGCGAGCAGTCCGCACAGCCGGTCCGCCGCCCGCCTGTCGAGGACTTCGGGCAGGTCGACGAGGCCGCCCCAGCGGTCGGAGTGCTCCAGGGCGACGACGCGGCCCATGCCCCAGACGAGCGCCTGGCGGGTGCTCGTGACGGACTCGGAGCGGCCGATGGTGACAGCACCGCGGGTCCCGCACCACAGGGGCGCCTCGATGCCGAGGTCACCGAGTGCCTGGATGAGGGACAGGGACCCGGACAGGCCGACGGGCACGGAGCGGTGTTCGGGGTGCGCCCGCTCGTCCAGCGCAAGCAGCGAGAGTACGCCGGTGACGTCGTCGTCGCCGAGCGCGTCCCGCAGCTGTCCGGCAACCCGCTCGCGGCAGGAGCCGTCTTCGGGGGTCAGCTCCACCAGGCGTACCCGGGCGCCGTGGGCGGCGAGCGCGTCCCGTACGGCGGCCACGCGGTCGTCGGCGGCTTCTGCCGCCGGGGCTGCCAGCAGCCAGGTGCCGCCCAGGGCGGCGGAGGTGCGCTCGGCGAGCGGCGACCAGCGCACGGTGTACCGCCAGCCGTCGACGGTGGACTTCTCGCGGCTGTTCCTGCGCCACGACGACAGGGCGGGCAGTACGGCGCTGAGCGGCTCGCTGCCGTCGAGGTCGAGCGTGTCGGCGAGCGCCTCGAGGTCCTCCTGTTCGACGCTCTGCCAGAACCGCGCTTCGACTGCGTCGGACGTCGGCCCGTTCTCGCTGTCGGCCGCGGCCAGTTCGCGTGCTTGCGGCCAGTACCGCTCGCGCTGGAACGCGTACGTCGGCAGGTCGACGCGGTGCGCGCCCGTGCCGGCGTAGACGGCGGCCCAGTCGACGGCCACGCCGTGCGCGTGTGCCTCGGCGAGTGAGGTGACGACTCGGTCGAGGCCGCCTGCGTCCCGGCGCAGGGTGCCGAGCACGGCGGCGTCCGCGCCGAGCGCGTCCACGCAGTCCCGTGTCCCGCCGGTCAGCACGGGGTGCGGGCTGACTTCGATGAACGAACGGTGTCCGGCCGCGAAGAGGCCGCGGACGGCGTCCTCGAACCGCACGGTCTGCCTCAGGTTGGTGTACCAGTAGTCGGGCCCGAGCCCGGAGGTGTCCTGCCACTGACCGGTCACGGTCGAGAAGAATGGGATTGAGGCGTCGACCGGGCTGATCCCTTCCAGCGCGCCGAGCACCTGCTCTCGCACCGCCTCGACCTGCGCCGAGTGTGAGCCGTAGTCGACGGCGACCTTACGGGCCTGCACGCCGTCGCCGGTCAGCGCGGTGAACAGCTCGTCGAGCGCTTCCGCCTCGCCGGAGACGACGACGGACGCTGGCCCGTTGACGGCGGCGACGGACAGCCGCTCGCCCCACGGCTCGATGCGCTCGCGCACCGCTCCGACGGGCAGCTGCACGGACATCATGCCGCCGCTTCCCGTGATGGCGGTGATGGCCCGGCTGCGCAACGCCACCACGCGTGCTCCGTCGTCCAGGGTCAGTGCCCCGGCGACACATGCGGCGGCGATCTCGCCCTGGCTGTGCCCGACGACCGCGTCGGGCTCCACTCCGTACGAGCGCCACAGTTCGGCGAGCGAGACCATGACGGCCCACAGGGCGGGCTGTACGACGTCGACCCGTTCGAGGTCGGGCGCGTCGGCGTCGCCCAGCAGGACAGCTGTCAGCGACCAGTCGACGAAGGGGGCGAGAGCCTGTTCGCAGGCGGCCAGGCGGTCGGCGAACACCGGCGAGCTGCCGAGCAGTTCGCGTGCCATGCCCGCCCACTGGCTGCCCTGTCCGGGGAAGACCATCACGGGGCGGGCGGCGCCGCCATGTGCGACGCCTCGCGGCACGTCGGAGACCATCGCGCCCTCGGCGATCTCACGCAGGCCCCGGTCGAGGTCCTCCCGGCCGGCCGCGACCAGCACCGCCCGGTGCTCGAACGCGGACCGGGTCGTGGCGAGCGAGTACCCGATCCCGGTGATGTCCAGCTCGCCCGGCCGGGCGAGGAGGTGTGAGCGCAGCCGCGCGGCCTGGTCACGCAGGGCGTCGTCGGTGCGCGCGGACAACGGCACCGGCACCACCGGGAGTACGGATTCGGCGGCGGTGTCCCGCGGGGTCCGCTGCCGGGGTGCTTCCTCGACGATGACATGCGCGTTGGTGCCGCTCATCCCGAACGAGGAGACACCTGCCCGGCGCGGCTCGTCCCCGTGCGGCCAGGCGACGGCCTCGGTGAGCAGCCGTACGTTGCCCGCCGTCCAGTCGACGTGCGGGCTCGGCTCGTCGGCGTGCAGAGTCCTGGGCAGCAGGCCGTTGCGCAGCGCCATGACCATTTTGATGACGCCGCCGACGCCTGCGGCGGCCTGGCTGTGCCCGATGTTCGACTTGAGGGAACCGAGCCACAGCGGACGGTCGTCGTCCCGGTCCTGGCCGTAGGCGGCGATCACGGCCTGCGCCTCGATCGGGTCACCGAGTGTCGTCCCCGTGCCGTGCGCCTCGACGGCGTCCACCTGACGCGGGGCGAGGCCGGCGCCGGCGAGCGCCTGCCGGATGACACGCTGCTGGGCAGGGCCGTTGGGCGCGGTGAGTCCGTTGGACGCGCCGTCCTGGTTGAGGGCGCTGCCGCGTACGACGGCCAGCACCGGGTGCCCGTTGCGCCGGGCGTCGGACAGCCGCTCGACGACCACCATGCCGACACCCTCGGCCCAGCTCGCTCCGTCGGCATCGGCCGAGAACGGCTTGCACCTGCCGTCCTCGGCGAGCGCCCGCTGCCTGCTGAACTCGATGAGTGAGCCGGGGGTGGACATCACCGTCACGCCGCCCGCGAGCGCGAGGTCGCACTCGCCCGCCCGGAGCGCCTGGACGGCCAGGTGCAGGGCGACCAGGGAGGACGAGCAGGCGGTGTCGACGCTGACCGCCGGCCCTTCGAGGCCGAGGGTGTAGGAGATGCGACCCGACAGCACGCTGGGCGAGTTACCGGTGCCGATGTATCCCTCAAAGCTGTCCTGTGCTCCGCTGAGGATGCCGACGTAGTCCTGGTAGGTAACGCCCGCGAAGACACCGGTCAGGCTGCCGCGAGCCGCCGCCGGGTCGATCCCGGAACGTTCCAGGGCCTCCCACGACACTTCGAGGAGCAGCCGCTGCTGCGGGTCCATCGACAGCGCCTCGCGGGGACTGATCGCGAAGAAACCCGGGTCGAAGTGGCTGGCGTCGTGCAGGAAGCCGCCTTCGCGGGCGTAGCACGTGCCGGGGTGGTCAGGGTCCGGGTGATACAGGCTGCCGAGGTCCCAGCCGCGGTCGGCGGGGAACGGAGAGATGCCGTCGCCGCCCGAAGCGACCAGCTCCCACAGCTCCTCCGGGGTACGGATACCGCCCGGATAGCGGCAGCTCATGCCGACGATGACGACCGGGTCGTTGTCGAGGGGCGTGCTGACGGGCTTGGGCGCGGAAGCGCCCGTTTCGCCGGTGAGTTCGTCGTCCAGGTAGCGGGCGAGCGCTGCCGGGGTCGGGTAGTCGAACACGAGCGTGGCGGGCAGCCTCATGCCCGTCTCCGCGTTGAGCCGGTTGCGCAGCTCGACAGCGGTGAGGGAGGTGAAGCCGAGGTCGGTGAAGCTCCGGGAGGGCTCCACCTCGTCGGCGCCGGCGTATGCAAGGACCCCGGCGACCTGGGTGCGTACGAGAGCCAGGAGCACGCGGCCGCGTTCGCCCGCGCCCTTTCCGGCCAGCTGCCGCGCCAGGCCGGAGGCCGCCCTCGCCCGTTCACGTACGGCGATCCGGCGCCCGGTGCCCTGCGCGCCCTGCGCCAATGTGGTGAGGACGGTCGGCAGGGGCGATGCGGAGCCGCGCAGGGCTGCGCGGTCCACGCGCGCGGGCAGCAGCACGGTCCGGCCCGACGCCTGGGCGGTGCCTACCAGAGCCGCGACGTCTTCTGCCGGCAGCGCGGAGAGCCCCGGGTTGCCGGCGTAGGGCGGCGGGAGCAGCGCGAGAGAGGGCAGGCCGGACGCCGCGCGCTGGTGGGCGAGCGCGGCCAGCTGCCCGCACGACGGAGCGTCGGCCGGGCCGATACCGATGAGGACGAAGGCGGACAGAGGGCTGTCGCTGTCCACGTCGCCCACGCCGCCTACGTCGTGGACGTCTATCCTGCGGGTCAGCTCGTCCAGGCGCCGGGCGGTACCGATGTCGCTGCTCCGGCGGAGGTCGGCGGTGTGGACGACCGCCCTGAGGGGTCGTCCGGGCGGGATCGCGGCGAACACCGCCGCCAGGGTGTCCGGATCCTGGTCCTGGTCCTGGTCCGCGAAGGTCTCCACGTGCGCCTCGACGTCGAGCGCTTCAGCGAAGTGCTCGGCGAACTGCTCAGCGAACGGGCCGGTGACCAGTACGGTTCCGCCAGGCTCCACGTCGAGCCTCGTGGGCGCGGTCGATGCGCACCTGGTCAGGCGCGCCGCCGACACCTCACCGGCACGGACCGCGATCTCGGACTCGCCCGTGTCGATCGCGGCGGGCAGGACACGGAGGGAGTCGATGTGGCCGTCGACGTCCACGAGCACGATCCGGCCCGGGTGTTCGGTCTGGACGGCGCGGAGTTCTGCCCACAGTGCGGCGGCTTCGGGGGCCGGTTTCTCGTCACCGATGGCGACGGCGCCGCGGGAGACGAACACGAGGCGGGCCTGCGATTCCTGGGCGGTTTGGTCGCTGAGGACGGCGTGCGCTTCGGCTGCTGTGGCGACACCGGTCACCAGTACGGCATCGGCCGCCATGGAAGTGGAATCGGCAGCCGTCGTGGAGTCGGCAGCCGACGTCGAGTCGGCGGCCGTCGTGCCCAGAGCCTCGGCCACGCCCAGCGGGTCGCTCCCCACGACGGTCAACCGCGCCCCATCGGCGTCTGCTTCTACGGTGAGCGGCGTCCAGTCGAGACGGAGCAGCGAAGCCGGCAACGACACCGTACGGTCGCCACGGTCGCCCCGGTCGCCCCGGTCCTCGTCGGTCTTCCGCATGAGCATCGACTGGACGGCGATCACCGGCCGGCCAGAGCCGTCGGCCGCGTGGAGGGACACCCCGTCAGGCCCGCGCCTGGCCAGCCGGATCCGCAGTGCCGTCGCGCCGGTCGCATGCAGGGATGCCCCGCTCCACGCGAACAGCACGGCCCCTGTCGCTACGCCGTCCAGCAGGCCGAGGCCGAGGGGGTGCAGCGCCGCGTCCAGCAGTGCGGGATGGAGGGAGAAACCCTCCGCCTCGGACTCGGATCCGGCCCCGGACGCAGACTCGGACTCTGGCAGTTCGACTTCGGCGTACACACCGTCGGCGCCCTGCCACACGGCTCGCACGCCGCGAAAGGCCGGACCGTAGTCGAACCCGGCCGCCGCCAGCCCGTCGTACAGGTCGTCGAAGTCCACGGGTTCCGCTCCGGCGGGCGGCCATACCCCGAAGTCGAAAGCCTCCGGCTGGGCGCTCTCCGCCAGGACGCCGCTCGCGTGTCGCACCCACGGCGCATCGGCCGGCGCTGCGCCGGGCCGCGCATATACCCCGAGAGCCCGGTCACCGGCAGCATCCGGGTCCTCGATGCGTACCTGGAGCTGGACCGCGCCGTCCTCGGGGAGTACGAGCGGTGCTTCGAGGGCGAGTTCCCTGACGTGGGAGCAGCCGACCTCGTCCCCCGCGCGCACTGCCAGCTCCAGGAGGGCTGTGCTCGGTAGCACGATCGCGCCCGCGATGCGGTGCTCGGCGAGCCACGGCTGCGTCCGCGAGGAAAGTCGCCCGGTCAGAAGCAACTCATCGCCACCGGCCAGGGATACCGCTGCGCCCAAGAGGGGGTGATCGACGGCGCCAAGCCCGATCGAGGAGGCATCTGCGGTGGTAGAGGGGATGTCAAGCCAGTAGCGCTGGTGTTGGAAGGCGTAGGTGGGCAGGTCGACGGGGCGGGTGGTGGTGGGGAAGAACGTCTGCCAGTCGACGTCGATGCCGTGGACGAATGCCCGTCCGGCGGCGGACAGTACCGCGGACACCTCGGAACGGTCCCCACGCAGCACAGGTATCAGGGCATGGTCCGTCTCCTCGTCAAGGCATCCCTGGGCCATGGCGGTCAGCGTGCCGTCCGGGCCGATCTCCAGGAACCGGGTGACGCCGTGCTCTTCCAGCCGGCGGATGCCGTCGGCGAACCGGACGGCCTCCCGCACATGCCGCACCCAGTACTCGGGAGACATCAGATCCGTGGCGAGTTCACCCGTCACATTCGAGACCACCGGGATACGGGGCTGCTCGTAGGTCACACTCTCGGCGACCGTACGGAACTCAGCCAGCATCGGCTCCATCAACGGCGAATGGAAGGCATGACTGACCCGCAGGCGCTTCGTCTTGCGGCCCTCGGCCTCGAAATGCGCGGCGATCTCCGCAACGGCCAATTCCTCACCGGAGACGACAACCGACTGCGGCCCGTTCACCGCCGCGATACTCACCCGCACCAGATCCAGCAGCGGCAGCACCTCAGCCTCCGACGCCTGAAGCGAGACCATCGCCCCACCCGCCGGCAGCGCCTGCATCAACCGGCCACGCGACGCCACCAGACGACACGCATCCTCAAGACCCATCACACCGGCCACATGCGCGGCCACGAGCTCACCGATCGAATGCCCGAGCAGGAAATCGGGCCGGACACCGAATGACTCCACCAGCCGGAACAACGCCACTTCGACCGCGAACAACGCAGGCTGCGTAAACCCCGTCCGACTCAACGCATCCGCGTCATCACCGAACACGACATCCCGCAGCGGCAACTCCAACTCACCATCAAAATAAGCACACACCGCATCAAACGCCTCAGCGAAGACCGGGAAGGCGTCGTACAACTCCCTCCCCATACCGACCCGCTGCGCACCTTGCCCGGTGAAGAGCAGAGCCAGCCTTCCGCCGGCCTCCATCGCACCCGTTATCGCATTGGCAGCAAGGGTTCCCTCGGCCACATCGGCAAGTCCCCGGAGGAGTTCCTCTCGCTCGGTGCCGACTACGACGGCTCGGTGTTCGAGCTGCGCCCGCGTCGTGGCCAGGGCGAACCCGACATCCGGCAGACGGAGTTCGGGCCGGGCTTCCACATACGCCAGCAAGCGCTCCGCCTGCCCCCGCAGACCAGCCCGACTCCGCGCCGAAACCACCCACGGCACAACACCCGAACCACCCACAACAGCCACCGGCGCGGAAGAAACCTCCTCCACCGGAGCCTGCTCGATCACCACATGCGCATTAGTGCCACTCACCCCGAACGCAGACACACCCGCCCGACGTACACGTTCGCCCTCCGGCCACTCCGCAGCCTCGGTCAGCAGTCGTACATTCCCCGCCGACCAGTCCACATGCGACGACGGCTCATCCGCATGCAACGTCCGCGGCAGGACCCCGTGCTGCATCGCCAGCACCATCTTGATCACACCAGTCACACCCGCGGCCGCCTGCGTGTGACCGAGATTCGACTTCACCGACCCCAGCCACAACGGCCGGTCCTCCTCACGCCCCTGGCCGTACGTCGCGAGCAGCGCCTGCGCCTCGATCGGGTCGCCCAGCGTCGTGCCGGTACCGTGCGCCTCCACCGCATCCACGTCCGAAGCCGAAAGACCCGCCCCCGCCAACGCCTGCCGGATCACCCGCTGCTGCGAGGGACCATTCGGCGCGGTCAGGCCGTTGGACGCACCGTCCTGGTTCACCGCAGAACCGCGCACGACCGCCAGCACCCGATGGCCGTTGCGCCGGGCATCCGACAACCGCTCCACCACCAGCACACCAGCGCCCTCGGCCCACCCGGTGCCATCCGCAGCATCCGAAAACGCCTTGCAGCGACCATCAGCCGCAAGTCCGCCCTGGAGACTGAACTCAACGAAGGCACCAGGGTTGGCCATGACCGCCACACCGCCGGCCAGGGCAAGATCGCACTCACCCGACCGCAGGGACTGCGCTGCGAGGTGCAGGGCGACCAGCGAAGACGAACAAGCTGTGTCCACCGTTACCGCAGGCCCTTCAAGTCCCAGCGTGTAGGCCACCCGACCCGACAAGACGGCTCCCGAGCTGCCGGTGAGCAGGTGCCCCCCAAGCCCCTCCGGAGCCTCCCGCAGC
This sequence comes from Streptomyces sp. NPDC002870, assembly GCF_042888505.1. Classification (NCBI taxonomy): domain Bacteria; kingdom Bacillati; phylum Actinomycetota; class Actinomycetes; order Kitasatosporales; family Streptomycetaceae; genus Streptomyces; species Streptomyces sp. NPDC002870. The sequence goes on from NZ_JBIAPW010000046.1 coordinate 14,164, forward strand.
CCCGACCCGTAGCCCGAACTGCTGGCACCGACAAACACACCGGTACGGCTGCCCTTGACCGACGTAGGCCGGACACCGGAGCGTTCGAGAGCTTCCCACGAGGTTTCCAGCAGCACACGCTGTTGCGGGTCGATCGCCACCGCTTCGCGTGGGCTGATGCCGAAGAACGCCGGATCGAACTGCGTAGCGTCCTGAAGGAAGCCACCCGAACCTGTTCGGCTCGCGCCGGACTGGTCTGCATCGCTCCCGTAGAGGGCGTCGAGGTCCCAACCCCGGTCGGTGGGAAGCTCGGAGATCGCGTCCTCGCCTCCGGCCACCAGCCGCCACAGATCCTCCGGGCTCGCCACCCCACCCGGCAGACGGCAGCTCATCCCGACAATCACCACCGGATCGTCCGACGTGGACACAACCACCGGCAGATCAGAAGACGCCTCAATCCCGGACCCGAACAGCTCATCACCCAAGAAGCGCGCCAGCTCCACAGGCGTCGGGTAGTCGAAGACCATTGTGGCGGGGAGTCGCAGTCCGGTCTCCCCGTTGAGCCCGTTGCGCAGCTCGACCGCGGTCAGCGAATCGAAGCCCAACTCTCGGAATGTGGCGCCGATTTCGAGCTGTGCCGATTTGGTGTAGCCGAGGACTGCTGCGGCGTGGGTACGGACCAGATCCAGCAGTGCCCGGTCCCGCTCCGCAACCGGCAACCCCGCCAAACGCTCCCGCACCACCGCCGAACCGGACTCACCACGACCCGCCTCCAGAGCCTTACGCACCTCCGGCAGGTCTTCCAGCAGAGGGCTCGGGCGGGCGCTGGTGAACGCCGGAGCAAACCGCGCCCACTCCACATCCGCCACCACCACCAAGCCTTCGACGCCCACAACGGCCTGCTCCAGCACCGACAACGCCAGCCCCGGATCCAGCGGCCTCAGCCCACGACGCCGCAGATGCTCCTCCGCACCATCCCCGGCCGCCATACCGCCCTCGCCCCAGGGACCCCACGCCACCGCACAGCCCGCCAGCCCCCGCACCCGACGCGCCTCAACCAACCCGTCCAGAAACGCATTCGCCGCCGCATACGCGCCCTGACCACCACTGCCCCACACACCAGAAATCGAGGAGAACACCACAAACGCATCCAGCTCCCGATCACCCAAAAGCTCATCCAAATACGCCGCCCCACCGACCTTCGCCCCCATCACCCCAGCAAAATGAACCCCATCCACCTCAGCCAGAGATCCCGAATCCGCCACACCCGCAGCATGAAACACGGCGTCCACCGGGTGCTCGGACAGCAACTGCTCCACCGCGTCCCGGTCCGCGACATCACACGCCACCACCGACACCCGCACACCCAGAGCCGACAACTCCGCCTCAAGCTCCCCAGCCCCGGGAGCCTCCGGACCACGGCGGCTGGTCAGCACCACATGCTCCGCGCCCCGCTCGGCCACCCACCGAGCCACCCGCCCGCCCAGCGCACCCGTACCACCCGTGACAAGGACCGTCCCCCGCGGCACCCAACCCTCAACACCCCCGCCAAGCACCGGAGCATGGACCAGTCGGCGGCCGAAGACCCCCGACCCCCGCACCGCCACCTGATCCTCAGTGCCATCGGCCAGCACCCCTGCCAACCGATCCAGCACCCGCCCATCGATCTGCTCCGGAAGATCGACCAGACCGCCCCAACGATCCGGGAACTCCAGCGCCGCCACCCGGCCCAGACCCCACACCGCCGCCCCAACCGCATCCGGAGCCCCATCCGACCGGCCCACAGACACAGCCCCACGAGTCACCACCCACAAACGACCCGCAACACCCGCATCCCCCAACGCCTGCACCACAACAGCCGTATCCACCACATCCACGGCACCCACCAACAGCACACCAGCAACCGGCCCATCACCCAGCCCGGCGAACTGCTCAGCCAGCACAGCCCGATCCACACCAGGACCGCACTCCACCCGAACCGGTACACACCCCCGAGAGACCAGCCCATCCACCACCGAGGAAACCCAGCTCTCCCCCGCCGGAACCACACAAAGCCAACGCCCACCCAATGCCTCGCCGGCCCTGGCAGCTACCGGCTTCCACTCAACCCGGTACTGCCAGCCCTCAGCAGGACCGGAGTCAGGTGCGGGGGTCGGCCAGAAGCGCTCACGCTGAAACGGATAAGTCGGCAGATCGACTCGCCGGGCAACAGGCAAGAGCGTCCACCAGTCCACGTCCATGCCGTGAACGAAGGCACCGGATACGGCTGTCAGCAGAGCTTCTTCCTCAGCGCGGTCCTTCCTCATGGCCGTAAGCAGTTGGAGATCCGGCTCTGAGAGGCAGGACTGCGCCATGGCGGTCAGGGTGCCGTCCGGGCCGATCTCCAGGAACCGGGTCGCGCCGTGTTCTTCCAGGCGGTGGATGCCGTCGGCGAACCGGACGGCCTCGCGCACGTGCCGCACCCAGTACTCGGGAGACGTCAGATCTTCAGCGGTGGCCAACTCGCCCGTGAGGTTGGAGATGACCGGGATACGGGACGCCTCGTAGGTCACGCTCTCCGCGACCGTACGGAACTCCGCGAGCATCGGCTCCATCAACGGCGAGTGGAACGCATGGCTCACCCGCAGCCGCTTCACCTTCCGCCCTTGCTCCTCGAACCGGCCGGCGATCTCCGCAACCGCGGATTCCTCACCGGAGACGACAACCGACTGCGGCCCGTTCACCGCCGCGATGCTCACCCGCTCCAGGTCCAGGAGCGGCAGCACCTCAGCCTCGGTGGCCTCAAGCGAGACCATCGCCCCACCCGCCGGCAGCGCCTGCATCAACCGGCCACGCGACGCCACCAGACGACACGCATCCCCAAGACCCATCACACCGGCCACATGCGCAGCCGCCAACTCGCCGATCGAATGCCCGAGCAGGAAATCGGGCCGGACACCGAACGACTCCACCAGCCGGAACAACGCCACTTCGACCGCGAACAACGCAGGCTGCGTAAACCCCGTCCGACTCAACGCATCCGCGTCATCACCGAACACGACATCCCGCAGCGGCAACTCCAACTCACCATCAAAATAAGCACACACCGCATCAAACGCCTCAGCGAAGACCGAGAAGGCGTCATACAACTCCCGCCCCATCCCCACCCGCTGCGCACCCTGCCCCGCGAACAGCAGAGCCAGCCGACCCTCAGCCTTGGACCCCCGTATGACACCAGGTGTCTTGCGATCCCCAGCGAGAGCGGCCAAGCGGTGAACTGCCGATGCATGGTCGTCGGCCAGCACCACAGCGCGGTGGTCGAACACAGAACGGGTCGTAGCGAGCGAGAAGCCGACATCCGCCAGGTCCAGTTCGGCGTCGTCCTCGTAGGCCGCCATCAAGCGGGCGGCCTGGGCACGCAGCGCGGACTCGGTACGTCCGGAGATCACCCACGGCGTGACGGACCGACGCTCAGGCGAGGGCTGGGGAACGTCGGCTATGGCGACTGGTTCCGGGGCGCGTTCCAGGATTACGTGCGCATTTGTGCCGCTGATTCCGAACGACGAGACACCCGTCCGACGAAGCCGATCGCTCTCCGGCCACTCCACGGCCTCGGTCAGCAGCCGAACGTTCCCCGCCGACCAGTCCACGTGTGGCGAGGGCGAATCAACGTGCAACGTCCGCGGCAGGACCCCGTGCTGCATCGCCAGCACCATCTTGATCACACCGGCAACACCGGCAGCCGCCTGCGTATGACCGAGATTCGACTTCACCGAACCCAGCCACAACGGCCGGTCCTCATCCCGGTCCTGACCGTATGTCGCCAGCAGCGCCTGCGCCTCGATCGGATCACCCAACGACGTACCCGTACCGTGCGCCTCCACCGCGTCCACATCCGAGGCCGAAAGACCCGCCCCCGCCAACGCCTGCCGGATCACCCGCTGCTGCGAAGGACCATTCGGCGCCGTCAAACCATTCGACGCACCGTCCTGGTTCACCGCAGAACCGCGCACCACCGCCAGCACCCGGTGACCGTTCCGCCGCGCATCCGACAGCCGCTCCACGACCAGCATCCCGACGCCCTCGCCCCAGCCCGTGCCATCCGCACCCGCACCGAATGCCTTGCACCGGCCATCCGCAGCCAGCCCGCGCTGACGGCTGAACTCCACGAACGCACCAGGCGTGGACATGATCGTGACACCACCGGCCAGGGCGAGGTCGCACTCCCCCGAACGCAGCGCCTGAGCGGCCCAGTGCAGTGCCACCAGCGACGACGAGCACGCCGTATCCACGGTCACCGCCGGGCCCTCGAGGCCCAGCGTGTAGGCCACTCGCCCGGACACCACGCTCGCGGCGTTTCCGGTGCCGACATAGCCTTCGAAATCATCCGGAGAGTGAGCCAGCAGAGCCGGATAGTCCTGACCGTTTGTTCCTACGAATACGCCGGCCCGGCTGCCTCGCAGAGAGTGGGGATCGATGCCGGCCCGCTCCACTGCCTCCCAGGACACCTCGAGAAGCAGACGCTGCTGCGGATCCGTCGCCACGGCTTCCCGGGGGCTCATGCCGAAGAAAGCAGGTTCGAACTGGTCCACGTTCTTCAGGAAACCGCCGACGTTGACGTAACTGGTCCCAGAGTGTTCCGGGTCCGGGTCGTAGACCGAACTCAAATCCCAGCCACGGTCGGCCGGGAATCCCCCGACGGCGTCCTCGCCGTCCGACAGCAGTTTCCAGAAGGCCTCCGGGCCGTCAACGCCGCCGGGGAACCGGCAGCTCATCCCCACGATGGCAATGGGGTCACCATCAACCACCGAGGGGGCCGCCAGCTGCTCGACGTCATCCTGGGCAGGCGCGATCCGCGTGCGCAGGAAGCGGGCGAGTGCGATCGGCGTCGGGTAGTCGAACACCACCGTCGCGGGCAGCGCGATCCCGCATGCCACGCCCAGCGCGTTACGTAGCTCCACCGCGGTCAGCGAGTCCACGCCGAGGTCCCGGAAAGCCCGGTCCGGGGGCACATCGGCGGGACCCGAGTAGTGCAGCACTCCGGCGGCTCGTGACCTGACCAGATCTGTCAGCACTCGTTCCTGTTCGCCCGACCCCCGCCCCTCAAGGCGCCGGCGCACTTCGGAGTGTTCACGCTCGCCACCCGTCCGGGCGATGAGCTCGACCGCAGTACGGACCTCAGGTAGATCGCCGATCAGCGGGCTGGGACGGACTGTGGTGAAGGCGGGAAGGAAGTCCGCCCAGGTGAGGTCGGCGATCACCAGGCCGGGCGTCCCGGAGCCGATCGCGGTCTCCATGGCGTCGATGGCCAGGTCCGGCCGCAGCGGGGACACTCCGCCCCTGCGCATCCGCTGCGCCGTCGTTTCGTCGCTCGCCATGCCGCTCTCGCCCCACGGCCCCCAGGCGATGGAGGTCGCGGGCAGTCCTTCGACTGCGCGCTGTTCGGCAAGAGCGTCCAGGAAGGCGTTGGCGGCCGCGTAGTTGGCCTGGCCGACAGCGCCGATGGCGCCGGCGAAGGACGAGAACAGGACGAAGGCCGAGAGCTCATGGCCTCGGGTCGCCTCGTGCAGGTTCACGGCCGAGGCAGCCTTGGCCCGCATGACGGTCGCGAATCGCTCGGGGGTCAGCGAATCGAGTACACCGTCGTCGAGGACGCCAGCAGCATGGAACACGGCGTCTACGGGATGCTCGGCCAGCAGCGCCTGGACCGCGTCCCGGTCGGCGACATCACACGCCACCACCGTCACGCGGACACCGAGAGCCGACAACTCCGCCTCAAGCTCCCCAGCCCCGGGAGCATCCGGGCCGCGGCGGCTGGTCAGCACCACATGCTCCGCGCCCCGCTCGGCCACCCAGCGAGCGACCCGCCCGCCCAGCGCACCCGTACCACCCGTGACAAGGACCGTCCCCCGCGCCCGCCAACCCTCAACACCCCCGCCAAGCACCGGAGCATGGACCAGTCGGCGGCCGAAGACCCCCGACGCCCGCACCGCCACCTGGTCCTCAGCGCCATCGGCCAGCACCCCGACCAACCGATCCAGCGACCTACGGTCCACAACCTCGGGAAGGTCGGCCAGACCGCCCCAACGATCCGGAAACTCCAGCGCCGCCACCCGGCCCAGACCCCACACCGCCGCCCCAACCGCATCCGGAGCACCATCCGACCGGCCCACAGACACAGCCCCACGAGTCACCACCCACAAACGACCCGCAACACCCGCATCCCCCAACGCCTGCACCACAACAGCCGTATCCACCACATCCACGGCACCCAGCAACAGCACACCAGCAACCGGCCCATCACCCAGCCCGGCGAACTGCTCAGCCAGCACAGCCCGATCCACACCAGGACCGCACTCCACCCGCTCAACCAGCGCACCACACCCCGCCAGCCCATCCACCACAGCCTCGGCCCGCGCGTCCCCGGCCGACACGAGGCAGAGCCAACGCCCACCCAACGTCCCACCGCTCTGCCCGGCCAGCGGCTTCCACTCGACCCGATAACGCCAACCATCCACCACCGACCGCTCACGCCGCTGCCGCCGCCAAGACGACAACGCAGTCAGAGCCTCACTCCACGAAGCATCACGATCGATCGCCAGATCCCCAGCCAGCGCGGTCGAGTCTCCGCGCTCAATCGCGTCCCAGAACTGCGCGTCGACCCCGTCGAGCGCCTGGGCTGAGGCGTCCTCCACCTCCGCCCCGGACGACTCCAGCCAGTAGCGCTCACGCTGAAACGGATAAGTCGGCAGATCGACAGGGAGGGCTCCGGGCAGCAGCGCAGTCCAGTCGAGCGCGGCACCGTGTGCGTGCAGCTGCGCTATGGCTGTCACTACGTTCCGTGCCTCGGGGCGGTCCCTTCGCAGTGCGGGCACCGCCGCCGGCACCGAGTCTTCTACACAGGCCTGTGCCATCGCGCTGAGCGTGCCGTCAGGACCGATTTCGAGGTAGCGAGCAACACTGTGCTCCTCCAGCCACCGGATAGCGTCGGCGAACCGGACGGCCTCGCGAACATGCCGCACCCAGTACTCAGGAGAGGCCAGATCCGTGGCGAGCTCGCCGGTCACATTCGAGACCACCGGAATACGCGGCTGCTCGTAGGTCACACTCTCGGCGACCGTACGGAACTCGGCCAGCATCGGATCCATCAACGGCGAGTGGAACGCGTGGCTCACCCGTAGCCGCTTCACCTTCCGGCCCTGCTCCTCGAACCGGCCGGCGACCTCCGCAACCGCGGATTCCTCGCCCGCGATGACCGTCGCCTGCGGTCCGTTCACCGCTGCAATGCTCACCTGCTCCAGGTTCAGCAGCGGCAGCACCTCAGCCTCGGTGGCCTCAAGCGAGACCATCGCCCCACCCGCCGGCAACGCCTGCATCAACCGGCCACGTGCCGCCACCAGACGACACGCATCCTCCAGCGACCACACCCCCGCCACATGCGCAGCCGCCAACTCACCGATCGAATGCCCCAGCAGGAAATCAGGCCGGAAACCGAACGACTCCACCAGCCGGAACAACGCCACTTCGACCGCGAACAACGCAGGCTGCGTAAAACCCGTCCGACTCAACGCATCCGCATCACCACCGAAGACCACATCCCGCAGCGGCAACTCCAACTCACCATCAAAATAAGCACACACCGCATCAAACGCCTCCGCGAAAACAGGGAAGGCGTCGTACAACTCCCGCCCCATACCGACCCGCTGCGCACCCTGCCCCGCGAACAGGAATGCCGTCTTCACACCCGACTTGGCCGTCCCCCGTACAACAGCTTCGGCGTACTCATCACGGGCAAGTGCGCCTAGTCCCGCGACCAGTTCCTCCCGGCTGTTCCCGAGTACGACGGCACGGTTCTCCAGCCCGGCTCGCGTTGCAGCCAGCGACCAGGCGAGGTCGCGTACGTCCTGCTCGGGACGGCCGTCGACGTGGGAAAGCAGCCTCCCGGCCTGCGCCCTCAGGGCGGCCTCGCTGCGTGCGGAGAGCACCCAGGGCAACAGCGGCAGCTGGAGGGATTCGGCCTTACCGCCCTCTTGCTCATCTCCGTCGGCGGGCTCCGTCTCGGGCGCCTGCTCCAGCACAGCGTGCGCGTTTGTGCCGCTGACGCCGAAGGCGGAGACCGCCGCGCGACTGGGCCGACCGCTCTCCGGCCAGCCCACGGCCTCGGTCAGCAGCCGAACATTCCCCGCCGACCAGTCCACATGCGACGACGGCTCATCCGCATGCAACGTCTGTGGCAGCACACCGTGCTGTAGCGCCAGCACCATCTTGATCACACCGGCCACACCCGCAGCCGCCTGCGTATGACCGATGTTCGACTTCACCGAACCCAGCCACAACGGCCGGTCCTCATCCCGTCCCTGCCCGTACGTCGCCAGCAGCGCCTGCGCCTCGATCGGGTCGCCCAGCGAAGTGCCGGTACCGTGCGCCTCCACCGCATCCACATCGGACGGCGAGAGACCTGCCCCCGCCAACGCCTGCCGGATCACCCGCTGCTGCGAGGGACCATTCGGCGCCGTCAAACCATTCGACGCACCGTCCTGGTTCACCGCAGAACCGCGCACCACCGCCAGCACCCGGTGACCGTTCCGCCGCGCATCCGACAGCCGCTCCACGACCAGCATCCCGACGCCCTCGGCCCATCCGGTGCCATCCGCAGCATCCGAAAACGCCTTGCAGCGGCCATCGGCCGCCAGGCCCCGCTGACGGCTGAACTCGATGAACGCTCCCGGCGTCGACATCACCGTCACCCCTCCCGCCAGCGCGAGCGTGCATTCGCCCGACCGGAGAGCTTGGGATGCCAGGTGCAGCGCCACCAGGGAGGAGGAGCACGCCGTGTCAACGGTCACGGCAGGACCCTCGAGTCCCAGCGCGTACGCGACACGGCCCGACACGACCGAGGTCGAGTTACCGGTCAGGAGATGGCCGCGAACGTCGTCCGGAATATCGCGAAGGCCGGCGCCGTATTCCTGGCCGCTGCACCCTACGAAGACACCGCTCCGGCTGCCCCTTACCCCGAGAAGGTCGATTCCGGCCCCTTCGAAGGCCTCCCAGGAGGCTTCCAGCAGCAGCCGCTGCTGCGGATCCATTGCGAGCGCCTCGCGCGGGGAGATTCCGAAAAAGCCGGAGTCGAACTCGTTGGCGTCATAGACGAAGCCGCCCTCGCGCGAGTAACTCGTGCCGGAACCGCGCGACTCCGGGTCGTACAACGCTTCGGCATCCCAGCCCCGGTCCTGCGGCCACTCGGAGATGGCGTCGTCTCCGCGTACCAGCAGGCGCCAGAAATCCTCCGGCGAGCTCACACCGCCGGGGAAGCGGCAGCTCATCCCGACGATCGCGATGGGCTCCTGCTGCTGCGATTCCAGCTCCTGCAGTCGCCGACGGGCGTTGTGCAGGTCGGCGGTGACCCACTTGAGGTAGTCCCGAAGCTGTTCTTCATTCGCCATGTGGAACGTGCCCCATAAGTCGTAGACCGGAACGGTTCACCTGCGGCCTGCCTTCAGGAACGGCCGAGTTCCTGATTGATGAAGTTGAAGATCTCGTCGTCCGTGGCCGCATCCAGCTGCTGAGACACGGCAGACTTCGGATCACCCTCGGCCACCCCGCCCAACTCCGACAGGATGCTCCGAAGACGGGTCTCAACGAGCCCCCTGACGTCGTTCTCTGGGGAAACTCTTGAAATCGCGCTTGCAAGGCGGTCCAGGTCAGCCAGTACAGCGGCTTCCGGCTCGTCCTCTGTGGCACCGAACAGCGTGTCGTGCACATGCTCCGCCAGCAGCTGCGGCGTCGGGTAGTCGAAGACCAATGTGGCGGGTAGGCGCATTCCGGTGTCGGCGTTCAATCCGTTGCGTAGCTCGACCGCGGTGAGCGAGTCGAAGCCCAGCTCCCGGAATGCCTTGACGGGCTCCACGGACTTCAGGTCACGGAATCCGAGAACGGCGGCCGTGTGGGTGCGTACGAGATCGAGAACGGCCTGCGAGCGCTCCACGGGGGAAACGCCCGCGAGCCTGTCGAGGAGGGACGGGCCCGCCCCATCTTCAGCCTTCCCGGGTGTGCCACTCAGCGCGTCAGCGGCTTCCGGCAGATCTTCCAGCAGGGGGCTCGGGCGGGCGCTGGTGAACGCCGGAGCAAACCGCGCCCACTCCACATCCGCCACCACCACCAAGCCTTCCACGCCCACAACGGCCTGCTCCAGCACCGACAACGCCAGCCCCGGATCCAGCGGCCTCAGCCCACGACGCCGCAGATGCTCCTCCGCACCATCCCCGGCCGCCATACCCCCCTCACCCCACGGACCCCACGCCACCGCACAGCCCGCCAGCCCCCGCACCCGACGCGCCTCAACCAACCCATCCAGAAACGCATTCGCCGCCGCATACGCGCCCTGACCACCACTGCCCCACACACCAGAAATCGAGGAGAACACCACAAACGCATCCAGCTCCCGATCACCCAAAAGCTCATCCAAATACGCCGCCCCCGCAGCCTTCGCCCCCATCACCCCAGCAAAATGAACCCCATCCACCTCAGCCAGAGATCCCGAATCCGCCACACCCGCAGCATGAAACACGGCGTCAACCGGATGCTCGGACAGCAGCGCCTGGACCGCGTCCCGGTCCGCGACATCACACGCCACCACCGACACCCGCACACCCAGAGCCGACAACTCCGCCTCAAGCTCCCCAGCCCCAGGAGCCTCCAGACCACGGCGGCTGGTCAGCACCACATGCTCCGCGCCCCGCTCAGCCACCCACCGAGCCACCCGCCCACCCAACGCACCCGTACCACCCGTAACCAGCACCGTCCCCCGCGCCCGCCAACCCTCAACACCCCCGCCAGGAACCGGAGCATGCACCAGGCGGCGGCCGAAGACCCCCGACGCCCGCACCGCCACCTGGTCCTCAGCGCCATCGGCCAGCACCCCGGCCAACCGGTCCAGCGACCTACGGTCCACAACCTCGGGAAGGTCGGCCAGACCGCCCCAACGATCCGGGAACTCCAGCGCCGCCACCCGGCCCAGACCCCACACCGCCGCCCCAACCGCATCCGGAGCCCCATCCGACCGGCCCACAGACACAGCCCCACGAGTCACCACCCACAAGCGACCCGCAACACCCGCATCCCCCAACGCCTGCACCACAACAGCCGTATCCACCACATCCACGGCACCCAGCAACAGCACACCAGCAACCGGCTCATCCCCCAGCCCGGCGAACTGCTCAGCCAGCACAGCCCGATCCACACCAGGACCGCACTCAACCCGCTCAACCAGCGCACCACACCCCGCCAGCCCATCCACCACCGAGGAAACCCAGCTCTCCCCCGCCGGAGCCACACAAAGCCAACGCCCACCCAACCGCGCAACCCCAGCCCCAACCAACGGCTTCCACTCAACCCGATAACGCCAACCATCCACCACCGACCGCTCACGCCGCTGCCGCCGCCAAGACGACAACGTACTCAGAGCCTCACTCCACGAAGCATCACGATCGATCGCCAGATCCCCAGCCAGGCCGTCCAGATCTCCGCCTTCAACGGCCTCCCAGAAGAGCGCATCCGCCGCGTCCGGGGCGTCGGCGGCCCCGCCGGCCTCAGCCCCCGATGACTCCAGCCAGTAACGCTCGCGCTGGAAGGCGAACGTCGGCAGATCCACCCGTCGAGCCCCGGGGAAGAACGCCCGCCAACTCACGCCCCCACCATGGGTAAACGCTCCGCCGACTGCAGTCACCAGCGCTTCGACCTCCGGGCGGTCCCTGCGCTGGGTGGGTACGAGGAGATGGTCCGTCCGGTCTACACATCCCTGTGCCATCGCGGTCAAGGTTCCGTCAGGACCGATCTCCAGGAACTGGGTGACGCCGTGCTCTTCCAGCCGGCTGATGCCGTCGGCGAACCGGACGGCCTCGCGAACATGCCTCACCCAGTACTCGGGAGAGGCCAGATCCGTAGCGAGTTCACCCGTCACATTCGAGACCACCGGAATCCGCGGCTGCTCGTAGGTCACACTCTCGGCGACCGTACGAAACTCGGCCAGCATCGGATCCATCAACGGCGAGTGGAACGCGTGGCTCACCCGCAGCCGCTTCACCTTCCGGCCCTCGGCCTCGAACTGCTTCGCCAGCTGAGTGACCGCGTCCTCATCACCGGAGACGACAACCGACTGAGGCCCGTTCACCGCCGCAATACTCACCCGCTCCTCATCCAGCAGCGGCAGCACCTCGGCCTCGGTGGCCTGGAGCGAGACCATCGCCCCACCCGTCGGCAGCGCCTGCATCAACCGGCCACGCGCCGCCACCAGACGGCACGCATCCCCAAGACCCATCACACCGGCCACATGCGCGGCCACCAACTCACCGATCGAATGCCCCAGCAGGAAATCAGGCCTGACACCGAACGACTCCACCAACCGGAACAGCGCCACTTCGACCGCGAAGAGCGCAGGCTGCGTAAAACCAGTCCGACTCAACGCATCCGCGTCATCACCGAACACGACATCCCGCAGCGGCAACTCCAACTCACCATCAAAATAGGCACACACGGCATCAAACGCCTCCGCGAAGACCGGGAAGGCGCCGTACAACTCCCGCCCCATCCCCACCCGCTGCGCGCCCTGCCCCGCGAACAGCAGAGCCGTCCGCCCGCTCAGGGCTCGGCCCCGCACAACAGCCGCGCTTGTCGCACCCTCGGCGAGAGCGCTCAGTCCCTGCACGGCGGAGTCGTGATCGTGTACGAGAACCACTGCACGGTGCTCAAAAGTCGCCCTCGTTGCAGCCAGCGAGAAACCCACGTCATAGGGCTCGAATCGGTCGTCGTCCATGCGCGTCAACAGTTGGACCGCCTGTGCTCGCAGAGCAGCCTCGTTGGTCCCGGACACCACCCACGGCAAGACAGGCAGCGAGAGGCGCTCCGCCTCCTGCACCGCGTCGTCAGCCGCCGGAGCCTGCTCGATGATCGTGTGGGCGTTGGTGCCGCTGATTCCGAACGACGAGACACCCGCCCGACGAAGCCGATCGCTCTCCGGCCACTCCACGGCCTCGGTCAGCAGCCGAACATTCCCCGCCGACCAGTCCACATGCGACGACGGCTCATCCGCATGCAACGTCTGTGGCAGCACACCTCGCTGTAGCGCCAGCACCATCTTGATCACACCGGCCACACCCGCAGCCGCCTGCGTATGACCGAAGTTCGACTTCACCGAACCCAGCCACAACGGCCGGTCCTCATCCCGTCCCTGCCCGTACGTCGCCAGCAGCGCCTGCGCCTCGATCGGATCACCCAACGACGTACCCGTACCGTGCGCCTCCACCACATCCACATCCGAGGCCGAGAGGCCCGCCCCCGCCAACGCCTGCCGGATCACCCGCTGCTGCGAGGGACCATTCGGCGCCGTCAAACCATTCGACGCGCCATCGGAGTTGACGGCTGTCCCACGGATGACGGCGAGCACCGGGTGCCCGTTGCGCCGCGCATCCGACAGCCGCTCGACAAGCAGCATGCCGGCACCCTCCGACCACCCCGTGCCGTCCGCGCGCTCAGAGAACGCCTTGCACCGGCCGTCGGCGGAGAGTCCACGCTGGCGGCTGAACTCGTAGAACATCGAAGGTGTGCACATGACGGCGACACCCCCCGCCAGGGCGAGATCGCACTCCCCCGACCGGAGCGCCTGGGCCGCCCAGTGCAGGGCCACCAGCGACGACGAGCACGCCGTGTCCACTGTGACCGTGGGCCCCTCGAAGCCCAGCGTGTAGGCGATACGGCCCGAGGCGACCGAGGTGGCGTTACCGGCCAGCAGCAGCCCTTGGACACCGTCGGGGATCTCCCCGGCTACCACTCCGTAGCCCGAGGTCGCCGCGCCCACGAACACACCCGTGTTGCTGCCGCGCACCGAACCCGGCTCGATGCCCGCTCGCTCGAGCGCCTCCCACGAGATCTCGAGGAGCAACCGCTGCTGCGGGTCGGTGGCCAACGCCTCCCGCGGGCTCATCCCGAAGAACGCCGGATCGAAGAACCCCGCGTCATGCAGGAAGCCGCCTCCGCGGGCGTAGAAAGTTCCCCGGCTCTCGGGATCGGGGTTGTACCCGCCCTCGATGTCCCAGCCCCGGTCGGCAGGGAGGTCCGAGATCGCGTCGCCGGCTCCCCTGAGCAGCTGCCAGAAGTCCTCGGGCGTATGTATGTCACCGGGAAAGCGGCAGCTCATCGAGACGATGGCAATGGGGTCGTCGTCAGCAGTGTCCCGCCGTGAGGCGGCTTCCCTCGTCTCCACCTCCAACTCGCCCTCACCGAACAGCTCGCGCTGCAGATGCCGAGCCAGCACCACCGGTGACGGGTGATCGAAGACGAGGGTCGCGGAGAGCCGCAGCCCAGTGGCCGCGTTGAGGCGGTTGCGCAGCTCGACAGCGGTGAGCGAGTCGACGCCGAGCCCCCGGAAGTCGCGTGCGGCCTCGATCGACTCGGGGCCGGGGTGTCCCAGTACGAGCGCCGCCTGGGTGCGTACGAGCTCCAGGAGCGAAGCTTCCCGCTCGCCCTTCGGCAACGTGGCAAGACGGGCTCGAAGTACGTCGACCGCGTTTTCGCCCGGTGCTCTGGAGGCCGCGGTGCGCCGTTCTGGAATGCCCAGCAGACCGCTCATTATCGCGGGGAGGACTGCTGCCGACTGCTGGGAGCGCAGCACCGTGTGATTCAGCTGGACAGGGACGACGAGGGGTACGGCGGAGTGGCGAGCGGCATCGAATGCTGCCATGCCCCGTTCCGCGTTGAAGGGGACCATGCCGCCGCGTTTCATACGCTGAAGGTCCGCTTCGCCGAGCTCTCCCGTCATCCCCGCACCTGATGCCCAGGGACCCCAGGCCAGCGAGGTCGCCGGAAGGCCAAGGCCCGCGCGCCGGCACGCCAGAGCATCCAAGAAGGCGTTCGCCGCCGCATAGTTGGCCTGCCCCGCACTGCCGAGTGTCCCCGCCACCGACGAGAACACCACAAACGCAGACAGATCAGCAGCCACGGTCAACTCATGCAGATTCAGCGCGCCATCCACCTTCGGCGCCAGCACCGCATCCATCCGCTCCGCCGTCAGCGACGACAACACTCCGTCGTCGAGCACCCCGGCGGTATGGACCACCGCCGTCAGCGGATGCTCACCAGGGATCCCCTCCAGCACGGAAGCCAGCGCTTCGCGGTCGGCCGCGTCGCAGGCGGCGACGGTGACTTCGGCACCGAGCGCGGCCAGTTCCTCGCGCAGTTCGTCGGCGCCCGGCGCGTCCAGGCCCCGGCGGCTGGCCAGCAGCAGATGCCGTATGCCGTGCTCGGCCACCAGATGCCGGGTGACCAACGCGCCCAGACCACCTGTACCGCCCGTGACCAGTACCGTTCCCTCAGGATCGAGAGCCGTCGGCACAGTCAGCACGACCTTGCCCACATGCCGAGCCTGGCTCAGGAACCGGAACGCCTCCGGTGCCCGGCGCACATCCCACGCCGTCAACGGCAACGGTCGCAGCACCTCCCGCTCGAACAGGTCGAGCAGCTCGGCGAACATCTCACCGATCCGCTCAGGCCCGGCCTCGACCAGGTCGAACGCCTGGTAGCGCACGCCCGCATGGTCGGCGGCCACCTGCTCGGGCTCGCGGATGTCGGTCTTGCCCATCTCCAGGAACCGCCCGCCACGGGGCAGCAACCGCAACGACGCATCCACGAACTCCCCCGCAAGGGAGTCAAGCACCACGTCCACACCCCGGCCGCCGGTCACGCCCAGGAAGGACCCTTCAAAATCCAGGTCACGGGACGACGCGATGTGCGCAGCGTCCAGACCCGACCCGCGCAGCGTCCCCCACTTGCCGGGACTCGCCGTACCGAACACCTCAGCACGCAGATGCCGCGCCAACTGCACCGCGGCCATACCCACACCACCCGCGGCAGCGTGAATGAGGACCGACTCCCCAGCCCGGAGCCCACCCAGATCCACCAGCGCGTAATACGCCGTCAGGAACACGACCGGCACAGAGGCCCCTTGCGCGAACGACCAGCCCTCCGGCATCCGCACGACGGTCCGGGCGTCGGCCACGGCCGTCAGGCCGAACGCCTGGGGGAACAGCCCCATGACCCGGTCACCCGGCGCAAGACCGTGGACTCCGGCGCCGATCTCGGTGATGACTCCGGCACCCTCGAGACCGAACGCACCCGCATCCCCGGGGTACATCCCGAGCGCGTTCAGCACATCGCGGAAGTTCACCCCGGCAGCACGAACGGCGATCCGGACTTCGCCGGGCTCCAGGGGCCGCTGGTCGATCGGTACGAGCGCCAGCTGGTCCAGTGTGCCCTTGGCCGTGATGTCGAGCCGCCACCCGTCCCTGGCCTCTTCGGGCACGGGCAGCTCATCTCGCTGAACATTGCTGCTCAGTCTCGGCAGGTAGACCGTGCCTGCCCGCACAGCGAGCTCCGGCTCCCCGGACGCAAGCGCCTCGGGCAGCGCGGCCAGCGATTCCTCTGTGCCATCCACATCCACGAGTACGAACCGGTCGGGGTGCTCAAGCCGGGCGGCCCGTACGAGACCCCAGACCGCGGCCTGCGCCGGGTCGAGCTGCCGCTGCTCTGCCGACACGGCGTTCCGGGTCACCACGACGAGCCGGGAGTCGGCAAAGCGCTCCGCCTCCGACCACTCCTGTACGCGGGCCAGGGTCTGGTGCGTCGCGGCCCGCGCCGCCGCGGCGGGATCGGCAGGCTCGTCACTTGCCTCGTCCAGCCGCAGGACGACGAACGCGGGAACATCCTTCGGCAGAGCGGAGCCGAGAGTCTCCATATCGACGCCGGCTTCTGCCGCCGCCTCGGGCGCCGGGATCCAGTCGATGCGGTGCAGTGCGTCCGAGTGCGAACCCGCCGCCCGAGCCCCGCCGAGCAGCTCCGCGGATACCGGCCTCAGCGTGAGCGAGGAGATCGCCGCCACAGGCCGCCCCTCCGCGTCAGCCAGCTCGAGCGACAGGCCGCTGCTCCCGGTTGTCGACACACGGGCGCGCAACACGGATGCCTCGGATGCGTACAGCTCCGCCCCTTCCCAGGAGAACGGCATGCGTCCCCCGACGAGGTCCTCGCCGGCTCCCAGGCCCAGCACATGCAGCACCGCGTCCAGCAGCGCGGGGTGCAGGCCGTAGCGCGACGTCTCGATGTCTTCGGGGAGCTCCACGGTGGCGAAGAGATCGTCACCCCGCCGCCATACGGCTCGTAGGCCGCGGAAGGCAGGACCGTACTCGAACCCGGTCGCTGCCAGCGTCTCGTACAGGCCATCGACCTCGACCGGGTGGGCATCTGCCGGTGGCCAGACCGCGAAGTCGAACTTCTCCCGGCGCTCGCTCGCTCCGAGTACGCCGATGGCGTGCCGGGTCCATGGCTCGTCGGTGGAGCCTGGGCTCCCCTCGCGGCGGGAATGGATGGTGAGCGCCCGGACGCCGGAGGGGTCGGGTTCCTCAACGCGCATTTGCAACTGGACCGCGCCATGCTCGGGGAGCACCAGAGGTGCTTCGAGAGTCAGTTCGCCGACGTGGTCGCAGCCGACCTGGTCGGCGGCGCGCAGGGCGAGTTCAAGGAAGGCTGTGCCGGGGAACAGGATCGAACCTTCGACGACGTGATCCGCCAACCACGGCTGGGTCTTCGCGGAGACCCGTCCGGTGAAGACCACAGCAGTGGAATCGGCGAGGGTCATGCTGGCCGCGAGCAGGGGGTGCCCGGCTGCTTCCAGCCCTGCCGAGCCGAGGTTGCCGACGTCGGTGTGCGCGAGCCGCAGCCAGAAACGCTGGTGCTGGAAGGCATACGTCGGGAGGTCGACGTGCTGAGCGCCGGTACCGGCGAAGAGCGGGGCCCATTCGACGGAGACACCGTGAGCGTAGGCGTGGCTGAGGGCGGTGAGGAGACTGGTCGCCTCCTGGCGGTCCTTGCGCAGGGTGGGGACGAGGAGATGGTCGGTCCGCTCTACGCATCCCTGTGCCATGGCGGTCAGCGTGCCGTCCGGGCCGATCTCCAGGAACCGGGTGACGCCGTGCTCTTCCAGACAGTGGATGCCGTCGGCGAACCAGACGGCCTCGCGCACGTGCCTCACCCAGTAGTCGGGAGACATCAGGTCCGTGGCGAGTTCACCCGTCACATTCGAGATGACCGGGATACGGGGCTGCTCGTAGGTCACACTCTCGGCGACCGTACGGAACTCGGCCAGCATCGGCTCCATCAACGGCGAGTGGAAGGCATGACTGACCCGCAGCCGCTTCGTCTTCCGGCCCTCGGCCTCGAAATGCGCGGCGATCTCCGCAACGGCCAATTCCTCACCCGCAATGACCGTCGCCCGTGGACCGTTCACCGCCGCGATGCTCACCCGCTCCGGGTCCAGGAGCGGCAGCACCTCGGCCTCGGTGGCCTGGAGCGAGACCATCGCCCCACCCGCCGGCAGCGCCTGCATCAACCGGCCGCGGGCCGCCACCAGACGACACGCATCCTCCAGCGACCACACCCCCGCCACATGCGCGGCCGCCAACTCACCAATGGAATGCCCCAGCAGGAAATCGGGCCTGACACCGGACGACTCCACCAGCCGGAACAACGCCACTTCGACCGCGAACAACGCAGGCTGCGTAAAACCCGTCCGATTCAACGCATCCGCGTCATCACCGAAGACCAATTGCCGCAGCGGCAACTCCAACTCACCGTCAAAGTACGCACACACGGCATCAAACGCCTCCGCGAAGACCGGGAAGGCGTCGTACAACTCCCGCCCCATCCCCACCCGCTGCGCACCCTGCCCCGCGAACAGCAGAGCCAGGCCCCCTTCCGGGCGTGCCTCGCCTGTGGCGACGTTCGCATGGGCTTCGCCCCGGCTGAGGGCGCGCAAGCCGTCGAGCAGTGTTTCCGCGTCACCCCCAAGTACGACGGCACGGTGTTCAAACGCCGACCGGGTGGTGGCCAGTGACAAGCCCACGTCGAGAGCGTCCAGCTCCGTACCGTTCTCCGCGTACGCAAGCAGCCGCTCGGCCTGTGCTCCCAGCGCCGCCTCGCTGCGCCCGGACAGTACCCAGGGCACGAGCGGAAGGCCTGCCGTGGCGGTTACCCGCACCGCGTCGTCAGCAGCCGGAGCCTGCTCGATGATCGTGTGGGCGTTGGTGCCGCTGATTCCGAACGACGAGACACCCGCCCGACGAAGCCGATCGCTCTCCGGCCACTCCACGGCCTCGGTCAGCAGCCGAACGTTCCCCGCCGACCAGTCCACATGCGACGACGGCTCATCCGCATGCAACGTCTGTGGCAGCACACCGTGCTGCATCGCCAGCACCATCTTGATCACACCGGCCACACCGGCGGCCGCCTGCGTATGACCGATGTTCGACTTCACCGAACCCAGCCACAACGGCCGGTCCTCATCCCGGCTCTGACCGTACGTCGCCAGCAGCGCCTGCGCCTCGATCGGGTCACCCAGCACCGTTCCGGTGCCATGTGCCTCGACCGCGTCCACCTCCGAGGCCGAAAGACCCGCGCCCGCCAACGCCTGCCGGATCACCCGCTGCTGCGAAGGACCATTCGGCGCGGTCAGGCCATTCGACGCACCGTCCTGGTTCACCGCGCTACCGCGTACGACCGCCAGCACCCGGTGACCGTTCCGCCGCGCATCCGACAGCCGCTCCACGACCAGCATCCCAACGCCCTCGCCCCAGCCCGTGCCATCCGCACCCGCACCGAATGCCTTGCACCGGCCATCCGCAGCCAGCCCGCGCTGACGGCTGAACTCCACGAACGCACCAGGCGTGGACATGATCGTGACACCACCGGCCAGGGCGAGGTCGCACTCCCCCGAACGCAGCGCCTGAGCGGCCAGATGCAGCGCGACGAGCGAGGACGAGCAGGCTGTGTCCAACGTCACCGCCGGCCCCTCGAGCCCCAGCGCATAGGCCACCCGGCCCGACACGACGGCGCCCGAGCTGCCGGTGAGGAGGTGCCCCTGGATGTCCTCGGGCATTTCACCGGCGCCCGACCCGTAGCCCTGGTAGCCACAGCCCACGAAGAGACCGCTTCGGCTGCCCCGGAGCGAGACCGGGTCGATCCCCGCCCGCTCGACGGCCTCCCAGGACACCTCGAGAAGCAACCGCTGCTGCGGATCCATGGCCAGCGCCTCGCGCGGCGATATTCCGAAGAATCCGGGGTCGAACTCGCCCGCGTCGTCGACGAATCCGCCCTCGCGGACATAGCTGGTGCCCGGGAGGCCCGATACGGGATCGTAGAGCGCGTCGATGTCCCAGCCGCGGTCCTCCGGGAAAGGCGAGATGCCGTCGCCACCCTCGGTGACCAGCTTCCAGAGGTCTTCCGGCGAGCGTACGCGGCCCGGATAGCGGCAGCTCATCGCTACGATCGCGATCGGCTCCCCGTCCCCGTGGACCGGTTGGGCGAGCGCCTCTTCGTGCCGCTCCTGGCTCTCTCCCAGCAGTTCGGCACGGAGATGGCCCGCGAGCGCCGACGGGGTCGGATAATCGAACACGAGCGTCGGGGAGAGGGAGAGGGCCGTCGCCGCGCCCAAAGCGTTGCGCAGTTCCACGGCGGTGAGCGAGTCGATGCCGAGGTCCTGGAACGTGCGTGCTGTCTCAACGGATTCGGGGCCTGGATATCCGAGTACGGTCGCGGCGTGCTCGCGTACGAGGCGGAGCAGCCGCTGTTCCTGCTCGGCCGGGGTGCGCAGCCCGGCAAGCAGGCTGCGGATGCCCTCGGTCGGGCTATGTCCAGGGAGACGTTCCGCTGATGCTTCGGGCAGCTTGCTGAACAGTGCACTGCGGCCCGCTGGGAAGCGGGTCCAGTCGATGTCGGAGACGACCAGATGCGTCTCCTCGTCGTCGAGTGCCTGGCGCAGCGCGACAAGCGCGGGCTCGGGGTCCATGGGCGGCAGTCCCGCTCGGATGAGCCTGGCACGCACGGCGGGGGCGTCAGCCATGCCATGGTTCGCCCAGGGGCCCCAGGAGATGCTGGTGGCGGGCAGACCGTTGGCGCGACGGTGCCGGGCGAGCGCATCCAGGTAGGCGTTGCCCGCCGCGTAGTTGGCCTGGCCGACAGATCCGAGGGTGCTCGCGATGGAGGAGAAGAGCACGAACGCGGACAGGTTGTGCTCGCGCGTCAGGTCGTGGAGGTTCGCCGCTGCTTCGGCTTTGGGGCGCATCACGGTGGCGAACCGCTCGGCGTCCATCGAGGAGAACGCGCCGTCGTCAAGGACGCCCGCCGCATGGAAGACGCTCCTCAGCGGGTATTCCTCGGGGATGGAGGCGAGCAGTTCCGCGAGCGCGGCGCGGTCGGCCGTGTCGCAGGCGGCGATGGTGGTCCGGGTGCCGTACTCGGCGAGTTCGGCTACGAGTTCCTGGGTTCCTGGTGCGTCTGGGCCGCGCCTGCTGGTGAGCAGCAGGTGCTCGGCACCTTCGCGGGCAAGCCGGCGAGCGACCTCGGCGCCAATGGTTCCGGTTCCCCCGGTGATCAGGGTGGTGCCGCCGAGGGTCCAGGGGCGGGCGGTCTTGTCACCCTGTGGGGCGCGTACGAGCCTGCGGGCGAACAGGCCCGAGGCGCGTATGGCGTACTCGTTGCCGCTTCCGGCGTTGCGGTCCGGGTCCGTGAGGAGGGAGCAGAGGCGCGTGAGGGCCCGGTCGTCGAGCTGTTCCGGAAGGTCGACGAGGCCGGTCCAGTGGTCGGAGTGTTCGAGGGCCGCAACGCGCCCGAGGCCCCAGAGGGTTGCCTGCTGGGGGGCGGTGAGCGGGTCGGAGCGGCCGATGCTCACCGCGCCTCGGGTCGCGGCCCACATCCTTGCGGGTGCGCTCTCGCGGGCGAGACCCTGAACGAGTGCGGTGGTCAGTGCGAGCCCGGAGGGGACTTCGGGGTGGTCGGGGTGGCGTCCCTCGCTCAGCGCAAGCAGCGAGAGGATGTTGACGCCGTCTTGTGCTCGTGCCTGGTCGACCAGTTGGGCGATGTGTTCACGATCGGCACCCGGTGTGAGGGACACGGTCACGACGGTGGCGCCATGGCTGGTGAGTGCGGCCTTGACGGCGTCCACGGGCCGGTGGTCGTCCAGCTCCTCAGGCACGACCAGCGTCCAAGCGGCGGGCGTGGCCACGGCGGGACGGTGGTCCCACGGGTCCGGGGCTGGACGGTCCCACGGGTCCGCGGCGGGACGGAGGTCCACCGGTTCCCACTGCTCGCGGTAGCGCCATGACCGCGCGGTGAAGTGCTGCTGCTGGTCGCGGTGGTACGCGGCGAGCGCGGGTACGACGGGTTCGAGGAGGGAGCGGTCGAGGCTGAGACCGGCGGCGAGTTCCGGCACGTTCTCCTGTTCGACGGCGGTCCAGAACGCGGAGTGTGCGGACTGGCTGCCGGGCTCGTCCGCGGCTGCCTGCGCGGTGAGCCAGTATCGAGTGCGCTGGAACGCGTACGTGGGCAGCTCGACACGGCGCGCGCCGGGCAGGATGGCGGCCCAGTCGAGGCGGGCGCCGGCCACATGGAGCTTGCCGATCGCGGTGAGGAGGCTCGCGTCTTCGGGCGTGTCCTTGCGCAGTACGGGGGTCAGCAGGCTGTCGCCGTCGGGCAGACAGGCAGCCGCCATCGCTGTCAGGGTGCCGTCGGGGCCGATCTCCAGGAGCCGGGTGACGTTGCGCTCGGCGAGAGAGCGGACGCCGTCGGCGAACCGTACGGCCTGGCGGGCGTGGCGCACCCAGTAGTCGGGGCTGCACAGTTCGTCGGCCGTGGCGAGGCGGCCGGTGACGTTGGAGACGATGGGGACAGTGGGCTGCCGGTACGTCAGCTCGCGGGCGGTGGCTCGTAGGTCGTCCAGCATGGGGTCCATGCGGGGCGAGTGGAAGGCGTGGCTGACCCGCAGGCAGGAGATCTTGCGGCCCTGGTCGCGGAAGTGGTCGGCGATGGTGAGGACGCTGTCCTCGTCTCCGGCGATGACGGTGGCTTGCGGGCCGTTGACGGCGGCGATGCTCACCCGGTCGCCGAGGCCGGCCAGCAGCGGAACCACCTCGGCTTCGGCTGCCTGGAGGGAGACCATGGCTCCGCCGGGCGGGAGCGCCTGCATCAGCCGACCGCGAGCCGCCACCAGCCGGCAGGCGTCCTCAAGGGTCAGCACTCCGGCCACATGAGCTGCCGCCAGCTCGCCGATCGAGTGGCCCATCAGGAAGTCGGGTTTGACGCCCAGCCGCTCAAGGAGCCGGAACAGCGCCACCTCGAAGGCGAAGAGCGCGGGCTGGGTGTGGGCCGTCCGGTTCAGCAGCTCCACGTCGTCGCCGAAGACGGTCTCGCGGAGCGGCGGGGCGAGTTCACGGTCGAGGTGCGCGCAAGCGGCGTCGAAGGCTTCGGCGAACGCGGGGAACCTTTCGTGCAGCTCGCGGCCCATGCCGAGGCGCTGGGAACCCTGGCCGGTGAACAGGAACGCGGTCTTGCCGCGTACGGGCG
Source organism: Streptomyces sp. NPDC002870 (assembly GCF_042888505.1). Classification (NCBI taxonomy): domain Bacteria; kingdom Bacillati; phylum Actinomycetota; class Actinomycetes; order Kitasatosporales; family Streptomycetaceae; genus Streptomyces; species Streptomyces sp. NPDC002870. The sequence goes on from NZ_JBIAPW010000046.1 coordinate 37,558, forward strand.
AGCCGGTGACCGCACTCGTGGCGGCCGCGTTCTCGTCGGCGAGTACGGCCAGCCGGTCGCGCAGCTCGGCCGGATCCGCGCCGAGGACGACCGCGCGATGCTCGAAGCCCGTCCGGGTGGTGGCCAGCGAATACGCCACATCGCGTGGGTCCAGGCCGGGGTGAGCGTCCACATGCGCGAGCAGGCCCCTGGCCTGAGCCCGCAGCGCGGGCTCGCTGCGGGCGGAGAGCACCCAGGGGATGCGCGGGAGTGGGGCGGCAGTCCGGTGGGCGACCTCCGCCCCTGCGTCCCCCACGCTTGCGTCCTCCGCCCCTGCGTCCTGCTCATCGGCGGCCGGGGCCTGTTCGAGGATGGTGTGGGCGTTGGTGCCGCTGATGCTGAAGGAGGAGACGGCGGCGCGGCGCGGCCGTTCGCTCTCCGGCCAGGCCACGGGCTCGGTCAACAGCCGCACGTTGCCCGCCGACCAGTCCACGTGGGTGGAGGGCTGCTCGGCGTGCAGGGACTGCGGCAGTACGCCGTGCTGGAGGGCGAGCACCATCTTGATCACACCGGCCACACCGGCGGCTGCCTGTGTGTGTCCGATGTTCGACTTCACGGAGCCGAGCCAGAGCGGCCGGTCCTCGTCCCGGTCCTGCCCGTAGGTGGCGAGTAGTGCCTGTGCCTCGATGGGGTCGCCGAGCGTCGTCCCCGTGCCGTGTGCCTCGACCGCGTCGATGTCGGCCGTGGACAGGCCCGCGCCCGCAAGCGCGGAGCGGATCACGCGCTGCTGGGCAGGGCCGTTGGGGGCGGTGAGTCCGTTGGACGCGCCGTCCTGGTTGAGGGCGCTGCCGCGTACGACGGCCAGGACCGGATGGCCGTGGCGGCGCGCGTCGGACAGCCGCTCGACGAGGAGCATCCCGGCGCCTTCCCCCCAGCCGGTGCCGTCCGCGCGGTCGGAGAAGGGCTTGCACCGGCCGTCGCCGGCGAGGCCGCCCTGACGGTCGAACTCCACGAAGGCGGCGGGGGTGGACATGACCGCGACACCGCCCGCGAGCGCGAGGTCGCACTCGCCCGCCCGGAGGGCCTGGGCGGCCAGGTGCAGTGTCACCAGCGAGGACGAGCAGGCTGTGTCGACAGTGATGGCCGGGCCTTCGAGGCCGAGTGCGTAGGCGACGCGGCCCGAGACGACGCTCCCCGTGTTGCCGGTGAGGATGTGCCCTTCGATGCCCTCGGGTACGTCGCCGCGCAGGCCGGATCCGTACTCCTGGTTGCTGCACCCCGCGAAGACTGCGGTCCGGCTGCCGCGCAGCGTCGCCGGGTCGATCCCCGCCCGTTCGAGTGCCTCCCAGGAGATTTCGAGGAGCAGGCGCTGCTGGGGGTCGGTGGCCAGCGCCTCGCGTGGGCTCATCCCGAAGAACTGCGGATCGAACTCGTCGGCGGTGTGGACGAAGCCACCCCGGGTGGTGGCCACGTCGAGTGCGTCCAGGTCCCAGCCCCTGTTGGCGGGGAAGTCGGACAGGGCGTCCACGCCCCCGGCGAGCAGCTCCCAGTACTCCTCAGGCGTGTGCACCCCGCCGGGGAAGCGGCAGCTCATGGCGACGACGGCGATGGGTTCCCCGGCGGCGGCGACGAGTTGCTGGTTCTGTTTACGCAGCCGATCGTTCTCCCGGAGCGAGGCCCGGAGGGCTTCGACGATCTGATCCGCGGACGTGGCCATTGGTCAGCTCCGTTTTTCTGGCTTCGTCGTTTGTGGCTTCGTCGGGACGGGTGGTGCTCAGCCCTCTGCGGTGCCGAACGCCAGGCGCACGAGGTCGTCGACCTCCATGCCGTCTATGGCGTCGGAGGCGGAGTCGGCCTCGCCGGGGGGCGGTGCGGTGTGTGCCAGCGCCAACAGGGCGTCGAGCAGGCCGGCTTGCCGCAGCCGCGCGACGGGGACGGTGGCCAGTGCCTCGCGTACCGCCGTCTCGTCCTGCGGTGTCTCGCCGTCCGGTATCTGTTGGCCGGGGAGGAGCTCCGCGCACAGGTGGTCGGTGAGGGCCAGCGGGGTGGGGTAGTCGAACACGAGCGTGGCCGGCAGCGGGGCTCCGGTCGCGGTGCCGAGCCGGTTACGGAGCTCGACCGCGGTCAGCGAGTCGAAGCCGAGGTCCTTGAACGACTGCTCGTCGCCGACCTCTGCCGCGGAGGCATGGCCGAGTACAGCGGCGACCTGGGTGCGCACCACGTCGAGTACGGCCTGGTGTGCGTCGTCCCGGTCCAGCGCCGCAAGCGTACGGGCCAGCATGTCGGCCGAGCCCGGCCCGGACGATGCTGCCGACCCCGCCACCGTACGACGGGCGGCAGTGCGGACGAGGCCGCTCAGCAGCGGTGGTACGGGTCCGCCGGAGCTCAGAGCGCGGGTGTCGACCACCATCGGCAGCAGGACCGCCTCGGGTCGGCCCAGCGCCGCGTCGAACAGGGCCAGCCCGCGGTCCGTGGACAGCGCGGGCAGGCCCGCGCGGGCCATCCGGCGCAGGTCCGCTTCGGTGAGCCCGCTGGTCATGCCGGTCGCCTGGGACCACGGGCCCCAGGCGAGCGACGTGGCGGGCAGCCCGGCGGCCCTGCGCTCTGCGGCGAAGGTGTCGCAGAAGGCGTTGGCAGCCGCGTAGTTGGCCTGGCCGGGAGCGCCGAACACCCCGGCGGTCGAGGAGAAGACGATGAACGCGGCCAGGTCCGCATGGCGGGTGAGGTCGTGCAGGTGGGTCACAGTGTCGGTCTTGGGCCTCAGGACCGCGCGGAGCCGCTGGGGTGTGAGCGACGCGACGACGGTGTCGTCGAGCACGCCCGCCGTGTGGACGACAGCGGTGAGCGGATGCTGCTTCGATACGGAGTCGAGCAGGCTTCGCAGGGCGTCCCGGTCCGCGGTGTCGCAGGCGGTGACAGTGGTGTCGGCGCCGAGGGCAGCCAGTTCGTCCATCAGCTCGACGGCGCCGGGCGCCTCCATCCCCCGGCGGCTGGCGAGTACGAGGTGCCGTATGCCGTGCTCGGTCACCAGGTGCCGGGCCACCAGCGCGCCCAGACCACCCGTTCCGCCGGTGATCAGCACCGTGCCCTCCGGGTCGAGGGCGACCGGCATCGTGAGGACGACCTTGCCCACATGCCTGGCCTGGCTCAGGTGACGGAACGCCTCCGGGGCTTTTCGAATGTCCCAGGCCGTCACGGGCAACGGCTCCAGCACACCCCGCTCGAACAGATCGCGTACCTGCGCGAACATCTCCTTGATCCGGTCGGGCCCCGCCTCGATCAGGTCGAACGCCTGGTAGCGCACGCCCGCATGGTCGGCGGCCACCTGTCCGGGCTCGCGGATGTCGGTCTTGCCCATCTCCAGGAACCGCCCGCCACGGGGCAGCAACCGCAACGACGCATCCACGAACTCCCGCGCCAGGGAGTCCAGCACCACATCCACACCCCGGCCACCGGTCACATCCAGGAACGACCGCTCGAAGCCCAGATCACGCGAAGACGCAATGTGCGAATCATCCAGACCCGACCCGCGCAACGTCCCCCACTTCCCAGGACTCGCGGTACCGAACACCTCAGCACCCAGATGCCGCGACAACTGCACTGCGGCCATACCCACACCACCCGCGGCAGCATGGATAAGCACCGACTCACCCGCCTGGAGCCCGCCCAAGTCCACCAGCGCGTAATACGCCGTCAGGAACACCACCGGCGCAGCCGCCGCCTGCCCGAACGACCACCCCTCCGGAATACGGATGACCGTGCGCTCGTCAGCCACCGCCACCGGCCCGAAGGCATACGGGAACAGCCCCATCACCCGATCCCCCGGGGCGAAACCGACGACACCGGGGCCCGTCTCTGTGACCACGCCCGCACCTTCCAGGCCGAAGGCTCCCGCGTCCCCGGGATACATGCCGAGGACGTTCAGTACGTCACGGAAGTTCACCCCGGCAGCCCGCACCGCGATCCGTACCTCACCCCGCTCCAGCGGCCTTGCGGCTTCCTCGCGTGGAACGAGGGCGAGGTGATCGAGCGTGCCCCTCCCGGTCATGCCCAGACACCAGAAGGCCCCTTCGTCGGGTTCGCACAGCCCGGTGCCGGACGGGATCGTGGCGACGCGCGGCAGGTGCACGGTGCCGCCGCGGACGGCGAATTGGGGCTCGTCCGTCGCGAGGCCCGCGGTAAGCGCGGCGTACGAGGCGTCCTGGTCGTCGATGTCGGCGAGGACGAAGCGGCCGGGATGCTCGGACTGAGCCGAGCGCACCAGGCCCCAGATCGAGGCGGCCGCGGAGTCGTGGTGGGTCGTGCCGGGGGCGTTCACGGCTCCCCGGGTGAGGAAGGCGAGCCGGGTCGGGGCGGCTCGGTCCGCCGACCACGCCTGGACCAGTGCGAGTGCGCCGGTGGCCGCCTCGTGGGGGTGGGAGGCGGGAAGCTCCACGAGGACGGTGCCGCTGTTCTGGTCGAGGTCGGCGAGAGTGGTCAGCCGGGTGACGGGCACACCCGCGCCGTCCAGGTCGGCGGCGAGCCCCTCGCTGTCCAGGACGAGGATCCGCGCCGGCTCTCCGGCGGATGTCGCGTCCACCGGGGCCGTGGGCCAGTCGAGGTGGTAGAGGGGGTCGGAGGCCTGTACGGAGAGCGCGATCCGGTCGGGCGAGACCTCCCGCAGTGTCAGCGCCTCGACCTCGGCCACGGACCGGCCGTCGGTGTCGGCGAGAACCAGGGACACGGTGTCGGGTGCGGACAGGTCGAGGCGGATCCGCAGCTGCGTCGCTCCGGTGGCGTGGATCTCCACCCCGCGCCAGGAGAACGGCAGCCGTCCGGCCGCCGTGTCCTGCATCGGCAGAAACGTGGTCGCGTGCAGAGCGGCGTCGAGCAGCGCCGGGTGCAGCGCGAAGCGGCTCGCGTCCTGCCGTGCCTCCTCGGGCAGGGCCACCTCGGCGTGGATCTGGTCGCCGTGCCGCCAGGCGGCGCGCAGCCCTTGGAAGAGGGGCCCGTAGTCGAATCCGCCCGCGCTCAGCCGCTCGTAGACGTCCTCCACCGGGAGCGGTACGGAGCCGGTGGGCGGCCATGTGGGCAGGACGGGCCCGGCGGGCTCGGGAGTGGCGGCGGTGAGCATGCCCGTTGCATGCAGCGTCCACGGCTCGTGGGCATCCGCCTCGGCGTCGCGTGCGTGGACGGTGAAGGGCCGGTGGCCCGATCCGTCGTCGGCGCCGAGAACTGCCTGCAGGGCCATCGCGCCCCGCGCGGGCAGGATCAGAGGACTGACCAGGGTCAGGTCCTCGACGCGGCGGCAGCCCGCACGGTCTCCTGCCAGGACGGCGAGTTCGAGCAAGGCCGTGCCGGGGACGACGACCGTGCCTGCCAGTGCGTGGTCGGCGAGCCACGGCTGGTCGCGTACCGAGAGCCGGCTGGTGAACAGATGGCCACCGTCGGCGAGTTCGACGGTGGCACCGAGCAGCGGGTGATCTGCCGGGGCGAGTCCGGCGGCGCCGAGGTCGCCAGTGGCGACGCCGGGAGTCGGCCAGTAGCGCTGCCGCTGGAAGGGGTAGGTCGGCAGGTCGACGGCCGAACGTCCCGGGTGCACGTTGGCGACGGCGGGCCAGTCGAGGTCCGCGCCGTGAACGTACGCGAGGGCGAGGGCGTCGAGCAGCGACAGGGACTCGGATGCCCGGTCGCGGACGAGCGGGATGACCGCCGTTCCGGTCGCGCTGGAAGGGAGGCAGGCGGCGGCCATGGCGGAGAGGGTGCCGTCGGGGCCGAGTTCGACGTACCGCTGCACGCCCTTCTCGGCGAGCAGGCGAACGCCGTCGTGGAACCGGACGGCCTGGCGGACATGGCGTACCCAGTAGTCGGCGCGGTCCAGCTCGGTGGCGATCTCGCCGGTCACATCTGACACGACCGGGATGCGCGGCTCGTGGTAGGTCAGCGCCTCTGCGACCTCGCGGAACTCGTCGAGCATCGGATCCATGTGCGGTGAGTGGAACGCGTGGCTGACTTGGAGCCGCTTGGTCCTGCGGCCCTCGGCGGCCAGCCGTTCGGCGATCTCTGTCACGGCGCTCTCGTCACCGGAGATCACGACGGAGTCCGGTGCGTTGACGGCGGCGACGCAGACCTGCTGCTCGCGCCCTTCCAGCAGCGGCAGCACGTCGGTCTCCGTCGCCTGGAGCGCGACCATGGCCCCGTTCTCCGGGAGCGCCTGCATGAGGCGGCCTCGTGCCGCGACGAGGGCGCACGCGTCGGCCAGGGAGAACACGCCGGCGATGTGCGCGGCGGCCAGCTCGCCGATGGAGTGGCCCAGCAGGTAGTCGGCGCGCAGGCCCGCGGACTCGGCGAGGCGGTGGAGTGCGACCTCCATGGCGAACAGTGCGGGTTGGGTGTACGCGGTCCGGTGGAGCAGTCCGTCGGCGTCGTCGGTGTCGTGGAACATGACGTCGCGCAGCGGCCGGTCGAGGTGGTCGGCGAAGTGTCCGCAGATCTCGTCGAGCGCTTCGGCGAACACCGGGAAGGAGCTGTGCAGTTCGCTGCCCATGCCAGGGCGCTGGGCGCCCTGCCCGGTGAAAAGAAAGGCGGTGCGGGCGCCGGGCCGGACCACGCCCTCGACGGCTCCGGCCGCTGTCTTCCCACCGGCGAGTGCGTCCAGGGCAGCGTGGAGGGCCGCGCCCTCGGTGCCGTAGGCGACTGCGCGGTGCTCGAAGGACGCCCGGGTGGTGGCCAGGGCGTGGCCGATGGCCGCGGCAGGCAGGTCCTCGCGGTGTCCGACGTGGGTTCGCAGTGCCTCGGCGAGGGAGCGGAGAGCGTCGGGGCTGCGCGCGGACAGCGGCCACACGACGGGCAGTTGGACGGCGTCGGCGTCCTCCCGCTGGTCCGGGGCCGGCTCGGCGGCGGGCTGCCCGCCGTCGGCCGGTTGTGCCGCGGCTGCCAACTCAGCAGGTTCCGGGGCCTGTTCGAGGATGATGTGGGCGTTGGTGCCGCTGAAGCCGAACGAGGACACCCCGGCCCGCCGGGGGCGCCCCTGCTCGGGCCAGGCGACGGGGGCCGCAAGCAGTTCGACGGCGCCTTCCTCCCAGTCCACGTGCGACGAGGGCGCGTCCACGTGCAGCGTCTGCGGCAGCAGGCCGTGCCCCATGGCCAGCACCATCTTGATCACTCCGGCGACCCCGGCCGCGGCCTGGGTGTGCCCGATGTTGGACTTCACAGAGCCGAGCAACAGCGGCCGTTCCTCGTCGCGGCCCTGACCGTAGGTGGCGAGGAGCGCCTGCGCCTCGATCGGGTCGCCGAGGGTGGTCCCGGTGCCATGTGCCTCGACGGCGTCGACGTCGCCGGTGGAGAGCCGGGCGTCGGCGAGCGCCTGCCTGATCACACGCTGCTGGGAGGGGCCGTTGGGCGCCGTGAGACCGTTGCTCGCGCCGTCGGAGTTGATCGCGCTGCCGCGTACGACGGCCAGCACCGGGTGCCCGTTGCGCCGGGCGTCGGACAGCCGCTCGACCAGCAGCATGCCCGCGCCCTCGCCCCAGCCGGTGCCGTCGGCGCCGTCGGCGAACGCCTTGCAGCGGCCGTCGGCGGACAGTCCGCGCTGGCGGCTGAACTCCAGGAACGCCGCGGGGGTCGACATCACGGTGACGCCGCCCGCCAGCGCGAGCGAGCACTCCCCCGCCTGGAGGGCGCGTACGGCCCAGTGCAGGGCGACGAGGGAGGAGGAGCACGCGGTGTCCACGGTCACGGCCGGCCCTTCGAGGCCGAAGGAGTAGGCGATCCGGCCGGAGACGACGCTCGCCGCGTTGCCCGTTCCCAGGTAACCGTCCACGCTCTCAGCGGCGTTGCCCAGGACGGTGGTGTAGTCCTGCCCGTTGGTGCCGGCGAATACGGCCGTACGGCTGCCGCGCAGGGACAGCGGGTCGATCCCGGCCCGCTCGAACGCCTCCCAGCAGACCTCGAGCAGGATCCGCTGCTGCGGATCCATGGCCAGGGCCTCGCGTGGCGAGACGCCGAAGAAGCCCGCGTCGAAGCGGTCGACGCCGGTGAGGAAGCCGCCCTTGCGGGTGTACGTCGTGCCCTCGTGCTCCGGGTCGGGGTCGTACAGGGCCTCGGTGTCCCAGCCGCGGTCGTCGGGGAACTCGCCGATGCCGTCGCCCCCGGAGGCCAGGAACTCCCAGAACTGGTCCGGTGTCCGGATGCCGGCCGGGAAGCGGCAGCTCATCGCGACGATCGCGACGGGCTCGCCCGCAGCCGCGCGGTCGGGCTCCGAAGCCTCGGATGTGCGACCGGTTTCGAGCAGTTCCTCCAGCAGGTGGGAGGCGACCGCCGATGGCGTGGGGTGGTCGAAGGCGAGCGTGGCCGGCAGTCGCAGCCCGGTGCGCCGGCCGAGCGCGTTGCGCAGTTCGAGAGAGGTCAGCGAGTCGAGGCCGAGATCGCCGAAGACGCGGCCTGCGTCGACCCGGTCCGCCGAGGTGTGGCCGAGCACGGTGGCGATCTCGGTGCGTACGAGGTCGAGGACGGCGGCCTCGCGCTCTGTCCGGGGAAGGGCGGCCAGCGAGCGGGCCGTCGAGGACTCGGCGCCCGCGCCCGATCCGGTCGCCCTGGCGGCGGTCCGCCTGGCGGGCCCGCCGGCGAGTCCGCGGAGCAGGGCGGGAACCTCCGGGCGCCGCCTGCGTATCGCGGCGACGTCGAGCGGGACCGGGACGGGTGCGACCCGGTTCAGGGCGAGGCAGCGGTCGAGGAGCGCGAGAGCCGCCTCGGTAGGCAGGGCACCGACCCCGCCGCGGTTCATCCGCCGCAGGTCCGCCTCGTCCAGACGGGCGCTCATCTCGCTGCGCTCGGCCCACATGCCCCAGCCGATCGCCATCGCCGGGCGGCCTTCGGCGCGGCGACGGTGGGCGAGCGCCTCCAGGAAGGCGTTGGCGGCAGCGTAGTTGCCCTGGCCGGGGCCGCCGAACGTGGCGGCGGCCGAGGAGAACAGCACGAAGGCCGACAGGTCGAGGTGGCGGGTGAGCCGGTCGAGGTTGACCGCGGCATCGGTCTTGGGGCGCAGCACGGTGGCGATGCGCTCGGGGGTGAGGGAGGAGATCACGCCGTCGTCGAGCACTCCGGCGGCGTGCACGACCGCGCCCAGCGGGTGCTCTTCGGGGACGGTGGCCAGCAGGTCGGCCAGGGCTCCGCGGTCGGCGACGTCGCACGCGGCGATGGTGACGTGGGCGCCCAGTTCACCGAGTTCCGCGGCCAGTTGTCCGGCGCCCGGCGCCGCTGCCCCCCGCCTGCCGGCGAGCAGCAGGTGCCGTACGCCGTGTGTCGTCACCAGGTGCCTCGTCACGGCGGCACCCACGGTTCCGGTGGCGCCCGTCACGAGGACGGTGCGGTGCGCTTCGAAGGGCGCCCTGGCCGCGGATTCCGCGGGCCCGGGTTCCTCAGCAGGCGCGGGCAGCCGGACGAGGCGGGCGGCCATGACGCGCTCTGCGCGGACGGCGATCTGTGTCTCCCCGGTGCGCACCGCATCGGCGACCGCCGCGCCGGGCGCCTCGTCCTCGTCGGTGTCCACCAGGACGAACCGGTCGGGGTTCTCCGACTGTGCGGAGCGCACCAGGCCCCATACGGCGGCGGCGGGGAGGTCCCGTACGGTCTCACCCGGGCCGGTGGCGACGGCGCCCCGGGTGAGCAGGACGAGACGTGAGCCGGCGAGGCTTGGGCGGCCGAGCCAGCTCTGGAGCAGCGCGAGCGCCTCCGCCACAGCCTCGAGCGCGGCGTCGGCCGGTTCGCCGGATTCCGCTGTCCGCCACGGCACGACGACGATGTCGGGAACCTCTTCGCCCTCTTCCACGGCGGTGGCCAGAGCGTCCAGTTGGGCGTGGAGTTGGTTCGCTTCGGTGCCGGACCCGGGGTTGTTGTGGCCGAGGACGGTGAGCGTGTACGGCTGCCGCGGCGCGCCCGGGGAGGGTTCGGGAAGCGCGGTCCAATCGACGGTGAAGAGGCTGTCGCGGTCGGAGGATGGCTGCGGCAGTCCGGACTCGGTGACGGGCACCAGCGTCACGGAGCCGATCGAGGCGACAGGGTCGCCGAGTTCGTCGGCGAGGTACACCTGCACGCTGCCGTCGTCGGCGGGTACGAGCCGGGCGCGCACCGATTCGGCGGCCACCGCGTGCAGCGCGCAGTCACGCCAGGACACGGCTACGGCGCCGGGGTGCCCGGCCGCCGGGAGCGCCCGGAGCACCGCGTCGAGCAGCGCCGGGTGCAGGGCGAAGCGGGCCGCGTCGCCGCGGTACGCCTCGGGCAGTTCGGCCTCGGCGAACACCGTGTCACCGCTTCGCCATACGCTCCGCAGCCCGTCGGACGCAGGGCTGTTCGGGGACTCGTCGCCTTCCCGCGCCGCGCGGTACGCGGCCAGGTCCACGGGACGGGCGTCGGCAGGAGGCCAGGTACCGAGGTCGTGGGCGGGCAGCTGCGGCGCATGCGGGGTGAGCACGCCGTGGGCGTGCCGTGTCCACGGCGCGTCTCCGTCCTGCTCGGCGGGGCGGGAGTGCACGGTGAGTGTGCGGTGTCCGTTCTGCGCCGCGGGGGCGGCGAGCACGACCTGGATCTCTACGGATGACCTCTCGTGCACTACGAGGGGGGCATCCACGGCCAGTTCGGCAAGGTGGTCGCAGCCGGCGAGTGCGCCGAGGTGGACGGCGAGGTCGAGGTACGCGCTCGTGGGGAGCACGACGGCGCCGTCGGCCGCCCGGTCGGCGAGCCAGGAGTGCGTGGACATGGAGAGGCGTCCGGTGGAGACGACGGCACTGCTGTCCGCCAGTGTGACGGCCATCGGGAGCAGCGGGTGTTCGCCCTGGCGCGGCGCCGCGGCCGCCTCGGCGTCCAGCCAGTAGCGCTCGCGCTGGAAGGCATAGGTGGGCAGGTCGACGTGGTCGGCGCCGGGGAAGAGGGGGGCCCAGTCGGGACTCGCGCCGCGCGTGTGCAGCGCACTGAGGGCGGCGACGACGCTGCGGGCCTCGTCCCTGTCCTTGCGCAGGGCGGGTACGAGGAGGTGGTCGGAGTCCGCGTCGAGGCAGAGCTGAGCCATCGCGGTGAGGGTGGTGTCGGGGCCGAGTTCGAGGAAGCGGGTGACCCCTTGCTGTTCCAGCCACCGGATGCCGTCCGCGAACCGTACGGCCTGGCGCACGTGCCGTACCCAGTAGTCGGCGGTTCCGAGGTCGGTGGCCGGCTCTCCGGTCACGTTGGAGATGACGGGCACACGTGGCCGACGGAACGTTACACCCTCGGCGACCATGCGGAATTCGGCGAGCATGGGCTCCATCAGCGGGGAGTGGAAGGCGTGGCTCACCCGTAGCCGCTTCGCCTTGCCGCCCTGCTCTTCGAAGCGCCGTACGAGCGGTTCGAGAGCGTCCTGTTCACCGGCCACGACGGTCGTCCCTGGCCCGTTCACCGCGGCGACGCTCAGCCGGTCGCCGGCGTCGGCCTCGGCCAGCAGCGCCAGCACGTCGGCTTCGCCCGCCAGGAGGGAGAACATCGCGCCTCCGGCCGGAAGCGCCTGCATCAGCCTTCCGCGGGCCGCCACGAGCCGGCAGGAGTCCTCCAGCGACAGCACCCCAGCGGCGTGCGCGGCGGCGAGCTCCCCGATGGAGTGGCCGAGCAGGAAGTCGGGCCGGACGCCCCAGGACTCGACGAGCCGGAAGAGCGCCACCTCGAAGGCGAAGAGCGCGGGCTGGGTGAAGCCGGTCCGGTCCAGTACGTCGGCGTCCTCACCGAAGACGATGTCCCGGAGCCGTTGTCGCAGCTCTGCGTCGAGGTGGGCGCAGACCTCGTCGAAGGCTTGCGCGAAGACGGGGAACTCCCGGTGGAGGCCGCGGCCCATGCCGAGTCGCTGCGCGCCCTGGCCCGCGAAGAGGAACGCCGTCCTGCCGCGGCCCGCAGTCCCCCGGATCACGCCGGTGTCGTCCCCCTGCGCGAACTGGGCGAGGCCGCACAGCAGTTCCCCGCGGTCCTCGCCCAGTACCGCCGCGCGGTGCTCGAAGGCGGTACGGGACATGGCCAGCGAAGCGCCGATGTCCGCGGGGCCGACGGTCTCGGGCAGGTCCCCGACGTGGGCCAGCAGACGCGCTGCCTGGGCCCGGAGGGCCGGCTCGCTGCGGGCGGAGAGCACCCAGGGCACCACGGAAAGCGGCGCCACCGGGCTCGAAGCCGAGGCGGTGAGCTCCCCGGACCGGTCGGGCGCCGCCTCCGCGTCGGAGTCGGCGCCTTCCCACCTGGTTCCGGCGGGCGGGGCCTGTTCGACCACGGCGTGGGCGTTCGTGCCGCTGACCCCGAAGGCCGAGACCCCGGCGCGCCGCGGCCGGCCGGTGTCCGGCCAGTCCACCGCTTCGGTGAGCAGCCGGACGTTCCCTTCTGACCAGTCGACATGCGACGAGGGCGCGTCCACGTGCAGCGTCCGCGGCAGCACCCCGTGCTGCATCGCCTGCACCATCTTGATGACTCCGGCGACCCCGGCCGCAGCCTGGGTGTGACCGACGTTGGACTTGACCGTGCCGAGCCACAGGGGCCGGCCGGCTTCCCGCTCCTGGCCGTAGGTGGCAAGGAGCGCCTGCGCTTCGATCGGGTCGCCGAGGGTGGTCCCGGTGCCGTGCGCCTCCACGGCGTCCACATCGGATGGGCCCAGGCCCGCGGTGGCCAGTGCCGCCCGGATGACCCGCTGTTGGGACGGCCCGTTGGGGGCGGTCAGACCGCTGCTCGCCCCGTCCTGGTTGACGGCGGTGCCCCGTACGAGACCGAGCACGGTGTGGCCGTTGCGCTGGGCGTCGGAGAGCCGTTCCAGCAGCAGGATGCCTGCCCCCTCGCCCCACCCCGTGCCGTCGGAGCTGTCGGAGAACGCCTTGCACCGGCCGTCGGCGGAGAGCCCGCGCTGCCTGCTGAACTCCAGGAACGTCACCGGCGTGGACATCACCGTCACGCCTCCCGCGAGGGCGAGGTTGCACTCCCCCTGGCGCAGTGCGTTGCAGGCCAGGTGCAGAGCGACCAGCGACGACGAGCAGGCCGTGTCCACCGTCACCGCCGGGCCTTCGAGGCCGAAGGTGTAGGCGACGCGGCCCGAGGCGATACTGGCCGCGCTGCCGTTGCCCAGGTGCCCTTCGAGACCGGCGGGCGGCTCGGTGAACCGCGAGCCGTAGTCGTTGTACATGACGCCGACGAAGACGCCGGTGGGGCTGCCTTTGAGCGCCTGTCGCCGAAGGCCTGCCCGCTCGAACGCCTCCCAGGACGTTTCGAGGAGGAGGCGCTGCTGCGGGTCGGTCGCCAGCGCCTCGCGGGGCGACATGGCGAAGAAGTCCGGGTCGAAGTCGGCCGCGTCGTGCAGGAAGCCGCCTTCCCGGGTGTAGCAGGTGCCGGGGTTGGCGGGGTCCGGGTGGTACAGCGAGTCGACGTCCCAACCGCGGTCCTCCGGGAAGGGCGTGATGCCGTCGGTGCCGTCGGCGACCAGCTTCCAGAGGTCTTCGGGTGAGCGTACTCGGCCGGGGTATCGGCAGCTCATGGCCACGATCGCGATGGGCTCGCGTTCCCGGGCCTCCATCTCCCGCAGGCGCTTGCCGGTGCGGTGCAGATCCGCGGTCACCCGCTTCAGATAGTCGCGGAGCTTTCCCTCGCTCACAGCTCAGCTCCCTTCCCAGGACCCGCACTTGGCGGACCGGCCTGCCTCACGCTGGCACCAACGACGTTCGAATCCTGCTCTCACTGATCGCATTCTGTGGGCGTCGAGCGGCCCTTCGGGGCGGCGGCCGGTGACTCTAAGAGAACCCCTAGGACGAGGTCGGCCTGCCTCGACCGGCGATTCCCTAGAGTTCCCCCGCCGCGCTGGCTCGCTGAGTGCTCTTCGTGCTGGGGTGAGGGCCGATCGGCCTGTGGCCCGTAAACGCGCCACCCCAGGGCCGTAGGAGAGGGGAGGCACGAAGGTGCCGCAGGAAACATCCGATGCCGTACGCGAGGGGTCCTCGCCGATGACGGCACTCGACGTCACGGCGCCACCGGAGATCGATCTGGACGGGGGCGCCTCGCTGCTCGCGTGGCTCCGCCGGATGCGGGACGAGCAGCCCGTGTGGCGGGACGACAAGGGCAATGTCCACGTCTTCCGGCACCGGGACATCCAGCGGATCGTCTCCCAGCCCGCCGCATTCTCCTCCGACACGGTGACGTCTCTGTCGGGCGGCGAGCGTGAACCTCCGGGCGGCACGTTGCTCCTGCTCGACCCTCCTCGGCACGGGAAGATGCGCCGTCTGGTCAGCCAGGCGTTCACGGCGAAGATGATCAGCGATCTCACACCGCAGATCACCGATGTGGCGACCAGGCTGCTCGACGACATCGACTCGGACCGCTTCGATCTGGTGGACGCGCTGGCCAATCCGCTGCCCGTCATCGTGATCGCCTCGATGCTGGGGGTGCCGATCTCCGACCGGCACCTCTTCCAGGGCTGGGCGGACGACCTGCTGACGATCGACCCCGCGGCCCCTGACGGCCCCGCCGCCTTCGGCCGACTGGTAGGGGAACTGGACGCGTATCTGCGCGAGCACGTCACGGCCCGCCGCCGTGCCCCGCACGACGACCTCATCGGCACCCTGGTACGCGCCGAGGTGGACGGCGAGCGGCTCAACGACGACGACGTGGTGAGCTTCGCCGCGCTCCTGCTGCTCGCGGGGCATGTCACGACGTCCGTGCTGCTCGGCAACATGCTGCTCAGCCTGAACACCGACTCGGACCGCTGGGGCGAACTGCGGTCCGACCGCTCACAGATCCCGGCCTACATCGAGGAAGTGCTGCGCTGCCGCCCCCCGTTCCTGAAGATCGAGCGGGTGCCGACCGCGGACACGGAGATCGCGGGGGTGCCGGTCGCCGCGAACACGATGATGCATCTCTGGCTGCTGTCGGCCAACCGCGACGAGCGGGTCTTCGACGACCCGGACCACTTCGTGCCGCTCCGGCCGAACGCCCGTCAGGTGGCTTTCGGCCATGGCATCCACTACTGCCTCGGCGCTCCGCTCGCCCGGCTCGAGGGGCGGATCGCGCTCAACCTGATGCTCGACCGGTTCTCCGAGGTCCGGCTGGACCGGGACGCGCAGCTTTCCTACTACGAGAACAGGGTCAACGTCTTCGGTCTGCGGCGACTGCCCCTGGCGTCCCGGCGGGCGTGACCCTGCCGCACCAGTCCGGGCGAACAGTCATGCGAGGCCACCCGTCCCCATCCCAGTCGGAGGAGCCATGGTTTCCGAGCCTGCTCAGGATCCCGCCTACAAACCCAAGTCACCAGTGGTCCCTTACAAGCGCACCTGCCCGTTCGATCCGGCAGCCGAGTACAGCCGGCTGCGCGAGGAGGATCCGATCAGCCCGGTGTCGTTCGACGTGGCACCGGGCCGCAAGGACGGGTGGCTGATCACGCGGCACGAACATGTGCGGCAGATCATGACCGACCAACGCTTCAGCCATCGCAACGAGCTGCTGGCTCTGGTGCACTCGCCGCCCTTCGAGGTGGAGAACTACGATCCGCAGCCGTCCGCGCCGGGCAACTTCGTCCGCATGGACTCACCGGAGCACACCCGTTACCGGCGGCTGCTGACGGGCTTCTTCACCGTCCGCAGAATCCAGGAGTACGAGCCCAGACTCGAAGCGATCATCGACGGCGTACTGGACGAGATGGCGGAGATGGAACCGCCCGTCGACCTGGTCAAGGCGTTCGCTCTGAAGATCCCGGCCAGGTCGACCTGCTCGGTCATGGGCGTATCGGAGAGCGATCTGGTCACTCTGGCCGAGCACTTCGATGTGATCATGCGCATCGACTACACCCTCGAAGAGTTCATCCATCACAACACGGGTCTGAACACGACTCTGGAACGGATGATGCGCGAGCGGTTCGCCGCCGAGCCGGGTGACGACCTGCTGAGCCGGCTCATCGCCACCGGCGAACTGACCGAGGAGGAGATGGCGAACATCGCGTGGATCGCCATCGGCGGGGCCCTGGACACCACTCCGAACATGCTGGCGCTGGGCACGTTCGCGCTGCTCGAGCATCCCGAGGAGCTGGCGAAGCTGCGGGCGAATCCGGAGCTGATGAGCAGCGGGGTGGAGGAGTTGCTGCGCTATCTGACCATCTCCCACTTCGGAGCGAGCCGGGTGGCGCTGGAGGACGTCGAGATCGACGGCGTGAAGATCGAGAAGGGACAGACGGTGGTGCTGTCCCTTCCGTCGGCGAACCGCGACGCCGAGTACTTCAAGGACGCGGACACACTCGATGTGACCCGTCCCGCGCGCAGACACCTGGCTTTCGGCTTCGGTATCCACCAGTGTCTGGGGCAGCATCTGGCGCGGGCGACCCTGCGGATCGCGTTCCAGAAGCTCTTCGACAGGTTCCCCGATCTCCGGCTGACGGTACCGGCGTCGCAGGTGCCGCTCCGGGAGAAGGCCATGCACTACGGCGTGTTCGAACTGCCCGTGACCTGGAGGTAGTTGATCTGGTGTCAGTTCTCTTCGGACAGGCCCCGTTCGTGGGGGGGGCGCCCCCCCCCCCCCCGCGGGGGGGGGGGGGGGCGCGGCGCCCCCCGCCGGGGGGGGGGGCGCGCGGGGGGCGGGGGGCCGGCCCCCCCCCCGCGCCCACGGCGATCGCACCCCCCCCCCCCGGCGCCCGCGCCCCCCCCCCCCCCCCCCCCCGGGGCCCGGGCGCGGGGCCGTTCCCTTTGCGGTCAGGTCTTCACGACCCGCCGAGCTCGTTCTCGATGAAGTCGAACAGCTCATCGTCCGACGCCTTCTCCAGCCTGTTCTCCAGCCCCGGATCCGGGTCCTCCGGCAGGCTCTCGAGCCGGGCCATGAGCCCCTGCAGCCGACTGCGCAGCGCCGCCCTGGCCTCCGTGTCGTCCATGATCGGTTCGATCTGCGCCTCCCACGCGTCGAGCCGGTCGAGCACCGAGCCGTCGCCCAGCTGCTCCTCCACCGCGGGTGCCAGCCTGCCGAGCAAGTGGTCGGCCAGTCCGGTGGGTTCCGGGTAGTCGAACAGCAGTGTCGCGGGCAGCCTGGTTCCGGTCACGGCGCCGAGCCGATTGCGCAGCTCGACCGCGGTCAGCGAGTCGAAGCCCAGCTCCAGGAAGCCGCGGTCGGGGTCGATCGCGTCGGCCGAGGCATGCCCCAGGACCAGAGCGGCCTGGCTCAGGACGGTATCGAGCACGGCCCGGCGTCGGTCCGCTTCCGGCAGCCCGGCCAGCCGGGCGCCGAGCTGCTCGGCTTCCGCCGCGGCGGCCGGACGGCCGGCGGAGGACCGGGGCGGCTTCACCAGTGACCGCAGCAGATGCGGAACGTCTCCGGCAGCGGCACGCAGCGCCGCCACGTCGAGCCTGGCCGGGGCAAGGAACGGCTCGCCCGAGGCGAGCGCGGCGTCGAGCAGGGCCAGTGCCTGGTCCGACGGCATGGGACGGACGCCGCCCCTGGCCATCCGGTGGAGGTCGGCCTCGTCCAGTTTGGTGGTCATGCCGCTGCGCTCGGCCCACAGGCCCCAGGCAAGGGACACTGCGGGCCGTCCCGCCGCCCGCCTGGCGTGGGCGAAAGCGTCGAGGAAGGCATTGGCCGCCGCGTAGTTGCCCTGCCCGACCCCGCCGAACGTTCCGGCGAGAGAGGAGAACAGGACGAACGCCTCCAGGTCGAGGTCGCGCGTCAGCTCATCCAGGTGGAGTACGGCGTCGGCCTTGGCACGCAGCACCGCGTCCATGCGCTCCGCGGTCAGCGAGCCGATGACGCCGTCGTCGAGCACGCCCGCGGTGTGCACCACGGCGGTGAGCGGACTCTCGGGGGATACGGAGGACAGCAGCCGGGCGACCTCGGCCCGGTCGGCGACGTCGCAGGCGGCGAGTTCGACGCTCGCGCCCAGCTCGCGCAGCTCCTTCTCCAGCTCGCGCATCCCGGCCGCGTCCGGACCGCTGCGGCTGGCGAGCAGTAGGTTCCGCACACCGTGCGCCGTCACCAGGTGACGGGCGACGATGCGGCCGAGCACGCCACTGGCCCCGGTGATGAGCACCGTGCCTCCCGCGCCGGCCGCGCCGAGGCCGCGGAACGGCTCTGCCGCCCGGGCCCGTACCAGACGTGGCACACTGCCAGCGCCCTCGCGCAGGGCGATCTCGGGTTCACCGGTCGCCAGGGCGGCCGGCAGCGAGGCCACGGACTGGTCCGTTCCATCGAGGTCGAGCAGGGCGAAACGGCCCGGGTTCTCGGCCTTGGCGGTGCGGACAAGGCCCCAGACGGCGGACTGCGGCAGCCCCCGCACAGCGGCGCCGGCCGTTGTGGCCACGGCGTTTCGGGTGCACATCACCAGCCGCGACCCGCTGAACCTCTCGTCCTGGAGCCAGGCCTTGGCGACGTCCAGTGCGTGGTGTACGGCCCGGCGGGTGGCCATGGCCGTGTCACCTTGGGCCTGCGGGCAGTTGACGAGCACCGTTGCGGGCACCGGGGCTCCGGCGGTGACGGCAGCGGCCAGTTCGGCCAGGTCCGCGTACCGGCCGCCGTCGGCGTCGGCCGCCTGCGGTACGGCACCGATGCCGACCACGGCGTACGGTTCGCCGGCGCTGCCGGCCAGCGGCAGCGGCGCCCACTCCATCCGGTACAGGCTGTCGGACTTCGGTCCGGCGGCTGCCAGCGCCGCGGGGTCGACCGGCCGCAGTACGAGCGCCGGTATCGCGGCGAGCCAGGCACCCGACGCGTCCGCCAGCTGTACGCCGAAGGTGTCCTCTCCCTGCCGGACCAGGCGGACCCGCAGGGTGTCAGGGCTCGCGGCCGGCGCCGCGGTGACCTGCCGGAAGCTGAACGGCAGCACGGCCCGTTCCGTGTCGGGTGCGGCGAGCGCGACCGTGTGCAGAGCGGCGTCCAGCAGCGCCGGATGGAGGACGAAGCCGGCGTCATGGTGCTGCTCGGGCAGTGTCACTTCGGCGAACACCTCCTCGCCCTTGCGCCAGGCGGCGCGCAGGCCGCGGAAGGCCGGTCCGTAGGCGAAACCGTTCGCGGCCGTCCGCTCGTACAGGTCCGATACGTCGACCGGATCCGCGCCCGGCGGGGGCCAGGCGGTGAGGTCGGCGAGGGCGAGGGCATCGGGTTCGGGCGGGCCCTCGGCCAGGGTGCCGTCGGCGTGCCGGGTCCAGGGGGTGTCCTCCTGGTCCGCGCGTGCCGCGGGCCGCGAGTGCACGGTGACCGCACGCCGGCCCGACTCGTCCGCGTCGCCGACGGTGAGTTGGAGCTGTACCGTGCCGTCCTCCGGCAGGACGAGCGGGGCCTCGATCGTGAACTCCTCGACGTGGCCGGCGCCGATCCGTTCGCATGCCTGGAGCGCCAACTCCAGGAAACCCGTGCCGGGGAAGAGCAGTGTGCCGTCCACAGCGTGGTCGGCCAGCCACGGCTGGCGCCCGACGGAGAGCAACCCGGTGAACAGTGCGCCGTCGGAACCGGCGAGCGGCACGGCCGCCCCGAGCAGCGGATGGCCCGCCGCTTCCAGTCCCGCGGCGAACATGTCATCCAGGCTCGCGGCTGCCTCCAGCCAGTACCGCTGCCGCTGGAACGGGTACGTCGGCAGCAGCACGCGCCGGGCGCCCGAGTGCTCGAAATAGGCGTCCCAGTCAGGTCCGTGGTCCCGCAGATGCAGATGGGCGAGCGCCGTGGTGACCGACTCCGGTTCGCCCAGGTCGCGGCGCAGCAGGGCGACGAGCGCCACCCCGTCCGCTGTCAGGCACTCGTCCGCCATGGCGGTGAGCACCCCGGACCCGAGCTCGATGAGCGTCGTGGCACCCATCTCTTCGAGGGTCCGGGTCCCGTCGTGGAACCGGACTGCCTGACGCACGTGGCGCACCCAGTAGTCGGGGCTGCACAGCTCGTCCGTGGTGGCCGGGCGTCCCGTGACGTTGGAAATGACGGGCACGGTCGGCGGCTCGTAGCTCAACTCGGCCGCGACGGCCGCGAACTCCTCGAGCATCGCGTCCATGTGGGCCGAGTGGAAGGCGTGGCTGACGCGCAGACGCCTGGTCCTGTGTCCCGCGGCGGCCAGTTGGCCGGCGACCTCGGCGACGGCATCCTCGTCACCGCTGATGACGGTGGCGGCCGGTCCGTTCAGTGCCGCGATCACAACCCGGCCCTCGTACGGTTCGAGCAGCGGCAGCACGTCCTCCTCTGCCGCCTGTACGGACACCATGGCGCCGCCGGCCGGCAGGGCCTGCATCAGCCGGCCGCGTGCGGCGACCAGGCGGCAGGCGTCGTCCAGGGAGAGCACGCCCGCGACATGTGCTGCGGCGAGCTCCCCGATCGAGTGGCCGAGCAGTACATCCGGGCGTACCCCGTAGCTTTCGAGCAGCCGGAACAGGGCGACTTCGAGGGCGAAGAGACCGGCCTGGGTGTATACGGTCCGGTCGAGCAGGTCCGCCTCGGGCGTTCCGGGCTCTGCGAACAGCACGTCGCGCAGCGGCCGGTCGAGGTGGGTGTCGAGGTGCGCGCAGGCCGCGTCGAGAGCGTCAGCGAAGGCGTCGAAGGTCGCGTAGAGGCTCCGACCGGTCTCCGCGCGCTGCGACCCCTGCCCAGGGAAGAGGAAGGCCAGCTTGCCGGGGCGGGGGCGGTCCACGGAGACCCGCGGGTGCTCGCGGCCTTCGGCGAACGCCCGGAGGGCGTCGGTGAGTTCGGCGGAGCCCGTGCCGAGGATCGCTGCCCGGTCCTCGAAGCCGGCGCGCGAGGTGGCCAGGGACATCGCTATGTCGGCAGGCGCGAGTCGCGCGCTGTGCGTGACGTCGCTGCGCGTGACATCACCGTGCGTGATGTCGCTGCGCGTGATGTCGCTGCGGGTGATGTGCTCCAACAGCCGCTGGGCCTGAGCCCGCAGTGCCGTGGTGCCGCGCGCGGACAGCAGCCAGGGGACGACGGTTTCCGGGACGGACCGCTCCGGCGTACAGGTCTGCGGGGTCCCTCCGGACTCGGTGACGTCCGGCTCTGGCTCCTCCAGGATCACGTGCGCGTTGGTGCCGCTGATGCCGAAGGCGGAGACCCCGGCCCTGCGCGGGCCGGTGCCCGGCGTCCACTCGCGCCGCTCGTTGAGCAGGCGCACATTCCCGGCCGACCAGTCGATGTGCGGTGACGGCTGCTCGGCGTGGAGCGTGCGCGGGAGCACGCCGTGCTGCAGGGCCTGCACCATCTTGATCACCCCGGCGACACCGGCCGCCGCCTGGGTGTGGCCGATGTTCGACTTGATCGCGCCGAGCCACAACGGGCGGTCCTCGGGGCGTCCTTGACCGTAGGTCGCGATGATCGCCTGAGCCTCGATCGGGTCGCCGAGCTGCGTGCCGGTACCGTGCGCCTCGACGACGTCGACGTCCCGTGCGG
The DNA here is from genome assembly GCF_042888505.1 of Streptomyces sp. NPDC002870. Taxonomy (NCBI): domain Bacteria; kingdom Bacillati; phylum Actinomycetota; class Actinomycetes; order Kitasatosporales; family Streptomycetaceae; genus Streptomyces; species Streptomyces sp. NPDC002870. Next base: position 58,885 of record NZ_JBIAPW010000046.1, read on the forward strand.
ACAGTCCCGCGTTGGCCAACGCCTGTCGGATGACGCGCTGTTGGGACGGCCCGTTGGGTGCCGTCAGGCCGTTGGACGCGCCGTCCTGGTTGACGGCCGTGCCCTTGACGACGGCCAGCACCGGGTGTCCGAGCCTGCGTGCCTCGGACAGCCGCTCCAGCAGGACGACTCCGACACCCTCGGCCCAGCCGGCGCCGTCGGCGTCCGCAGAGAATGCCTTGCACCGCCCGTCGGGGGCGAGCGCCCGCTGCCTGCTGAACTCGATGAAGGTCTGCGGGGTGGAGATCACAGTGACCCCGGCGGCCAGTGCGAGCGTGCACTCGCCGGACCGCAGAGCCTGGGTCGCCAGATGCAGCGCGACCAGCGACGACGAGCACGCCGTGTCCACTGTGACGGCCGGTCCCTCCAGCCCGAAGGTGTACGCGATGCGGCCCGAGGCGACGCTGCTCGCGCTGCCCGTGGCCAGATATCCCTCCAGGCCTTCCGGCGCCGTCTGCGCCCGGGAACCGTAGTCGTTGTAGTTCGACCCGACGAAGACCCCCGCCTCGGAGCCGCGGAGCATGACCGGGTCGATCCCCGCCCGTTCGATCGCCTCCCAGGAGGTCTCCAGAAGGAGCCGCTGCTGGGGATCGATCGCGACCGCCTCGCGCGGCGAGATCCCGAAGAACGCCGGATCGAAGTGGTCGGCGTCGTAGAGGAACCCGCCGTCGCGAGCGTAGAAGGTGCCGGGCTTGTCGGGGTCCGGGTCGTAGAGCCGCTCGATGTCCCAGCCCCGGTTGGTGGGGAAGCCGGAGATGGCATCGGTGCCCTCGTCGAGCAGCCGCCACAGCTCCTCGGGCGAATCGGCCTTCCCCGGGTAGCGGCAGCTCATCCCGACGATGACGACCGGATCGTCGTCCATCGAGACGACGGGTGCGGTCGGGTCCACGGTCTCTGGCGCCGCGCCGAAGAGCTCGTCGTACAGGAACGCCGTGAGCGCGGCCGCCGTCGGGTGGTCGAAGACCAGCGTGACGGGCAGCCGGAGCCAGGTTGCCTCGGAGAGCCTGTTGCGCAGCTCCACGGCGGTGAGCGAGTCGTAGCCCAGTTCGCGGAACGCCCGGTCGGCGGGGATGGCGTCAGCCCGGTCGTAACCGAGTACGGCGGCGGCCGTCGTACGTACGTCGTCCAGCAGCGCCGCACGGCGCTCGGTGGGCGGCAGTTCGCGCAGTCGGACGACGAACGGCGGTGCGTCGTCCCGCACAGCATCCTCCTTGGTCCCGCTGCCCGGCGCCTGGGCCTCGGGCAGCTCGCGCAGCGCGGCCACCAGCCGGGCGGTGGCCTTCTGCCAGTCGACGTCCGCGACGATCAGGAACGTCTCGTCTTCGTCCAGGGCGGTCTGCAGAGCGGCGACGGCCAGGTCGGGATCCATCGGCGGCACCCCGTCGCGGCGGAGCCGCTGTGCCATCTCCTCGTCAACCAGACCGCCGCCGCTCCAGGCGCCCCAGGCGATAGAGGTCGCGGGAAGGCCCTCGGCGCGGCGCCGGAGGGCGAGCGCGTCCAGGTACGCGTTCGCCGCCGCGTAACTGCCCTGTCCGGGACCGCCGAGGGTGCCCGCCATGGAGGAGAACAGGACGAACGCCGACAGGTCCAGGTGCCGTGTCGCCTCGTGCAGCGCGAGTGCGGCGCCCGCCTTGGGCCCCAGTACGCCCTGCGCCCGGTCCGGGGTGAGCATGTCGATCACACCGTCATCGATGACTCCGGCGGTGTGCACCACAGCCGTGAGCGGCTGGTCCTCCGGCAGACTCCCGAGGAGCGCCTCCACCGCCGCGCGGTCGGACACGTCGCACGCCACCACGGTGGCACGCGCCCCGAGTTCCACCAGTTCCCCGACCAGCACAGCCGCGTCCGGCGCCGCCGGGCCTCGACGGCTGACGAGCACGAGATGCTCGGCGCCGTTGCGGGCGAGCCAGCGGGCGACGTGTCCGCCCAGTGCGCCCGTTCCACCGGTGATCAGTACGGTGCCTTTGGGGCGCCACTCCTCGCCGGCCGGCCGGTCTCCCGTGAGCGACCGCAGCATCCTGCGGGCGAAGACCCCGGAAGCACGCAACGCCACCTGGTCCTCGCCCAGGTCCTGTGCGAGCAGCGCGACCAGCCGTCGGCCGGCCCGTTCGTCCAGCTCGCTCGGCAGGTCGACGAGGCCGCCCCACCGCTGCGGATACTCGAAGGCCGCGATCCGGCCGAGCCCCCATGCCATCGCCTGCATCGGGTGGTCGAGGGCATCGGCACGGTTCACCGACACCGCACCACGGGTCGCGCACCACAGCGGGGCATCGATTCCGGCGTCACCGAGCGCCTGGAGCAGCGACGTCATCAGGACAAGGCCTGCGGGAAGTGAGTCCGTCGCGGTCCACGGCTGTTCCTCCAGAGCGACGAGGGACAGCACTCCGGTGATCGTGTCGGCCGTCTCGGCCTCGGCCCGCAGCCGGGTGGCGAGCCATTCCCGGTCGGAGTCCGCTGTATCGACGATCAGGGTCCTGATGCGCGCGGAGCCCGATTGGAGCGCGCGTACGGCGCTCTGGACGAGGTGGGCGTCCTGGTGGCCTGCGGGGACGACGACCAGCCAGGTGCCGTCCAGGCTGGTACGCGCGGGCTCCGGCTGGGGGCGCCAGGTAATGGAGTAGCGCCATCCGTCGACCGTGCTCCGTTGCTGCTGCTGTCTGCGCCACAGCGAGAGCGCGGGCAGGAGCTCACGCAAGGCGTTCTGGTCGGACAGACCCAAGGTCCCTGCCAGACCCTCCAGGTCCTCGCGTTCGACGGTGTCCCAGAATCCGGCATCGACGAGTCCCGAAGCGGGCGACTCTGCTGTGGACTTGCGTGACTCCAGCCAGTAGCGCCGGTGCTGGAAGGCGTAGGTGGGCAGGTCCACGAGCCGGGGCCGGTGGGCGGCGAACGCCGGGGACCAGTCCACGTCCACGCCGTGTACGAACAGGTCGCCCAGCGAGGTGTAGAAGCGGGCCATGCCGCCGTCGTCCCGGCGCAGGGTCCCGGTCACCACCGCCTCGACGCCAGCAGCCTCGGCGGTCTCCTGCACCGGCATCGTCAGCACCGGATGCGGGCTGACCTCCACGAACACCCGGTGATCCTCGGCCAGCAGAGTGCGGACCGCGGGCTCCAACCGCACCGTCTGGCGCAGATTGGTGAACCAGTACCCGGCATCAAGCTCCGCCGTATCCAGCCACTCACCCGTCACCGTGGAGAAGAAGGGCACCCCACCCGAACGAGGACTGACCGGCGCCAGAACCTCCAGCAGCTCATCCTTGAGAGATTCCACATGCACCGAATGCGACGCGTAGTCCACCTCGATCCGCCGCGCCCGGACACCTCGGTCTTCACAGGCGGCGATCAGCTCGTCCAACGCCTCCGCATCACCCGACACCACGGCCGATGACGGTCCGTTGACCGCCGCCACCGACAGACGCCCCGACCACTCGACCAGCAGCTCCTCCACCTCGGGCCGGGGCAGCGCCACCGACACCATTCCGCCCTGTCCGGACAGCGACCGGATGGCCAGGCTGCGCAACGCCACGACCCGAGCCCCGTCCTCCAAGCTCAATCCCCCAGCCACACACGCCGCGGCGATCTCGCCCTGGCTGTGCCCCACCACCGCCGCAGGCTCCACACCGTACGAACGCCACACCTCAGCCAGCGACACCATCACCGCCCACAACACCGGCTGAACCACATCCACCCGATCCAGACCCGGCGCACCCACAACCCCACGCAACACCGACGTCAACGACCAATCCGTGAACGGCCCCAACGCCGCCTCACACTCCGCCAACCGCACAGCAAAGACCGGCGAGGAATCCAGCAACTCCACCGCCATCCCCACCCACTGCGACCCCTGCCCCGGAAAGACGAACACCGTCCTACCCGGATCGGTGACCGCACCTGGTGCGGTCACCGACCGCAGCCCCGCCGTCAGTTGGCTGCTCTCCGATCCCACGACAACGGCCCGGTGCTCGAACACGGACCGCGACGCCACCAGCGACCAACCCACCTCAACCGGCGAGGGCCGAGCGCTCTCCACATACGACGCCAACCGACCCGCCTGAGACATCAACGCCTCGGCAGAACGCCCAGAAACCACCCACGGCACCACAACACCCGACGACGACGGCGCAGACTCCCCCTCGTCAGCCTGCTCCGCCTCCTCCTTAACCTGCTCGACAATCACATGCGCATTGGTCCCGCTCACGCCGAAGGACGAGATACCGGCACGCCGCGGACGTCCCGCCTCTTCCTCCCACGGCCGCGCCTCGGTCAACAACTCCACCGCACCCGCAGACCAGTCCACATGCGGCGACGGCTCATCCACGTGCAATGTGGCGGGCAGCTCGCCATGCCGCATGGCCAGCACCATCTTCATGACACCCGCCACACCGGACGCCGCCTGCGTGTGCCCGATGTTCGACTTGACGGAGCCGATCCACAACGGCGGGCGGTCGTCGTCCCGCTCCTGCCCGTACGTGGCGATCAGCGCCTGCGCCTCGATGGGGTCGCCGAGCGTCGTCCCCGTACCGTGCGCCTCCACCACATCCACATCACCCGCCGACAGACCCGCATTCGCCAACGCAGCCCGGATCACCCGCTGCTGCGACGGACCGTTCGGCGCCGTCAGACCATTCGACGCACCATCCTGATTGACAGCGCTGCCGCGGATCACCGCGAGCACCTGGTGGCCATTACGCCGGGCATCCGACAACCGCTCCACCAGCAGCACACCGACGCCCTCGGCCATGCCCATACCGTCGGCCGCCGCCGCGAAGGCCTTGCACCGCCCGTCCCGCGCGAGCCCACGCTGACGGCTGAAGCCCACCAGCCCGATGGGTTCGCTCATCACAGCCGCGGCCCCTGCGATCGCCAGGGAGCACTCCCCCGAGCGAAGCGCCTGTATGGCCAGATGCAGCGACACCAGTGACGACGAGCAACCCGTGTCCAGCGTCACCGCCGGGCCTTCCAGTCCGAGCGTGTACGAGACACGGCCGGACGCGATGCTCGTCACCGTCCCGGTGATGAGGTGCCCTTCCAGCCCGTCGGGTGCTTCCACGTTGCCGTACCCCTGGTAGGCGGCCCCGAAGAACACACCGGTCTGGGTACCCCGCAATGTCCTGGGGTCGATGCCCGCACGCTCGAAGACCTCCCAGGAGGTCTCCAGGAGCAGCCGCTGCTGCGGGTCCATCGCCAGGGCTTCGCGCGGCGAGATCCCGAAGAACTCCGGGTCGAAGTCACCGGCCGCGTCGAGGAACCCGCCATCGCGGGCGTAGCACGTGCCTGTGCGGTCGGGGTCCGGGTCGTACATGCCGTCCAGGTCCCACCCCCGGTCGGTCGGGAACGCCGACACGGCGTCGACCCCGTCCCGAACCAGCCGCCACAAATCCTCGGGCGACCGCACATCACCCGGGTACCGACAGGCCATGGACACGATCGCGATGGGGTCGTCACCGGCCGGCGCGGCGGCAATGACGGCCGCGGGGGCAGCTGGTGCGGGCAGAGCGGCGCTCTCGCCGACGAGCGTCGTCTCCAGGTGCCCGGCAAGCGTCTTCACGCTCGGGTAGTCGAAGACAACGGTGGCGGGGAGCCTCACTCCGGTGGCCGCGTTGAGCCGGTTGCGCAGCTCCACCGCGGTGAGGGAGTCGAAGCCCAGCTCGCGGAAGGCACGGCCGACCGCGATGTCCGCCGTGTCCGCGTGGCCGAGCACGGCGGCGACCTGCTTGCGTACGAGGTCGGACAGCAGCCGCTCGCGTTCCGTCGGAGCCAGCTCGATGAGCTGGGAACGGAGCGACGCGGAAGTACTCTCGGCAACCTCCGTGTCGGCCTCGTCGGCTTCGAGTGCCCGGAGCACTTCCGGGACCTCGTGCAGCAGCGGGCGGGGGTGCGCGGCCGTGAAGACGGGGACGAAGCGTTCCCAGTCGATGTCCGCCACGGCGAGGAAGGTCTCATCGTGGTCGAGCGCCTGCTGAAGTCCAAGAACGGCCAGGTGCGGCGACATGAACGGGATGCCGCGCCAGCGCAGTTGGTCCCGCACCACATCGACGGCCATACCGCCGCCCTCCGGGCTCCAGATGCCCCAGGCGATGGATGTTCCCGTCAGGCCGCGTGCGCGGCGGTGAGCGGCGAGCGCGTCGACATAGGCATTCGACGCGGCGTACGCGCCGTGGTCACCGCTGCCCCACGTACCGGCGACGGACGAGTACAGCACGAAGGCGTCGAGGCCGTCGCGGTCGAACAGAGCGTCGAGGTTGCGGGCGCCGAGCAGCTTGGCGCGGGCCCCCTCGGCGAACTCTTCGAGCGTGGTGTCGACGAGTGGCACGAGAAGGCCGACCCCGGCAGTGTGCACGACGGACCGGATGGGCGGACCTTCGGCCTCGACCTGCGCGACCAACCCGGCAAGGGCGTCGGCGTCCGTCACATCACAGGCGGCGATGGTGACTCCGACGCCCAGTGCCACCAGCTCGTCACGCAGATCGACCGCGCCCGGGGCGTCGAGGCCGCGCCGGCTGGTCAGCAGGAGGTGCTCGGCGCCACTACGGGCGAGCAGTCGGGCGGTGTGCGCACCGAGGCCACCGGTACCGCCAGTGACCAGGGCCGTGCCGCTCGTACGCCAGAGCCTGCCCGGCTCTCTGTCCAGCGGGGCACGGGTCAGGCGGCGGGCGAACAGTCCGGCGCCGCGGACGGCGAGCTGGTCCTCGTCGCCGCCCGTCGCGAGGACCCCGGACAGCAGGGCCGTGCCGCGGTCGTCCAACTCGGCGGGCAGGTCGACAAGACCGCCCCACTGTTTGGGGTGCTCCAGGGCGAACACCCGGCCGAGGCCCCAGACCGCCGCTTGGAGGGGGTTTCGCACCGCGTCGTCGTCATCGGATGATCCTGTGGCAGCGGACTCGGTCGTGAGCAGCCACAGCGGAGCTTCGACTGCGGCGTCGAGGAGCGCCTGCATCAGGGCGACGGACTGGATGAGTCCTACGGTGACCTCGGGGCGCTCGGGCAGGGGCCGCTCATCAAGGGCGAGGAGCGAGATGACGCCGCTGGGGACGTCTGCCGTGATGGACGCGTGCAACTGGTCAGCCACGACTCGACGATCGGTCCAGCAGTCCTGGAGGACGAGAGGTACGGCCTCGGCTCCGCTGTCCCGGATGGCCTTGAGGGTGGACTGTACGAGATTGTCGTTCTCGTGGTCTGCCGGGACGACGATCAGCCAGCGGCCTTCCAACGTCCCCTGCTCCGGCTCCGGCTGGGGCCGCCATACGATCCGGTAACGCCACCCGTCCACCGTGCTGCGCTGCTGCCGCTGCCGCCGCCACGACGACAACGCCGGCAACACCTCACGCAGCGCCCCATCCTCGGACAGGCCCAACGTCCCGGCCAGACCCTCCAGATCCTCGCGCTCCACCGTCTCCCAGAACCGCGCATCCACCGGATCGACAACCCCGGCCGCCGAAGGACGACCCGACTCCAGCCAGTAACGCCGGCGCTGGAACGCGTACGTCGGCAAGTCCACCACCCGGGGCCGGTGCGGGGCGAACGCCGGGGACCAGTCCACCTCCACACCGTGTACGAACAGGTCGCCCAGCGAGGTGTAGAAGCGGG
>NZ_JBIAPW010000047.1:0-66208 GCF_042888505.1 Streptomyces sp. NPDC002870
GGCGGCCCCGGGCTCGGCGGGGGGGTGGGGCCCGGGCCCGCGCCCCCCCCCCCGCCGGGGGGGGGGCCGCCCGGGGGGCCCCCCCCCCCCCCGGGGGGGGGCCCCCCCCCCCGGGGGGGGGGGCCCCCCACCGGTCTGTCCGGCCTCGCCGGGAACAGGCTGCATCAGAATCGCGTCAATACGCAGCTGAGGCCGCCCCCATGCCCGGAATGTCGGAAACTTTGGCCGTAGGGTCGAGGCGGTGTGAACAGCTGTCTGAAAGACAATGAGGCCATGGGGCGCGGCAAGCTACGGATCTATGTCGGCTCGGCGCCGGGCGTCGGCAAGACATACGCCATGCTGTCCGAGGCGCATCGCCGTGTGGAGCGAGGCACCGACTGTGTGGTCGCCTTCGTCGAGCACCACGGGCGATCGCGCACCGAGGTGATGCTCCATGGCCTGGAGCAGATCCAGCGCCGTGAGATCGAGTACCGCGGCACGGTCTTCACCGAGATGGACGTCGACGCGGTCCTCGAGCGCCATCCGGCCGTCGCGCTCGTGGACGAACTGGCTCACACGAATGTGCCGGGCTCGCGCAACGCCAAGCGATGGCAGGACGTCGAGGAACTGCTCGCGGCCGGCATCGACGTCATATCGACGGTCAACATCCAGCACTTCGAGTCCTTGGGCGACGTCGTCGAGTCGATCACGGGCGTACGGCAGAGGGAGACCGTCCCGGACGAGGTCGTCCGCCGGGCGGACCAGCTCGAACTTGTCGATATGTCGCCACAGGCGCTACGCCGTCGCATGGCCCACGGCAACATCTACAAGTCGGACAAGGTCGACGCGGCCCTCTCCAACTACTTCCGTCCCGGAAACCTCACCGCGCTGCGGGAGCTTGCCCTGCTCTGGGTCGCGGACCGGGTCGACGAATACCTCCAGCAGTACCGCGGCGAGCACAACATCCGCTCCACCTGGCAGGCGCGTGAGCGCATCGTCGTCGGCCTCACCGGCGGCCCCGAGGGCCGCACCCTGATCCGGCGCGCCGCCCGGCTCGCGGAGAAAGGCGCCGGCGGCGAGGTGCTGGCCGTCTACATCGCCCGCAGCGACGGGCTGACCTCGGCCTCGCCCAAGGAACTGGCCGTCCAGCGGACCCTCGTCGAGGACCTCGGCGGCACCTTCCATCACGTCATCGGCGACGATGTGCCGTCCGCGCTCCTGGAGTTCGCCCGCGGAGTCAACGCCACCCAGATCGTGCTCGGCGCCAGCCGTCGCCCGGCCTGGCAGTACATGTTCGGGCCCGGCGTCAGCGCGACGGTCGCCCGCGAATCCGGTCCCGACCTCGACGTACACATCGTCACGCACGACGAGGCGGGCAAGGGCCGGGGACTGCCGGTGGCCCGCGGCGCCCGGCTCGGCCGGTCCCGGATCGTCGCGGGCTGGCTGGTCGGCGTCGTCGGCCCCGTACTGCTCTCGCTGATGCTGACCAGCCTCGACGACAGCCTGGGGCTCGCCAACGACGTCCTGCTCTTCCTCTTCCTGACCGTGGTGTCCGCGCTGCTCGGCGGACTGCTGCCGGCGCTCGCCTCGGCCGCCGCCGGCTCGCTGCTGCTGAACTACTACTTCACGCCGCCCACCCACACCCTGACCATCTCGGATCCGAGGAACATCGTCGCCATCGTGATCTTCTTCGCGGTGGCCGTCGCCGTGGCCTCCGTGGTGGACCTGGCGGCCCGCCGCACTCATCAGGCGGCCCGGCTGCGTGCCGAGTCCGAGATCCTGTCCTTCCTGGCCGGCAGCGTGCTGCGGGGAGAGACCACCCTGGACGCGCTGCTGGAGCGGGTCCGCGAGACCTTCGGCATGGAGTCCGTGGCGCTCCTGGAGCGGGTCAGCGAGGTCGAGCCGTGGACCTGCGCGGGCAGTGTCGGCCCCAGCTCCGTCCAGCGCCCCGAGGACGCGGACGTGGACATGCCGGTCGGCGACGATATGGCGCTCGCCCTCTCCGGCCGCGTCCTGCCCGCCGAGGACCGTCGGGTGCTCGCCGCCTTCGCCGCCCAGGCCGCCGTCGTACTGGACCGCCAGCGGCTGGTCGGCCAGGCGGAGGAGGCCCGCAGGCTGGCCGAGGGCAACCGGATTCGTACGGCTCTGCTCGCCGCCGTCAGCCACGATCTGCGCACCCCGCTGGCCGCCATCAAGGCCGCCGTCTCCTCGCTCAGGTCCGACGACGTCGCCTGGTCCGACGAGGACGAGGCGGAACTGCTCGAAGGGATCGAGGCCGGCGCCGACCGCCTCGACCATCTCGTCGGCAACCTCCTCGACATGTCGCGTCTCCAGACCGGCACTGTCACCCCGCTCATCCGGGTGACCGATCTCGACGAGGTCGTCCCGATGGCGCTCGTCGCGGTGCCCGCGGAGAGTGTCGAGCTCGACATCCCCGAGACCCTGCCCATGGTGGCCGTCGACCGGGGACTGCTGGAACGTTCCGTCGCCAACATCGTCGAGAACGCCGTCAAGTACAGCCCCGACGCCACACCCGTCACCGTCTCCGCGAGCGCCCTCGGCGACCGCGTCGAGGTACGGGTCACGGACCGCGGCCCCGGTGTCCCGGATGACGCGAAAGACCGGATTTTCGAGCCGTTCCAGCGCTACGGTGACGCTCCACGCGGTGCCGGTGTGGGCCTCGGTCTCGCGGTCGCCCGCGGCTTCGTCGAAGCCATGGGCGGCACCCTTACCGCGGAGGACACCCCGGGCGGTGGCATGACCATGGTCCTCACCCTCAGGGCAGCACCCGGAGCCGCTCCGGTCAGCCCCGAACTCCCCGCCCGGGTCACTTCATGACCGGGACGACAGTGACGTCAGCGCAGAGCAGAAAGGCAGGCCCGCAAATGACCCGGGTGCTCGTGGTCGACGACGAGCCGCAGATCGTACGCGCCCTCGTGATCAATCTGAAGGCGCGCAAGTACGAGGTGGACGCGGCCCCCGACGGCGCGACGGCGCTCCAGCTGGCCGCGGCCCGCCATCCCGACGCCGTAGTGCTCGACCTCGGGCTGCCCGACATGGACAGCGTGGAGGTGATCAAGGGCCTGCGCGGCTGGACCCGCGTCCCGATCCTGGTCCTCTCCGCCCGCCAGACCTCCGACGAGAAGGTCGAGGCGCTCGACGCCGGGGCCGACGACTACGTCACCAAGCCCTTCGGCATGGACGAGCTGCTCGCCCGGCTGCGCGCCGCGGTCCGCAGGGCGGAGCCCGTCGGCGGCGGGGACGACGACGCCGTGATCGTCGAGACGGAGGGCTTCACCGTCGATCTCGCGGCCAAGAAGGTGCACCGCGACGGGCGCGATGTGCGGCTGACCCCGACCGAGTGGCATCTGCTGGAGGTCCTCGTACGCAACACCGGCCGGCTGGTCAGCCAGAAGCAGCTGCTCCAGGAGGTCTGGGGCCCGTCCTACGGCACCGAGACCAACTATCTGCGGGTCTACATGGCGCAGCTGCGGCGCAAGCTGGAGGCCGACCCCTCGCACCCCAAGCACTTCATCACAGAGCCGGGTATGGGATACCGATTCGAGCGCTGATCCGGATCCGGATCCGGCCGGATCCGGTGGCGGTGGCGGCCGGTACGCTTTCTGTATGAGTGCCGTACCCCGTTCCGAGAAGGCCGAGAGGCCGGCGAAGCCCGTCGGCCGGTTCCGCCGCATGCTCGACCGGCTTTCCACGTCCCAGCAGGACCTCGAGTCCGAGGAACTGCAGGAGGACGCGGAGGCATCGGGGTGTACCCGCATCGCCGAGTGCAACGACCGCCAGATAGTCCGGGTGACTGGTACCTTGCGCACGGTCACCCTGCGTCCGCGGGCCGGGGTGCCCGCGCTGGAGGCGGAACTCTTCGACGGTACGGCCCCGCTGGACGTCGTCTGGCTCGGCCGCCGGTCCATCGTGGGCATCGAACCGGGCCGCAGGCTCATAGCCTCGGGCCGGATCTCGATGAGCCACGGCCGCCGAGTGCTCTTCAACCCCAAATACGAACTCCGACCGCTCGGACAGGAGTAGCCGGTGACGTCTCTCGACAAGCCGACCCCCACCCAGACAACACCGCACGACCACCAGCAGCAGGAGAGCGACGCCAAAGCAGTCACGGAGGCGGCGCTGTTCGAGGCCTTCGGCGGCGTGCGCGGAATGGTGGAGACGGTCCTTCCCGGACTGCTGTTCGTCACGATCTTCACCATCAACAAGGACCTGCACATCGCGGCCATCGCGGCCCTGGCGCTCTCGCTGCTGCTCGTCGCGGTCCGGCTGATCCGCAAGGACACCGTCAAGCACGCGTTCAGCGGGGTCTTCGGGGTGGCCTTCGGTGTCGTCTTCGCGATGATGACGGGCAATGCGAAGGACTTCTATCTGCCGGGCATGCTCTACACGCTCGGCCTGGCGGTGGCGTACATCGCAACGACGATCGCGGGCGTCCCGCTGATCGGCCTGATCCTGGGCCCGGTCTTCAAGGAGAACCTCTCCTGGCGGACGCGTAACCCGGGCCGGAAGAAGGCGTACGCGAAGGCGAGCTGGGCGTGGGGCCTGATCCTGCTCGCGAAGTGCGCGATCCTCTTCCCGCTCTACTGGTGGGCGGACACCGAGCAGCTCGGCTGGGTCCTGGTCACCCTGAAGATCCCGCCGTTCCTGCTCGCGGTCTACCTGACCTGGGTCTTCCTGGCGAAGGCGCCGCCGCCGATCGACGTCTTCGCCGAGATGGAGGCGGAGGAACGCGCCGAGAAGGAACGCAAGGCGGCGCAGCGCGAGGTGTAGCCGCCGTCCGGGCACACGCGAAGGGGCCCGGGGAACCGACGAGGTTCCCCGGGCCCCTTCGCGTACGGAGCGTGCCGGCTGGTATGGCCGACTGGTCGCGTCAGCTCGTCGCGTCCTCGCGGCGGACCGACAGCAGGTCCTCCAGCTGCTCCTCGCGGGCCTGCGCCGCCACGAACAGCAGCTCGTCGCCCGCCTCCAGCGTCTCCTCCGCGCTCGGCGTGAGTACGCGCGAGCCACGGATGATCGTGACCAACGAAGTGTCCTCCGGCCAGGCCACGTCGCCCACCTGCGTGCCGGCGACCGCCGACTCCGGCGGCAGCGTCAACTCGACCAGGTTCGCGTCGCCATGGCTGAAGCGGAGGAGCCGTACGAGATCGCCGACGCTCACCGCCTCCTCCACCAGCGCCGACATCAGGCGCGGCGTGGAGACCGCGACATCGACGCCCCAGGACTCGTTGAAGAGCCACTCGTTCTTCGGGTTGTTGACCCGGGCGACCACCCTCGGCACCCCGTACTCCGTCTTCGCGAGCAGCGAGACGACCAGATTGACCTTGTCGTCACCCGTTGCCGCGATCACGACGTTGCACCGCTGCAACGCCGCCTCGTCCAGCGACGTGATCTCGCACGCGTCCGCCAGCAGCCACTCGGCCTGCGGCACCCGTTCCACCGAGATCGCGGTAGGCGCCTTGTCTACCAGCAGTACCTCGTGCCCGTTCTCCAGCAGCTCGCCCGCGATGGAACGGCCCACCGCGCCGGCGCCCGCAATAGCGACCCGCATCAGTGACCGCCCTCCTCAGGGCCCTCGGCGAAGGCCGCCTCGACCTTCTCGATCTCGTCCGTACGCATCATCACGTGGACGAGGTCGCCCTCCTGCAGCACGGTCTGCGACGTCGGCAGAACCGCTTCCCCCAGCCGGGTGAGGAAGGCGACACGCACGCCCGTCTCCTCCTGCAGCCTGCTGACCTTGTGCCCTATCCAGGACGGCGAGGTGTGCACCTCTGCCAGCTGCACCCCGCCGCTCGGGTCCCGCCACAGCGGCTCAGCGCCGGACGGCAGCAGCCGCCGCAGCATCTGGTCGGCCGTCCAGCGGACCGTGGCGACTGTCGGGATACCAAGACGCTGGTACACCTCGGCGCGCCGCGGGTCGTAGATACGGGCCGCCACGTTCTCGATGCCGAACATCTCGCGAGCCACCCGCGCGGCGATGATGTTGGAGTTGTCGCCGCTGCTGACCGCGGCGAAGGCACCGGCTTCCTCGATCCCCGCCTCACGCAGAGTGTCCTGGTCGAAACCGACTCCGGTGACGCGGCGGCCGCCGAACCCGGAGCCCAGGCGGCGGAAGGCCGTGGGGTCCTGGTCGACCACGGCGACCGTGTGCCCCTGCTGCTCCAGGGTCTGCGCGAGAGCGGCTCCCACTCGCCCGCATCCCATGATGACGATGTGCACGACCGTCCTTCCGGCTGTCAATGGTCTGCTCAGGCTTAACAGTCTCAGACCGTGGCCCAAGCTACACACACGCGGTCCGTGCCGGGACCCCTTGTGCTGCGACAACGGAGATTACGGGGGAGAGGGGGTAGCGGGTGGGCGTCGTCCATACGGAACGCTTACGATCCTCTGCGTGTCCAAACTGACCGACGTGCCCAAACGGATCCTGATCGGCAGGGCGCTGCGCAGCGACAAGCTGGGGGAAACGCTTCTCCCGAAGCGCATCGCACTGCCCGTCTTCGCGTCCGACCCGCTGTCCTCGGTGGCGTACGCACCGGGCGAAGTCCTCCTGGTGCTCTCCATCGCGGGTGTGTCGGCCTACCACTTCAGCCCGTGGATCGCGGCCGCTGTCGTGGTGCTGATGTTCACGGTGGTCGCCTCCTACCGGCAGAACGTCCACGCCTACCCCAGCGGCGGCGGCGACTACGAGGTCGCCAACACCAACCTCGGCCCCAAGGCCGGTCTCACCGTCGCCAGCGCCCTGCTCGTCGACTACGTCCTCACCGTGGCCGTGTCGATCTCCTCCGGAGTGGAGAACCTCGGCTCCGCGATCCCCTTCGTGGTCGAGCACAAAGTCCTCTGTGCCATCGGGATAATCGTCCTGCTGACCCTGATGAATCTGCGCGGCGTCAGGGAGTCGGGCAAGCTCTTCGCCATCCCGACGTACGTCTTCGTCGCCGCCGTCTTCCTCATGATCGCGTGGGGCGCGTTCCGGGGCATCGTCCTCGACGACACCATGAAGGCCCCGACCGCCGACTTCGAGATCAAGGCCGAGCACCAGGGGCTGGCCGGTTTCGCGCTGGTCTTCCTGCTGCTGCGGGCCTTCTCCTCCGGCTGTGCCGCGCTCACCGGCGTCGAGGCGATCAGCAACGGCGTCCCCGCCTTCCGCAAGCCCAAGAGCAAGAACGCCGCGACCACCCTGCTGCTGATGGGCGGCCTGGCCGTCACCATGTTCTGCGGCATCATCGGCCTGGCCATGGCCACCGATGTGAAGATGGCAGAGACGCCCGCGCACGACCTGCTTCAAAACGGCGTCCCGGTCGGCGGCGACTACGTCCAGAACCCGGTGATCTCCCAGGTCGCGGCAGCCGTCTTCGGCGACGGCACGTTCTTCTTCGTACTGCTCGCCGCGGCCACCGCGCTGGTTCTGTTCCTGGCCGCCAACACCGCGTACAACGGCTTCCCGCTGCTCGGCTCGATCCTCGCGCAGGACCGCTATCTGCCGCGCCAGCTGCACACCCGCGGCGACCGGCTCGCCTTCTCCAACGGCATCGTGCTGCTGGCCGGCGCGGCCATCCTGCTGGTCTGGCTCTACGGAGCCGACTCGACCAAGCTGATCCAGCTCTACATCGTCGGCGTCTTCGTCTCCTTCACGCTCAGCCAGACCGGCATGGTGCGGCACTGGAACCGCCATCTGAAGACCGAGAAGGACCCGGCCAAGCGCCGCACCATGATCCGCTCCCGCGCGATCAACACCTTCGGAGCGTTCTTCACGGGCCTGGTGCTGGTCGTCGTGCTCGCCACCAAGTTCACGCACGGGGCGTGGGTCGCGCTGCTCGGCATGGTGATCTTCTACGGGACGATGTCCGCGATCCGGAGGCACTACGACCGGGTCTCGGAGGAGATCGCCGCCCCCGACGAGCCGAGCGACGACACCGTCCGACCGTCCCGGGTGCACGCCATCGTGCTGGTCTCCAAGGTCCACAAGCCCACACTGCGGGCCCTCGCGTACGCCAAGCTGATGCGCGTCGACAAGCTCGAAGCGCTCTCCATCAGCGTGGACACGGCCGAGACCAAGGCGCTGCGCGCGGAGTGGGAGCGGCGTGGCATCAATGTGCCGCTGAAGATCCTCGACTCCCCGTACCGGGAGATCACCCGGCCGATCATCGAGTACGTCAAGGGGCTGCGACGCGAGAGCCCGCGGGACGTGGTCAGCGTCGTCATCCCCGAGTACGTGGTGGGGCACTGGTACGAGCATCTGCTGCACAACCAGAGCGCCCTGCGCCTCAAGGGGCGGCTGCTGTTCACGCCCGGCGTGATGGTGACCTCGGTGCCGTACCAGCTGGTGTCCTCCGAGGTCGCGAAGAAGCGGGCCAGGAAGCGCCAGGAGTGGAACGCGCCGGGTTCGGTGCGCCGCGGGCCGGTGGACGAGCGCCCCAAGGAGCCCAGCGCCAAGAGCTGAGCCACCTGAGTGGCGGGCGGCCGGACGATGCGCACGTAGACTGGTGGGCTGGTCGTCCGGCCGTTTTCCGTTACACCCCTTGATCTCTGGAGTCACCCCGCCATGCAGAACGCATCCGAGTCTTCGCTGGTCGGGGAGGAGTACGAGGTAGAGGTCGGCCCCGTCGCGCATGGCGGTCACTGCATCGCCCGCACCGAGGAGGGGCAGGTGCTGTTCGTACGGCACACGCTGCCCGGCGAGAAGATCGTGGCCCGCGTCACCGAGGGCGAGGTGGACTCCCGCTTTCTGCGCGCCGACGCGGTACGGATCATCGAGGCGTCCAAGGACCGCGTCGAGGCTCCGTGCCCGTACTCCGGCCCGGGCAAGTGCGGTGGCTGCGACTGGCAGCACGCCAAGCCGGGCGCGCAGCGGCGGTTGAAGGGCGAGGTGATCGCCGAGCAGCTGCAGCGGCTCGCGGGTCTCACGCCCGAGGAGGCCGGCTGGGACGGCACCGTCATGCCGGCGCCGGGCGACAAGCTGCCGGCGGGCGAGGTGCCCGCGTGGCGCACGCGGGTGCAGTACGCCGTGGACGCCGACGGCCGGGCGGGGCTGCGCAAGCACCGTTCGCACGACGTCGAGCCCGTCGAGCACTGCATGATCGCAGCTCCGGGCGTGAGTGAACTGGGCATCGAGAAGCGCGAGTGGCCGCAGATGGCGTCGGTCGAGGCGATCGCGGCGACGGGTTCGAGCGACCGCCAGGTCATCCTCACCCCGCGCCCGGGCGGCCGGCTGCCGCTGGTCGAGCTCGACAAGCCGGTCTCGGTGCTGCGCGTGGACGAACGCGACGGCGGGGTGCACCGGGTGCACGGCCGGGCCTTCGTACGGGAGCGGGCCGACGAGCGTACGTACCGCGTCGGCATGGGCGGCTTCTGGCAGGTGCATCCGCAGGCCGCCGACATCCTGGTCAAGGCCGTGATGCAGGGCCTGATGCCGCGCAAGGGCGAGACGGCGCTCGATCTGTACTGCGGTGTGGGCCTGTTCGCGGGCGCGATCGCCGAACGGGTCGGCGAGAAGGGCGCGGTGCTCGGCATCGAGTCCTCCAAGCGCGCGGTCGAGGACGCCCGGCACAACCTGCAGGACCTGGAGCGCGTACGCATCGAACAGGGCAAGGTCGAACAGGTCCTGCCGCGCACCCGGATCACAGAGACGGACCTGATCGTGCTCGACCCGCCGCGCGCGGGGGCGGGCAAGCAGACGGTGAAGCACCTCGCGTCCCTGGGCGCACGGCGCATCGCGTACGTGGCCTGCGACCCGGCGGCGCTGGCGCGGGACCTGGCGTACTTCCGCGAGGGGGGCTACCGGCCGCGCACGCTGCGGGCGTTCGATCTCTTCCCGATGACGCATCACGTGGAGTGCGTGGCGATCCTTGAGCCTGCTGAAAGAGCCCGATGACCTGCGGTCTCGCCAGCCCCTATGCTCAGGTGACCTGTTTCCAAGTACGCAACAGGTGAAGCGGCGGTCCTGTCCCACAGAGGGGGTTCTGACAACCGGTTTCGTGGGGGCGCGATGAGCGCATCGACGATGCTGTAGGGGTGCCGCTCACAATTCCTGACGCTCACTTGACGCTGATGCTGCGCGTAGGGCTCTGCCGTCTCCCTTGCCGGATGCAGGTCGCCCCGTCCTTAGGTTCGGCCGAGGTACTTCCGCTTTCCAGCCGCCGCTGATGACGTGACGGGTGTTCCCACGCCGCCCTGGCGCAGAAGAAGCCGAAGAGCGCCGACGTGTCCGGGCCAGCTCAACTACGTCCGCTCCCAGCCGCTGCCAATGACGTGACGGGTGCTCCTGCGCGCCGGCGGACGACCTCTGGTCGGATCCTGCGGGTCTCTGTCCGGTTTCCGCCTCTCGACCTCAGGTCGTCTGCTCAAGGCCATGTGACGTGACGTCAATTGGCCGTTGACGGTGCAGATTTCCTTTGGTGCAATGCCTTGTTCACGACGAACGCGAGGGTGGGGTACGGGGCACGTGGCAGGGCTGGACAGCGCAAATCTCAAGACACTTCTCGGTGACATCGCCTCGGGAAGACTTCAGCTTCCGGACTTCCAGAGGGAATGGAAGTGGGACGACGACCGTATCCGAGCCATCATCGCGACGGTGACGCTCGACTACCCCCTGGGCGTCACGATGACGCTGGAGACCGGCGGTGCTTCCCGCTTCCGTACCAGGCCGCTCACGGGTGCGGAGCTTGGCGCCGAGCGTGATCCCAGCCTCTTGCTCCTGGACGGCCAGCAACGCCTGACATCGCTCTTTCAGGCGCTGTACGTCGCCGATGCGCCGGTCCTGACCGTGGACACACGCGGCAAGTCGGTTCGCCGCTGGTACTACGTCGACATAGCGAAGGCGACCGGTTCGCCGTCCGACCGCGACGAGTCGATCGTCTCGGTGCCGGAGGACCGGATCCTGCGCAGGGACTTCGGGCGCAAGGTCGTGCACGACCTCAGCGACACCGTGGGTGAATGCGGCGCGGGGCTGTTCCCCTTGCGGATTGTCTTCGACACGCAGAGGGTCAACGCGTGGCGTCGCGAGTACGAGAAGGCCGACGAGGAGCGGAACTTCGATCTGTGGGCGAAGTTCGAGGACCAAGTGCTGCACCCCGTCAGGTCGTTCCAGGTGCCGATGATCAACCTGCCCTCGGCGACCTCCATGGACGCCGTCTGCGCGGTCTTCGAACGCGTCAACACCGGAGGCGTCCCCCTCAACGTCTTCGAACTGCTGACCGCGACGTACGCCGGGGATCGCGCGTACACGAGCCGCACGGGCGACTACTACGACCTTCCATCCGCCTGGCGCTCGATCAAGGAGCACGTCGCGGAACGGTACCCGGTGCTCGGACGCCTTGAGGTGGACCTCGACGACGGTCTGAGCAACAGTGACTTCCTTCAGGCAGTAGCCCTGGTTCGGACCTGGAACCTCAAGCAGCTGGACCCCACGGTGGGTGTCTCCTGCAAGCGGCGCGACCTGCTGGAGCTCCCGCTGGACGACTTCGAGGAGCTCGCCCCGCGTCTGAAGGATGCCTTCGAATGGGTCGGCGGGTTCCTGTTCTCGCAGTGCATCGTCCACGCGGCGGACCTGCCGTACCGAACCCAGGTGGTTCCGCTGGCCGCGGTCCGGGCGATCCTCGGCGACGAGCTCGACAGTCCCGAGGCGACTCAAAAGATCACGCAGTGGTACTGGTGCGGTGTCCTCGGTGAGATGTACGGCGGCTCGACCGAGACCCGGTTCACCCGTGACGTTGAGCAACTGATCGCATGGGTCCGCGATGACGGCGAAGTCCCCGACACGATCACCGACTCCTTCTTCTTCCCGGAGCGTCTGCGCACCCTCAAGACCCGCAACAGCGCCGCGTACAAGGGCATCATCGCGCTCTTGATCAGACAGGGCGCCGTGGACTGGTATTACACCGACGGCCCGATGCCTCCCGGCCGACTGGTGGAGTACGGCGTCGACGTCCGCCAGGTCTTCCCGAGGAACTGGGTACGCCGGAACCTCGACGAGAGCTACCCGGCCGGTTCCATCATCAACAAGACCCCGCTCTCGCTCCGCGCGGCCCAGGCCCTCACCGGCGCTCCCGCCGCGTACCTGGAGCCCCTCGCAGCGGCGGCAGACATGCGCCCCGAGTGGTTCGACGACGTGATCTCGACCCATCTCATCGATGCGAAAGCACTGCGGGCCAACGACTACGTCGCGTTCTTCGAGGCGCGTGCCACCGCACTCGAAGACCTGGTGTACCAGGCCATGGGCAAGCGCACCACGGTCGTCCGCGGCACCCCGGACGAGGAGGGGGATCGCTGATGAAGAAACCGACGTCGGCGCAGCTGATCGCCCTGAAGGGGGCGGAGCTCGCGCTGTCCGAGCTGCTTGCCCTGTACGCGGTGCGAGTACGGCAGGCGGGCATCATCCGGGAGATAAGCGAGTCGCTGGCCGACGTCGGCCTGACGACGCTCCCTGACTTCTCGACCTGTCCCACCCTCGCTCGGGTACGACTTGTGCCGGTCGCGGCCACCCCTACGGTGGCGCCCGAGGAGGACCCGGCCGTCCCGGCCGATCCGCTGCCGCCGGGAGCGCTGCCTCAACGCCTGCTTCTGGGCGAGCTCCCCTCGGCCGTGGGCGGCCTGAAGTGCGTCTCCCGCGGCGCCGCGCTGAGCCAGGCCACCTACCTCATGCGGTACGAGGGTTACAACCAGATCCCCGTGGTCAGCAACATGACCGAACTCCATGGTGTGGTGACCTGGAAGTCGATCGCACTCATGTATGAGAACGGCTGGGACACGACTCTGGAGAACGCCATGCAGCAGGAGTCGCTGCCGGTGTTCGACAACCGGGAGGATTTGTTCAGCTGCTTGCCCATGCTCGTCGATCACGGGTACGTGCTGGTACGGGGGCAGGACGGCCGTATATCCGGCATTGTCACGTACCAAGAGATCGTCCGTCGGTTCCAGAACACCGCCCGGCCCTTCTTCCTCCTGGGAGAGATCGAGTCACTGTTGCGGCGCTGGCTGGGGGCTCGTCTGGACACCGAAGCCGTCACGGCCGTGCAGGCCACCAACCGCAAGCCGGAACACCGCACCGGCAAGGTGGAGGACCTGATGTTCGGCGACTACGTCCTGCTCCTCGACGGCACTCAGCAGAGGAAGCCCGCCCTGGCCCAGCGCGCGGACGCGAACTGGGCTGCCCTGGGCCGCCCGTCACTGGACCGAGGCCAGTTCCTCCATCATCTCCAGCGGGTGCAGGCCATCAGGAACCGGATCGCTCACTTCGACGATGATCCGCTGCCGCGGCAGGACATGCGGGAGCTGACGTCCTTCGCCCGGCAGCTGCGGGACTGCGTACGGTGAGCATCGGCCGGGAGCCGATCCTCCCGGCCGAGTCGAGCCCCCTGCATTCGCCCATGTCGGGGGGTGGAAGCCCTGACGGCACTCCGACCGCAGCGATAGGGTGAACCTCCGGTGAAAGTGTGACGTGCCCGGACAGGTGGGCACGAGAGGGTGACGCGTAATAGATGACTGAGGTGCCCACGCAGATCGGCCGGTACACGGTTGAGCGCGAGCTGGGCGCGGGGGGCATGGGACAGGTCTATCTGGCCTACTCACCCGGCGGCGACCCGGTCGCGGTGAAGGTGATCAGGAACGACAAGCTCGACCAGGCAACCAGAGCGCGCTTCGAGAAGGAGGCGCTGATCGCCCGGACGGTCGTCGGCACCAACCGGGTGGCCCGTTTCCTCGACGCCGACCCGTACGCCGACCAGCCGTGGATGGCCGTCGAGTACGTGCCCGGCCGGACCGTTCACGAGCAGGTGGAGAGCGCCGGAACCCTCCCGGTGCCGCTGGTCGCCAGCCTCGGCGCGCTGCTCGCCGAAGGCTTGGAGGCGGTGCACGCCGTCGACTTGCTGCACCGTGACCTCAAGCCGCAGAACGTGATGCTCGGCGAGTACGGCCCGATCCTGATCGACTTCGGGCTGGGCGCGTTCATGGATGCGGGAAAGGACACCCTCACTCAGGAAGGCATGATCGTCGGCACGGTGCGCTGCATGCCCCCGGAGCAGGCGCTCGGCCGATCCCGGGTGAGGACTCCGGCCGACGTGTACGGCCTGGGCACGGTACTGCTGTACGCGGCGACCGGCCGCTACCCGTACGACGGCAACGGCTGGCCGGCGATTGTCGCCAAGGTGACCGACGAGACCCAGCCGCCGGACTTTTCCGGGCTGCCCGGGGCGCTCGTCCCACTGGTCACCGCGATGCTCGCCCATGCTCCGGAGGACCGGCCCACTCTCACCGAGGTCACCGACCAGTGCGTGGCGCTGATGAAGGGGGCGGGGTTCACACCCGTCGAGGCACGGTACGCCCTGATCGACGTCTCGGCCCTTTCCGGCGGGAAGTCTGGGGCGCACGGCCCGACAGGGCCTTCGCCGGCGGTGTGGGATCGCATCGCCATTCAGTACGGCGATGCGCTCGACGTGCACACCCTGGTCGTGGACGAGGAAGGTCACGACAGCCCGCTGGACCGCCCTGTCCGCCCGGACCCAGTCGAGGACGAGGAGCAGCCGCCTTCTCCGGACTTGGAGGAGGCGGAAGGGACCGACACCGAGTCCACCGTCGCACCGCCGGACAAGCGTCAGGAGGATGCGCGGAGCTCCCGCCCCACGGATCGGACGCCGCCCGAGCCTCCCTGCAAGCCCGGCCGGAAGCCGGCCTCGCAGAAGGTGGCCGAGGAGCTGAGGGCCAGGTATGCGATGCAACCGGCCCTGTGAAGTGAGTGGGCAGGCAGGCCAGGACGGGCGGCCACGAGGTGACCGGCGCGGTGCGTCGAGGCCCGTGGCAGGCGAGAACTACGTGGCAGCAGGGGTGGGACCGGTATGCGGGACATCAGGGACGACGAAGGAACGGAGCGGTTCGTGAGCGGTGCGGAGGTGGTCGGTGGCGTGGCCACGGGGCAGGGAACCTTCGACTCGGTGGACCGTGAGCAGATCGCACCGGACGCCTCCGCCGATGCTCCGGCCGGTGCTGTGTCGCGTTCGCACCGCCCCAGGTTCGCCGCTGGCTCTCAGGTTCTGGTGCGTGACGAGCAGTGGTTGGTGAAGAAGGTCGCCGACACGACGTACGACGGCTGGATGGTCGAGGTCACCGGCGTCTCCTCCCTGGTCCGCGGCATGGACGCCGTCTTCTACGAGAAGCTTGACCAGATCGAGCCGCTCGACCCCAACAGGACGCGACTAGTTCCCGACTCCTCCCCGAACCACCGGAAGGCACGCCTCTACCTGGAGGCCGTCATCCGCAAGACAGCGCTGCCGCAGACCGAGCACGGGCTCGCACTCGTAGGTAACTTCCTCATGGACCAGCAGACGCACCAGCTCCGCCCCGCCCAGCTGGCCCTATCGATGGAGAACCCCCAGCCGCGCGTTCTCGTCGCCGACGTAGTGGGTCTCGGCAAGACCCTGGAGATCGGCGTCCTCCTTGCCGAGCTGATCCGCCGGGGCCGCGGCGAGCGCATCCTCGTGGTGACCCCGGCGCACGTCCTGGAGCAGTTCCAGCGTGAGCTGTGGACCCGCTTCTCCATTCCGCTCGTCCGCCTCGACTCCACCGGCATCCAGCGCATCCAGCAGGACATCCCGGCCGGCCGGAACCCGTTCGCCTACTTCAAGCGGGCGATCATCTCCGTGGACACCCTCAAGAGCGACGTCTACGCACATCACCTCGAGAACACCGAATGGGACGCCGTCGTCATCGACGAGTCCCACAACCTGGTCAACCGGAACACGAAGAACAACTCCCTGGCCCGCCTCCTCGCCCGCCGCAGCGACGCCTTCATCCTGGCTTCCGCCACCCCGCACAATGGCGACGGCGAGTCCTTCGCCGAGCTGATCGGCATGCTCGACGAGGCGGCGATCGCCGATCCCTCCTCGTACGACGTGAAGGACCTGGGGCACCTCTACATCCGACGCACCAAGACCGACCCCGAGGTACGCGACTCCCTCAAGGGTTCCTGGGCGGACCGCGGTCCGTCCCGGCCGGTGATCGCCAAGGTGACCGCGAAGGAGCAGGCGGTCCTGGAGGAGCTTGCCGCGCGCTGGATTCCGCGCGACCCGGCCGCCTCCTCCGTGTGTGTGGACTCGATGGTCGCCTACAACCTGCTGAAGGCGTTCCTCTCCTCCCACCGCGCGCTCCAGGTCTCGATCACCGCCCGGACCAAGACCCTCGACAAGCCCCTGAAGGGCCGCAAGGGCCAGGACCCGGCGAAGCTGGAGGCCGCGCGCCGGATCGAGCAGAAGGCGATCGTCGACCTGGCGCGCCTCGCGGACGATCTCGGCGACGACGACTCGTCCAAGCTCGATGCCCTGGTCCAGCAGCTGAAGGAGATCGGTGTCGGCCCCGGCTCGGACACCCGTGTCGTGGTCTTCTCCGAGCGCATCCCCACCCTGAAGTGGCTGGCCGAGACCGTTCCGGCCCGGCTGGGCTTCCGCGCGGCGACACCACTGGAGCCGGGCGAGAGGAAGTCCAAACCGTGGAAGGCGTACGGCGGTGTCGTCGAGGTCATGCACGGTGACGCCACCGGCGAGGACGAGCAGCAGCGCATCGTCGAGGGCTTCGGCCTGCGCACCGCACCCGTCCGGCTCCTGTTCACCGGTGATGTCGCCTCCGAAGGCGTCAACCTGCACCAGCAGTGCCACCAGTTGATCCACTACGACCTTCCCTGGTCGCTGATCCGCATCGAGCAGCGCAACGGCCGCATCGACCGCTACGGGCAGAAGGAGAGGCCTCAGTTCCGGGCCCTGGTGCTCACCAGCGATGTGGAGTGGCGCACCGACGACACGACCGGCGCACCCCTGCCGCTGGACGACCGCCTGGTCGGCGCCAAGCTCCTCGCCCGTGAGGAGGAGGCTCACCGTATCGAGGGCACCGCGGAGGCGGTCACCGGCATCTACCGGGCGAAGGAGGAGGAGGACCGGCTCACCCGGGACCTCATTGCCGGCCATACCGTCGAGGAGTCGATCAAGCAGTCCTCGGCGGCGGGCGGCGGTGTGAAAGCGATGCTCGCTCGGGCGATGGGCAATGTCGGGGCGAAGAAGCCGACGGACGACGTGCCACGTGCCACCGTGCCCAGCCTGTTCGGCACGGTCGGCGGTGCGGCCGCGACCTCCGACTACTTCGACGAGGCGCTCCGCCAGGTCTGCCACCCCATCAGCCCCGACATCGCCCTCAAGTTGCGGCGTGAGAAGGATGGCACCATCGCCTTCCGGCCGCCGTCGGATCTCCTCTACCGGCTGAAGGCGTTGCCCAAGTCCTATCTGATCGAGCAGGAGATCCTGCCCACGTCGCAGCGGGAGGGGCGCTTCCGTCTCTCCTTCGACAAGGGCCTCGCCGCCAAGCGTCTCGAAGTGGCCCGCGAGGACTCCGACAGCCAGTGGCCCAACGTCAGTTACGTCTCCGACGTGCACCCCGTCCTGGACTGGGTCACCGACAAGGCGCTCGCCGCGCTCCGCCACGACGAGGCGTTCGTGCTCGCCTTCGACCCGGACGCCGACAAGGCGGCCGACATCGATCCGGAGCTGCCCGCCGCGCTCGACGGCCCGGTTTACCTCCTCCAGGGCATCTACTCGAACAAAGCCGGACGTCCCACCGTCGTCGAGTGGATGGCCGTCACCGGACTGCCCGACGCTCCTCGCGTCCACCGGATGGACGACGCCTTCCTGGGCGCCTGCCGGGTCGGCCCCGCCATGCCCGGCCGTGCCGTCGCGGTGAACCGTGAACTCCTCCAGTCCTGGGTCCCGGCCGCGGTCGCCGAGGCGCGCAGGTTTCTGGAGGGCCGCGAGGCCGAGTACGCGCGGCAGATCGACACCGTCCTCGCGCCGTACGAGAAGCGTGTCACGGAGTGGAAGCAGGCCGCTCTGTTCACCCCGGCGGCTCGTCGCTCGCAGAAGGCGAAGAACGACGTGAGCCTCACGGCCGACCGGCGCCGGACGCTGATCCGCTCTCTGCGGACCTCCGGCGCCCCGCTGCTGCGGCTCCTCGCCGTCCTCGAACCGCTTACCGCCACCCCCGCACCGTCCACCGCCGTACCTGCCGCGACCGCCCTGCCCGACGCCGGAGAGACGACCGCCTGATGAGCACCGACTTCGACTCCTTCTCCAACCGCGGCGAGTACCTGTCCGCGCACTACTTCGCCGAGCAGCTCGCCGACGGCCTGAAGAAGGGCGTCTTCGCGGCCTGGGCGGACCGCGAGTCCGACGAGAATGATCAGCGCCTCACGCCGCGCGTCGCCCTGCGCGGCCTGCGGTCCGTCTACCTCGACGAGAAGTACCGCGGGTTCTTCGCCGAGCAGGCCAAGGCGGACGCGGAGGACGACGAGTACCCCGACAAGGAGGGCTTCGAGGAGCGCCTCAACACCTACCAGGACGAGGAGTGGTGCGAACGCGTCGCCGATTGGCACCGCAAGGTGCTGGCAGCCCTCGGCTACGCCGACGCCGACGCCGAGTCCGGTCCGCGCGAGCTGACCGTCCACCGTGCCGGACGCGACCACACCGTCCAGGTCGCCTGGCACGGCGACGGCATCGTCGCCGTCGACTGCGGTTGGTCCGCGAGCAACGACACCGCCCTCGACGCCGGCGCCTACGGCCGCCTGCTTCACCCGCTGCGGACGGTCGGCAGCGGCGAGACCTACGAGTCGGGCCACGCGCTCGCCACCTGGCTGTTCCAGAGCGAGTTGGGAGGAGAGGGCGGCAGCGCACCACGCTTCATCCTGCTGCTCTGCGGCGGCGTGATCGTCCTCGCCGACCGGCATGCCTGGGGCGAGGGCCGCTACCTTGCCGCCAACCTCGACGCCGCCCTGGAGCGCTACGACCGCAAGCAGTACGGCGAACTCGCCACGATCGCCGGTCTGTTCAGCCACGACGCGCTCGCCCCGGCCGAGGATGGCAAGGGCCCCGCCATCGACGCCCTGGTCAAAGCGTCCCGTGACAACGCGGTCGGTGTCTCCGGCGAGCTGCGCCAGGGCCTCCAGAAGTCCGTCGAGATCATCGCCAACGAGGTCCTGGCCCGCCTGGAGAAGACCGGCCTCGAACCGCGCGACCTCGAACAGCCCGGGGATCCCTTCGCCCGACAGCTCACCCGCGAGGCGTTGCGCTACCTCTATCGCGTCCTGTTCCTCCTGTACGCCGAGGCTCGCCCCGAACTGGGCATCCTCCCGGCCGACGACGGCACTTACGAGGCCGGCTACTCGGTGGCCCGCCTCCGTGAACTCGTCGAGCTGGATGCCCAGTTGACGGACGAGACCGCCCGCAACGGCTTCCACCTGCACGCTTCCCTCGACGTCCTTTTCAACAAGGTCAACTATGGCCACCGGGAGTACGGCACCGAACCGTGGGACGAGCGTCCCGGCGATGACGCGGAGACCCGCAAGAAGAAGGCCAAGCAGCGCAGCGAGGGGCGCGGCCTGCGCTTCGAACCCCTGCGCAGCGAACTCTTCGAGCCGGCGTCGGTGAAGCTCATCGGCCTCGGTATGCGCGACCCGCGCCGCGACGAGGACAGCCCCGACGGCCCCGCCTGGCTCGACCTGCGGCTGCGCAACAGCGCCTTGCACGAAGTGCTGCGCCTGTTGACCATGAAGAAGGCCAAGCGCAAGGGCGAGCGCGGCGGCTTCATCTCGTACCGCAACCTCGGCATCAACCAGCTAGGTGCGGTCTACGAGGGCCTGATGTCGTACACCGGCATCATCGCCGAGGAGGAGCTGTGCGAGGTTGCCAAGGGCGGTGACCCCGAGAAGGGCTCCTGGCTGGTCCCCTCGCCCCGGCTCAAGGAGTACCCGGAGAACACCTGGGTCGAGTACGACGAGCGGGACCGCGAGGAGAAGGGCCTGCGCGGGCCCAAGAAGTACCCGGCGGGGACGTTCGTCTACCGCCTCGCCGGCCGCGACCGGGAGACCTCCGCCTCGTACTACACCCCCGAGTCGCTGACCCAGGTCACCGTTGAACTGGCCCTGAAGCACCGTCTCGACCAGGAGAAGGACCCCGAGGGGAACGTAGTCAAGACCCGCGCCTCGGAGCTGCTGAAGTACCGCATCTGCGAGCCGGCGCTCGGTTCCGGAGCGTTCCTCAACGAGGCGATCAACCAGGTCGCCGAGGAGTACCTGCGGCGGCGGCAGGACGAGCTCGGGCATTCCATCCCGACCGCGCAGGCCCTGATAGAGAAGCAGAAGGTCAAGGCGTACATCGCCCTGCACAACGCGTACGGCGTGGACCTCAACTCGACGGGCGTCGAGCTCGCCGAGGTCTCGCTGTGGCTCAACACGATGCATCCGGGCATGCGGGCGCCGTGGTTCGGGCTCCACCTGCGACGGGGCAACTCGCTGATCGGCGGGCGGCGGGCGGTGTATGCGGCGGGCGATGTTGCGCCGTGGAAGGGCAAGGCGCTGTGGCTGAACGCGACGGGCACCCAGGCACCGACCCCCCTGCCGTTCCGAAACAACGAGGCGGGTGGGCACAAGCAGTCGCTGCCGGACGGGGCGGTGCACCAGTTCCTGTTGCCGACGCCGGGTTGGGCGGCGGTCACGGGGGCGAGCGGCGACGCGAAGAAGCTGCTTGGGCAGTTGGCCGGAGATGGCGTCGACCAGCTGAAGGCGTGGAAGAAGGGCATCCTTCAGAAGCCGAAGCGGCGGTTGAACGCCAAGACGGGCGAACCGATCCTCGTCGGGAAGACGGGACGTGAGGCCGCCTCCCAGTACACCAGGCTGCGGGAGGCGGCGCGGCGCGCGGAGTTCCTGTGGTCGCTCGTCGTTAGGCGTATGGAGCTGTCGGAGCAAGAGATCTCCCGGACCGTCGACGTGTGGGGAGCGGACCCGGCAAAGGACGAGGAGTTCAAGTTCCTTCGGCGGGCTGCGGGCCGCGTGGGGGAGGGCAGTGCCGCCCGACTGTCGAAGGAGAAGGTCTACGCCGAACTCTTCGATGCCGTCGGGTCGCCGTACTGGCGGCTGAAGCAGGTCATGGACGCCTGGTGCGCGCTGTGGTTCTGGCCGACGGGTGAGGCGGCGCTGCTTGATGGCAGTGCGGCGGAGTACGACCCGGAGGAGGCGGTGAACGCTGTCGAGGTCCTCGGAGAGATGTTCGGGGCCGGGACGGCGGTCGGCGACGAGCAGCCTGAGGCCGATCCGGTGGACGAGCCTGCGACCGTGGACGCCGTGCCGGAGGCTCGCTTCACCGAGCAGACTGCACTGTTCGCGACCGGCCCCGTCCAGGAGTCCCTGCTCTTCGCGGACCCCGGCGTTGACGGCGAACCGCTCATCGAACGTAAGGAGATCGGGAAAACCGCTCCGGCGAAGCCGAGGAAGGCGGCGGCGAAGCCTGCTCCGCGTGTCTGGCGTGACGCCATCCCTCTGGTGGACCTCGACGACTGGATCGACTTCCTGGAAGCCATGCTCGGCACCGTGGACATCGACCCTGACGACCTGCTTACCGAGTTCGCCAACCTCGGAGTGCTCAAGGACTTCGAGCTGGCGCTCCCGTACGTGCTGGGCATGGACCTCAAGCACCCGGAGGAGCGGTTTCCTTGGATGCGCGTTGTCACTGACATCGCGGAAGAACAGGGCTTTCTGCACTGGGAGTTGGACTTCGCTCTCGCCTTCGCGGAGGGTGGGGGGTTCGACCTGCAGGTGGGGAATCCGCCGTGGGTGCGGCCGGAGTGGAAGGAGAACCCGGTCCTCGCCGAGTTCGATCCGTGGTTCATGCTGACGGAGAAGCCCGAGGCGGCTAAAAAGCACCGGCGGCGAACGGCCGAGCTGGCGAGGCCGGAGGTGGAAACGTACGCGCTGCGGGAGGTGACGGCCACGGTCACGCTGGCCGACTACCTGGCAGCGCCGCAGGTGTATCCGCTGATCTCGGGCAGCCAGCCGGATCTGTACCGCGCCTTCATGTGCCAGGTGTGGGGCCACGCTTCGACTGTGGGAACGACAGGGTTCCTCCACTCGTACACGCACTTCACTGGAGAGAAGGAAGGGAAACTCCGGGAAGCGGCATATCGGAGGCTGCGGATCCATGGCGATTTTGTGAATTCCGGGCAGCGTTTCTTCCCGGAGCCAGTTGGGCACGCTACCCACTTCGGCGTCCACATCTATGGCAGCCCCAAGGAGATCGGATTCGACCACCTCTCCTGGCTGGTTTCGGCCGACGCCTTGCGCTTCTCTGCTGATCACGACGGGACAGGGGACGTTCCCGGCGTGCGCTACCGCAACGCGGACTTCGATGAACGTCCGCACCGAGCGCGTGTCGTCCGGGTGAACCCGGAGCGGCTCAAGGTGTGGCAGCGCCTACTCGATGATGAAGGTAAGCAGCCGATCGAGCAGGCTCGTCTGCTGTTCCCCGTCAGCACGGGGGAGGCGTCGGCGATCGTCGCGCTGGCCGACTACCCAGTGCGGCTGGGGTCCTTCGGTCCGCAGATCTCGCCTGGCTACCATGAGAGCGGCGCGAAGAAGGACAACCTCATCGATTACAACCGCGTCGATCCGGAGACTGGAAAGGCGTACCAGCCTGAGCAGTGGCGGCACGTCATTCTCAAGGGCCCCCAGCTGAGCGTGGCAACGCCGATCTTCAAACGGCACGATGCCAACAGCAACGACGCGTACGGCGCGGACTTGATGGAGCTCCCCGACGACTTCGTCCCTGATACCGCATATCTACGGGCTGAGGGACGGACAACGGAGTACCTCACGGCTCAGGACCGCTGGATCGATCACCGGGCTCTTGCGCGGCTTCGAGCAGACGAGCGAGCGGTCACGCGGGCCAAGGAATTGGTGGCGCAGGCGGATTTGGTGGCGCTGGACAAGGCTGATCCTGCGAAAGTTGACGCGGTGTTGGTCAGACGTGCGCGACGGCGCGCCACCGTTTTTCCCCGGCTGGCGTGGCGGCGAAGGATCTCCGCAAATAGCGAAAGAGCGCTTTACCCGGCTCTTGTTCCGCCAGGCGTAGCGCACATCCATGCAGTACATAGTCTTGCAATGCCAGAGACCCGCCATACAGCTTTGGTGGCCGGTTTCTGGACTTCACTGCCGTTGGATTACTTTGTGCGCGCCACTGGCCGAGACGACCTACAGGTTGCTGGGGCGAAATCCATGCCGGCCCCCGATCAGGAGCACCCACTGGCATCTCCTTTGCTGCTCCGCACTCTGCGTCTCAACTGCCTCACACATGCCTACGCCCCTCTCTGGGAAGAGCTGTACGACCCGACCTGGCTCGCATACGAACCCTGGGCGGTGCAGTGGCCGGGGCTTGAACCTCTGGAGTCCGTCGCCCCGATCTGGGAACGGTCGACTCCCCTCCGTTCCGAGCGAGCACGTCGCTCTGCCCTCGTTGAGATCGACGCCCTGGTGGCCGTCTGGCTGGGTATGGATGCCGACGCACTGATCGCGGCGTACCGAGGCCGTTTCCCTGTACTCCAGAAGTACGAGGCGGCGAGCTGGTTCGACGCCGAGGGCTGGAAACTAGCGAGCTATGCCCGCACGATCGGCCAGCGGCAGACAAAGGACACCTGGAAGCAATTCGAGGCGTACATGGCCGACCCCGCCTTCAAGCCCCACCAGGAAGACCCCACCACCAACCCCGCCCCCCAAACCCCCGCCCCCGACGGCTACACCGCCCCCTTCTACAAAGCCGACCGTGAGACCGAGATGCGGGAAGCGCACGCCTATTTCCAGAAGCGTCTCGACGCCGCCGTGGCCGCGGGGCAGTGGGACCCGGTCAAGCAGGAGGTGCCGAAGTCGTGAGGCCGACGCTCGAGGCGGAGGGGCTGAAGGAGAGCCTGCTTCAGTACCTGTCCACCACGTATGCGCTGACCGACGAAGGTGCGCGGAAGGCGCTGCACCGGTTCCTGGGGGACGACAACTCCGGCATGTTCCGGGGACCGTTTCTCCGGCTGCGCACGCCGTTCGTGCCGGCAGACCCGTCGTGGGAGAGGTACTTGGACTGGCGGCGTACGGACGGCTGGACGCCGTACGCGCACCAGGCCGTCGCATTCGAGCGGCTGTCGTCGGCGGGCGGGCGGACGCCCCGGCCGACGCTCGTCACCACCGGTACCGGCTCAGGCAAGACGGAGTCGTTCCTGTACCCGGTCCTGGACCACTGCGCGCGAGAGCGGGCGGCGGGTCGCGGCGGGGTGAAGGCCGTGTTCCTGTACCCGATGAACGCGCTCGCCACCGACCAGGCGCAGCGCATCAACGGGCTGCTCACCGACTACCCCGAACTCAGCAAGGTACGGGCGGGTCTGTACATCGGTGAACGTGCGGCCACCAGGTACGGGCGGGTCTTCACCGACCGGTCCGACATGCAGGTCACGCCGCCGGACATCCTGATCACCAACTACAAGATGCTGGACCTGCTGCTCCAGCGGGCCGCCGATGCCCCGATGTGGGCGGACGCCGACATCCGCTTTGTGGTGGTCGACGAGTTCCACACGTACGACGGAGCGCAGGGCACGGACGTCGCGATGCTGCTGCGCCGGCTCGCCTCCGCGGTCGGAGCCTCGGAGAAGGGGCGCCCACTCGGTCGTATCTGCCCTGTCGCCACCTCGGCGACCCTTGCCTCCGGGACCGACGCGGACGGGATACGGCAGCTGCTCGACGTGGCGACCCAGGTGTTCGGCACCGAGTTCCACCCCGACGCTATCGTTGGTGAACAGCGGCTGACCGTCGACGAGTTCGTGCCGCGAGACGGCTTCGACGCACTGGTGCCTGGGCCGACCCCGGACGAGCTGGCGGCGCTGCCCGACCCGACGCTCGGCGAGGAGGAGTTCGCCGAGCTCGCGGAGGCCGTCACCGGCAGTCGGGACACCGATCCGCACGCACTCGGCCGGATTCTGAAGCGGCATCCGCTGACCTCCGCCGTGCTGCACGCCCTGGACGGGCAGGTGCGTTCCGTGCCCGAGGTCCTCGACCTGATGTGGCGCAGCGGCGCACAGTCCTGGGGACGCACCATCACGCTGCGGCCCGAGGTGGCGGCGAAGGCCCTGGCCCGCTTTGTCGCGTTGCTCTCGGTGGCCCGCGACCCGGCGTCCACTCCCGAGCAGCCGCGCCCCTTCGTCCAGGTCGAAGTCCACCAGTGGGCCCGGTCGGTGTCCCGTCTCGTGCGCGGCGTCCTGCCATGGCCGAAGGCCGAGTTCCAGTGGGACGCGGCAGGTACCCCGGAGACTTCCGAAGGCGGGACGGCGCGCACAGCGCCGGTGACCACGGCCACCGCCGGGCAAGCGGCGAATCTGTTCCTGCCCGCGGTGTACTGCCGAGATTGTGGCCGCTCGGGCTGGGCGGTCTTCACCCCGGAGTCCGATGATCTGGACGTCGAGGTCGACACGCACAAGATCCGGCGGGCCTCGGTCAGCCAGGACAAGATGCGGGTGCGCAACCTGATCGCCGCCACCGAGGGTGAGGCGAAGGAGGGTTCCGGAACCGCGCCCATGGAAGGCGCGGGCCGCGCCGCCGGACGGGCCGACGCGAACGCGCTCAGCGTGGCCGGAGCCGGCCAGCTCCGCGTCTTGGACGGCCCGAAGCGCAGGTTGCGGCTGCCCGACCCGGTGGCCGACTACGACCCGGAGACCGGCAGCCCCCGGCTGGCCGGCTCCGACTCCGCGTTCGTCCTCGTGTACCTGGGGGAGACCGCGACCACCGCCGCCGAGGACGACTGGTGCCCTGCCTGCGGCTCGCGCAACACGATCCGCTTCCTCGGCACCGGCGCCGCGGCGCTCGCCGCTGCCTCCGTCACCCAGTTGTTCACCGGTGGGGAGCTCGACGAGGAGCAGGGCGAGACGAAGACCCTGATGTTCAACGACTCGGTGCAGGACGCCGCGCACCGGGCCGGATTCGTGGCGAGCCGCTCGTACACCTTCTCGCTGCGCGCCCTGTTCAAGAGCCACCTGTCGGAGGACGCTCCGACCGCGCTGAACGACCTGATCGCCGACGTGGTCGCCGCGACCACCGACCGTACGACCCTCGCCGCCGTCGTCCCCACCGACCTGCACGACATCAAGGGCGTGAAGCGGCTGCTGTCCGGCCAGGGCCGCGGCGGGGACCACAAGACCTGGTCACTGATCGGGGAGCGGTTCGCGTTCGAGGCGCTGATGGAGTTCGGGTTCCGGTCCCGCAACGGCCGTACTCTGGAACTCACCCGGACCGCCGCCGCCCAGGTGCGCATCGCCGACCCGGCGGCCGCCGTCGAGCTTGTCCGGATCGCGCACACCACCCCCTACGGGAAGGGCGGCCAACTGCCCGTCCCCGACGCGCTGGACGAGGAGCGGTACCTCGGCTTCCTGCGGATCTTCCTGGAACGGCTGCGGACCCGGGGCGCCATCGGCCACCGCTGGCTGGAGGGCTACCTGAAGGAGGCCGGTACCAGCCGCTACTTCATCTGGGGCAAGCGGCCTGTCGGTATGAAGGCTTTCCCCAAGGGCATAGCCGCTCCGGTGTTCCTGCTGAGTGCGCCGAAGACGAGAAGTGAGTTCGACTTCGCCACCGGACGGCTCTCCTGGTACGAGAGGTGGGCTCAGCGCAGTCTCGGGCTGCCGCGCGAGCAGGCCGCCGAGTTCTGGTCCCGGCTGCTGCCCGAACTCGTCACCGCGGGACTGCTCGCCGTACGCACTCCGGAGGACAGCAGTCTGCGGATCTACGGACTCAAGCCGGGCGCCGTCGACGTACAGCTCCTGAAGGACAGCGAGGTCAACGAGGCGTTCGTCCGCTGCCCCTCGTGTTTCTGGGAACAGACCGTCCACCCCGCCCTGCTCGGCCAGTGGGACGACCAGAAGTGCCCCGCGTACCGCTGCCGCACCGGCCGTCTCGTCGCCGGGGACCGGCCGGAAGGACTCGGTCGGCACCAGCGCGACCGCGACTACCGCGAGGACTACTACCGCAGGCTCTACCGCAAGGCCGGCACGTACCAGGTGATCACCGCCGAGCACACCGGCATGCTCACCCGGCCGGAACGCGAGCGGGTGGAAGCGGCGTTCCGGGACGGCAGCGGGTTCAAGGACCCCAACGTGCTCTCCTGCACCCCCACGCTGGAGATGGGCATCGACATCGGCGACCTCTCGGCCGTCGTGCTCGCCGCCCTGCCCCGCCGCGCCGCGAACTACACCCAGCAGGTCGGCCGCGCCGGGAGGCGTACCGGTAACGCCTTCCTCCTCACCATCCCCGACCGCAGCCGCCGCGACCTGTACTACCTCGACCAGCCCCGCGAGATGATCGCCGGGCAGATCGTGCCGCCGGGCAGCCACCTGTCGGCCATCGAGATCCTGCGCCGCCAGTACCTCGCCCATCTCCTCGACCTCGCCGCGCAAGGACGTCTGAAGCGCGCCGACGGGCGGCCGCTCGCCGCGATCCCGCACGACGCGCCCGCCCTGTTCGGCCCCTCCGGTTACCTCGAAGACCTCGTGGAGGCCGCCCTCAGCGGCGCCGCCGAACTCGTAGAGGCATTCCTCGGCCTCTTCCCCACCGGCGTCAGCCCCAAGGCCGCCGACGACCTGCGCGCCTACGCCGGGCGCGGGCTGCGCGGTGCCGTAGAGGAAGCCGGACGGCAGTGGAAGCGCGGCGAGGAAGAACTGCGGCGCAGGCTGAAGTTCATCGACGAGGCCGTCCGCGAACTCCAGGAGGACGAGGACGAACAGCGCATCCGGAAGGCCGAACTCGAAGCGGAACACCGAGCCGTCGGCAAACGCCTGATGAAACGTGGTCTCACCACCGCCCAGCAGGCCCTCTGCGACCTCGGCCTGTTGCCGAACTACGCCCTCATCGACGCCGTCACCACGCTCAGCGCCACCCTGTACTGGCCCGACGGCACCGACCCGAAGACCGGCCGCGAACGCTTCGACTCCAAGATGCGCCCCTACGACCGGCCCCGCCGCTACGCGCTGTCCGAACTCGCGCCCGGCAACACGTTCTACGTCAACGGCTACAAGCACCAGATCACCGGTATCGAGATCGGCAGCTCCACCCGGCCCGACTGGACACCCTGGCGCTTCTGCCGGGAGTGCGGCTACGTCCGCACCGAGAACGCCGCCGAGGACCGCACCGCGTGCCCGCGCTGCCACAGCACGAGCATCGCCGACGACGGGTCCTGCCTCCACCACGTGATCGAACCCACCGTCGTCACCTCACGCGACAAGCGCGACGACGCCCGTATCGGCGACGACAAGGACGACCGCGAGCAGCGCTTCTACACCGTCGTCGACGCGGTCGACATCCCGGTGGAGCACATCGAGGCCGGGGCGTCCTGGCGGCACACCCGCGAGACCTTCGGTGTCGACTACTCCCGCAAGGCCGTCATCCGGAAGATCAACGTCGGCCCGCTCCGGTTCGACGCACGCGCCGAGGACGAGTTGGCCGGACATGACGTCCGGATGGCGCCCTTCCACGTGTGTACCGCCTGCGGAGCGGCAACCGCCGACGGCAAACCCGTCTTCGACCACGACACCGATGCCCTCGACGCCTCCGCCGTACGCAACCCGGCCGTCAAGCACCACCAGCCCTGGTGTCCGCTGCGCCGGGGCAAGAAGGGGCCGAACGCGCCGAAACAGGAACCGGTGCTCCTCGCCCACCAGCTCACCACTGAGGCCCTGCGCATCCTGCTTCCGGCCGCGACCGTGCTCGTCGACGAGAAGATCCACTCCTTCCGGGCCGCGCTGCGTCTAGGCGTCGACCGGCACTTCGGCGGGGATCCCGCCCACCTGGACACCACCCTCGCCAAGATGCCCGACAAGGCCACCGGCGAGAAACGGCACTTCCTCGTCCTGTACGACCGCCTCCCCGGCGGCACCGGCTACCTCGACCGGCTCACCCGGCCCACCGCCTTCCGCGACACCCTCGCCGACGCGCGCGACGTGCTGATGTCCTGCCCCTGCAAGGAGGAGGGTCGCCGCGCCTGCCACCGCTGCCTCCACCGCTACGCCGAGGAGCGGCACCAGGACGAGGTCTCGCGCCACGAGGCCCTGGAGATCATCAACAGCCTCCTCGGCCCCGTCGACGAGAACGGCCGTCCGCTGACCGACGACGAGGGCAACGCCGTCGATCACTGGCAGGTCGAGGAAATCCCCACGACCGCAGCGATCGGCCTGGACAGGCAGGTCGAGTCCGACCTGGAGGCCCGCTTCCTCGCCGCTCTCCGTACCTGGAGCACCGGCCAGGACGACGCCTCCCTGGAGGAGAGCGGTGCGCACAGTGGCAACCTGCGCTTCGCCGGGGCCGCGGCATGGCGACTGACCGCCCAACGCGACGAGGAGTTCACCCGTACCGACTTCACCTTCGAGAGGACCGACGGAACACCCCAGAAGGCACACGTCTTCCTTGACGGCCACCGCTACCACGCCAGCCGCGGGCACAATCGCATCGCCGCCGACTGCAGGAAGCGGGACGAGCTGAGGGCCGGCGGAGCCCTCGTCTTCCAAATCACCTGGGACGACCTCGAACTCTTCGAGAAGGGCGAACGCGCCAAGGTCCATCCGGTGTGGCCGCCCTACCGGCGCACCGGACAGGACGCCGCCAAGGACTGGTACGAGGAGCTGGGCGGCGATCGCGCCGACCTAGCCGACGCCGTCTTCGCCAATCCCATCGACACCCTCCTCGGTTACCTCCGCGACCCCTCCCGCACCCGGTGGGGACGGCGGGCCGAGGCCCTGGTCGGCGGACTCCTCAGTGCGCCCGAACCACTGGCGCAGAACGTCGATCGCGCGCAGGCCCGTGAAACGCTGCGAGGCGCCCTCCGTTCCCTCGCGAAGGGCGAGAGCCCGGTGGCCGACGTCGAACCTGTCGCCGGGAACGCGGAGATCCTGGTCCTATTCGCCACCGACGAGCACGACCTGCCGCTGCTCTACACCGTCGACCCCACCGGCGGAGCGGACGGCACCGCCGGGGTCGGCTGGGGTGCCGTCGCCGTACTGGACGACCACGACAGCGACCAGCTCGGCACCGCCGCGCACAAACTCCGCTGGCGGTCCTGGCTCTACTGGTCCAACCTCCTCCAGTTCCTCGCCTTCACCGGCGGCGACGGCGTGCAACTCGCCAGCAGCCTGGCCGCCGACTTCGCTGTGGACATGCTCCGGGTTGGAGGCGGGGCCGGCGAACTGGAGACGCTCATCGCCCGCCTGCACCCCGAGACGGCTGCGACGGACACGGCGGAGGACGGCACAACGGCTCCGGCGGAGGTCACGGGGCAGACGGCAGCGCCCGACCGGCCTTCGACCGCCTCGCTCTCGGCTTCCTCCGCCGCCGAGCAGGCGCTCGAAGACCTGCTCCGGGACACGGCCTGGGACGAGGACATCCTCGAACTCCTCGAAGAGGACGAGCCCGACTCCGATCTGACCCGGCTTGCCAAGAAGCTGGCCGCGCGGGGAAAGGAGGCCCCGCTCTTCGGCTACGAACTGGGCGACCGTGGCTGGCAAGCCGACTTCGCCTGGCCCGGCTCCGGCATCAAAGTGGCGGTGTTCGTGGATTCCGACGGTCACGACAGCGAGGAACGGCGTAAGCGGGACGCCGCGTACGCCGGTGACGGCTGGACCGTACGTACGGCTGCAGACTGGCTCGACCACCTCGACACCCTGCTCACCCTGCTCCCAGACACGGAAGGCCCGACCCACCGATGACCGCACGGCTCAGCCTGTACGAGAAGGCCGAACAGGAGCTGTACAAGCTCGACCGCTCGGTCAAGGGCAGGTTCTACGACTTCTGCCACCGCTTCCGGCAGAACCCCGACCACCCGGGTCTCGACCTCAAGCCGCTCAAGGGCGACGGCCGCGTCTACCGCGCCAAGATCGACCAGTCCTACCGGGCGCTCCTCGCCAAGATCGGCATCGACGGTGCCGGCCATGAGAAGTGGCTGGTCGTCGCCGTACGACACCGCAAGCACGTCTACGAAGAACTCTCCGTCGCGATCAACCGCATCACCGGAGAGATCGAGTTCGTCGACCTCTCCGTGGTCGGTCAGAGCGTTCTCCAGCGGGCCGGAATGACGCTCACCCCGGCCGAGCGACCCGAAGTCGGAGACGAACCGGAGACTCCGGCCCCTGTACCGGACACAGCTGAACCGGCGACGACCACGCCTGCGGTCCCGGAAGCCGAACCGCTCCTGGCCGGTCTCGACGCGGGCGACCTTCGCGGGCTCGGCGTCGCCGAACAGCTCATCGACCTTGCCCTCGCGGTCACCGAGAGCGGTGAACTCGACGCCCTCGTCTCCGGCGCCCCCCTCCTCACCAAGGACATCCTGTACGGTCTCGCTGCCGGTCTGTCCATCAAGGAAGTCCGCAAGGAGATCACCGCTCCCGTCGACATCGAGCTCGATGAATCCCAGCGGCATGACTTGGACGCGGCGCTCTCCCGTACCACCGTCACCACGATTGACGACGCTCTCAAGGACATCCTCGAAGAGGGCGACTTCCGCGCCTGGAAGGTCTTCCTCCACCCCGCCCAGGCCAAGCTCGTCGACCGCCGCTACCGCGGTCCGTTCCGTGTCTCCGGGGGCCCCGGCACCGGTAAGACCATCGTCGCCCTGCACCGCGTCAAGCACCTAGCCGAGCAGCTGCCCCCCGGTCACAGCAAGCCGATCCTGCTCACCACTTTCACCAAGAACCTCACCACCGACCTGCGCGCCCGCCTGGCATCCCTCCTTGAGCCCGCGCAACTCGCCCGCGTCGACATCACGCACATCGACCAGCTCGCCGCCCGCGTCCTCAACGAGAACACCCTCTCCGGCGCCGGAAAGCAGCGAATCTACGACAGCGTCGCCCTGAACACCCTTCGCCAGATCCTCCTCGAACTCGACGAGAAGCGCTGGGACGCCGAATTCCTGTACGAGGAATGGGAGCAGGTGATCCTCGGCCAGTCCCTCGGTACCCGCAAGGCGTACTTCGACGCCCGCCGAGCAGGACGCGGCCGCTCCGTCAGCCGCCCCGACCGTGCCCAGATCTGGAAGATCCTGGAGCAGTTCACCACCCGCCTCGACAAGGACAACCGCGAGACCTGGGGCCAGGCCGCCGAACGCGCCGCCCGCTTCGAGATGCAGCGCGCTTCCAAGATCAAGGAGCGCCAGGAGTACAAGGACGACATCGGCGGCAAGGACCTCATCCACCGCGACGACAGCTCTGGCATGTACTACCTGGGCCACCGCTACCAGCATGTCGTTGTCGACGAGGCACAGGATCTCCGCCCCGCCCACTGGAAGATGCTCCGCGCCATGGTCGCCCCCGGCGACGACGACATGTTCATAGCCGGCGACACCCACCAGCGCATCTACGACCAGCAGGTCACCCTGGGCACCGTCGGTGTCCACATCCGCGGCCGCGCAGCCCGCCTCACCCTCAGCTACCGCACCACCCGCGAGATTCTGAACCGGGCCATGGAAGTGGTGAACCCCAAGAGCGTCCAGATCACCTTCGACGACCTCGACGACGGCACCGACAACCTCGACGGCTACCGCTCGGTCCTCCGCGGCCCGGCCCCCGAACTCGTCCCCTGCGACTCTTGGGACGACGAACTCGCCCAGCTCGCCACCTCACTCCAGAGCTGGCGCGAAGAACTCGCCACCGGCGGGGCCGACGGCAAACCCCGCGACCCCCGCGGCAACATTGCCGTCTGCGTCGCCGACCGCGAGGCCGTCAATCAGGTCATGTACTACTTGGCGACCGAGGCGGGCCTCACCGTCGCTGAGCTCACCAAGGACGGCGCCAAGGGCGACGGCGACATCCACGTCGGCACCATGCATCGCTTCAAGGGTCTCGAATACCAGAAGCTCGCCATTGTCGGTGCCCGCGACGGCGTCATCCCCCGAGCCTCCCTCATCCAGCGCTACCGCGACACCGACGCCCAGCGCCTCGCCCGCGAGGAACTCAAGGCCCGGTCCCTCCTCTTCGTCGCGGCCACTCGTGCCCGCGACACCCTGCGCATCAGCTGGCACGGTAAGCGGAGCCCGTATCTGCCGAGGTAGCAGTGGCAGCACGAGAGCCCTGCCGCCCGAAAAGGACCGGCAGGGCTCTCGTGTACGTACGACCGTCAGGCGTTCCGCTCCGACGAGGCCGACCCGACGAACCCCGCCCATGCCTCACGCGACACACGGACGACCGGCCCGGACACGGCCTTGGAGTCCCGGACGTGCACAACTCCCGTACCGGCCGCGATCTCCACGCAGTCGCCGCCCTCGGCTCCGCTGTAGCTGCTCTTGAACCAGGCGAGGTCGGACGTGACGGCCGTGGACTCAGCGTTGTTCATAGCTCTCCCAGCAACCTCTCGATGAACTCCAGGGACTCTCGCGGAGTGAGAGCCTGTGATCGGATGATCCCATAGCGGGCGGCGGCGAGAGCTGCCTGTTGCGGGTCGGTCTGCAGGGCGCTCGTTCCCTGCGCCTCGGTGTACACGAACTTCTTCCCGTCGTCGCGCGTGATGACCGTGAACGGTCCGTCCACGCCCGCGCTTTCCTCGTAGTCGAGCGGCATGACCTGAAGCTCGACGTTCCGCTTCTGGCCGATCAGGAGCAGCTGCTCCAACTGCCCTCGCAAGACGTCCTTTCCGCCGTACCGACGCCGCAACACCGATTCGTCCATCACGAAACTCAGCAGCGGCGCTGGCAACCGGTCGAAGATGTCCTGCCGAGTCAGCCGTGCGGCCACGCGCTGCTCGATCGTCTCCTGTGCCAGAGGAGGACGCCGCATGGCGAGCAGCGCCCTCATGTACTCCTCGGTCTGGAGCAGCCCCTTGACCACTAAGGTGTCGTACGAGAGCAGCTCGATGGCCTTCTTCTCCAAGGCGGCCATCCCCTGGAAGAACACCGGATACTGAGCCCGTTCCACCTGCTCCTTCCACAGCGTCAGCAGCCCGCCCGCCCCCAGCACCTCATCCGCCTGCTCGATGGTCCTCGGGGACGGAATCCTCCGCCCCTGCTCGAACGACGCGATGCTGGAGGCCGAATACCCCAGCCGCCTCCCGAACTCCTCACGCTCCAGGCCCGCCCGCACCCGCAGCGTCTTCATGCTCTGCCCGAACGCCGTGACCACGCCCTGCCCGGACTCGCCCTCAGGTCGCTGCCCAGCGCCGTCGTCGTCGTTCTCCCCACAATCCCCGAAACTCACCGACGCCCCGTCGACCGTCACAGCAGCCTCCGCGTCCGCGCCCGTACGCTCGTTCACCAGCACCGCCTCCTTGGCCCAACGCCCACCCCGGAGCGTCGTCACGCCGCGCGTCTCGTACTCGTACCGACACCGCGCGTACAACCGGCCTGCGTCGGTGCGTCACCACTGGTCACGCTACGCCACCAACGGGACCGTGGTCGGCATGATGAACAAGCCCGGCAGCCCCTGCCGCACCACCCAACCCGCCCGCCCCAGCGGCTACTTGATCACCCCTCACTTCCTGCTCGACCACACCTTCGAGATGCGCTTCACCTCCACACCCCGAGGCGCCCGCCTTGCCCGGAGACTCGCCGCGCACCGGCTCGACGCGTGGGGGATTCCGTACAACACCTATGCGCACGACGTGATCGTGCTGATCGTCGCCGAGCTGACTGTGAACGCCGTACGGCACGGTCATGTCCCCGGCCGGGACTTCCACCTGCGACTGAGGGTGACCGCGGAGTCGGGGACCGCTCTCGTCGAGGTCACCGACACCCGCGCCGAACGGGTGCCGCCCCGCCCGGACGCCCTCCGCCTCCCGGACGTCGACGACTCCGGTGGCCGGGGACTCCTTCTCGTCGCCGGGCTCGCCGCCCGCTGGGACTGGCACCTCCGGCCCGACGGCCCGGGCAAGACGGTGTGGGCCGAGTGCGCGCTCACGCTTCCCACGTGATCTTGGGGCGACGGTGCTGAACGGCCGCCGTTGCCCAAGAGCGCTGGTCAGTCCTAGCAGACGAAAATCGGACATCACACACAGGTGGGGCCAGAGGTCCGGAAGAATGGATCGACGATGACATCCCAGACCTTCGGGCCCGCCCAGACTTCCGAGCCCCCCGCCCCGACCCCCGTCGACTACGGCCCCTTCGCTCACCTGACCGTCCCCAACGCCCCCCTCTACCGGCAGATGATGCGCGCGTTCCTCGCCGCCAAAGAGCGGTTCGCGGTGCATCTGCGGCCGGAGGAC
Organism: Streptomyces sp. NPDC002870; assembly: GCF_042888505.1. Taxonomy (NCBI): domain Bacteria; kingdom Bacillati; phylum Actinomycetota; class Actinomycetes; order Kitasatosporales; family Streptomycetaceae; genus Streptomyces; species Streptomyces sp. NPDC002870. The sequence continues at coordinate 35,045 of NZ_JBIAPW010000047.1, forward strand.
GTGTACGCCGCGCTGGACGCGGGGAGTCGGCCGGCCGACGTGGAGTCGGTGGTGAAGGCGTTGGACAGCCTGGTCACTTGGGGGAATCTGCGGGCCGATCCGGACACCGCTCGGGTGACGGCGGTCGAGGACTTCTACCGCAAGCGGTTCATCTACCAGCTCACGCGGGCCGGTGAGGCGGCCGAGGCGGCGCTGGGGACGTACGACGAGGTGCTGGGACGGCGCGGCGAACTCCAGGCGGTCGCGCTGCACGACATCGTCACGCAGCTGCGGGCGCTGCTGGTGATCGCGTCGGAGGACGAGCCCGACCCGGCCAAGGCATACGTCGCCCTGTCCGTGCTGACGGCACGCTTCACCGATCTCGCGGACAACGCCCGTGCCTTCATGGGGTCGCTCCAGCGCACCATCGACCTGCACGACATCGAGGTCGAGGCGTTCCTCGCGTACAAGGACCGGCTGATCCAGTACCTGGAGCGGTTCATCCAGGACCTCATCACGCTCGGCGGCCGGATCGCCGTGCTGATCGGGGAGCTGGAGGAGCAGGGCCGGGTCGGGCCGCTGCTGCGTCTCGCCGCCGCCCGGGAGGCCGCCGACGCCGCTCCCGAGGACGCCGAGCACGCAGAGGCGGTCGCGTACGAGAAGTGGGCCGCCCGGTGGTCCGGGCTCGCCCAGTGGTTCGTGTCGGCGGAGGGGCGTGAGTCGCAGGCCAGGCTACTGCGCGGGCGGGCCCTTGGATCGATTCCACAACTCCTCGCCGCCGTACGGCAGTTGAACGAACGGCGGGCCGGTCGTTCCGACCGCTCGGCCGACTTCCGCGCGCTGGCGCGCTGGTTCGCCCGGACGCCCGACGACGCGGCGAGGCACCGGCTGTGGCGGGTGGCGTTCGGGCTGCACTCCTCCCGGCACCTCACCGTCGACGCCGACACCCTCGCCGAACGGACGGCCGCGCCGGAGCCGGCCTCGACCCCGTGGGGCGAGGCGCGACCGCTGCGGATCAGCCCCCAGCTGCGCCGTACCGGCAGCTACGAGCGGCGCGGCAAGCCGCGCAAGGTGGCCGAACGGGGTGAGGCGAAGCGCAGGCTCGCCGAGATCGCCGCCCGGCAGGCGGAGCAGGCCGGCGCGGCACGGGACCGCCTGGCAACGGGCGGTCCGGTCCGGCTGTCCCGTCTGGGGGAACTCGACCCACTCGCCTTCCAGTTGTTCCTGCGTCTGCTCGGCGATGCGCTCTCCACCTGGCGGTCGGGCATGACGACCACCGTGGCCACCAGCGGTGACGGCTCGATGGAGATCCGGCTGACCGCGCTCGACGACGGCTCGACGGCCGAAGTGCACACGACGGACGGGGTGTTCAGCGGCCCCGACCATCTGATCGACATCGTCGACCTCACGGCGGCTGGGGAGCGCGGCGGGCCGTTCTCTGCCCCGGCCCTGCCGAGTCCGCAGCCCGCGACCCTGTCCGTACCCCGGCAGGGCACCCCCCTCCGGCCCTCCCGGGCCACCCCACGCCTCACGGAGGACCCATGACCGGCCCCCTGACCGAGGTCCTGGACGGCCAGCGCGAGGCCGACCTCCAACGGGCCGCGCGAGCCCTGCTGAAGGAGCCGCTGCTCACCGCTGACGGGCCGTACGCCGACGAGTTCCGGCTGGTGCGCCGACACGCCGCCGAACTGCGGGAGTGGTTCGAGCGCAACGTCGGCTGGACGCTGCGCACGGACGCCGACGCCGCACGGCTGCGCAAGACGCCGGGCACCCTCACCGACGCCACGCACCCCGCACGCGAAGCCACCCGGACCGCCCTGCCCTTCACACGCCGCCGCTACGTCCTGCTCTGCCTGACGCTGGCCGCGCTGGAGCGGGGCGAGTCGCAGGTGGCACTCGGACGCCTCGCCGAACAGGTCGTCCTGGCCGCGGCCGATCCCGAACTCGTCGCCGCCGGGATCACGTTCACCCTCGAGCGGCGCGACGAGCGCCTCGACCTCGCAGCCGTTGTACGACTGCTGCTGCGGCTCGGTGTGCTACGGCGGGTGGCCGGTGACGAGGAGGCATACGTCAGCGGATCGGGGGACGTGCTGTACGACGTGCGGCGGCGCGTGCTGGCCGGGATGCCGGCGTCCCTGCGCGGCCCCTCCATGATCGAGGCCGAGGGCTTCGAGGAACGCCTGGTGGAGATGACGGCGCAGACCGCGCTCGACAGCGACGAGCTCAGGTTCCGCGCGATCCGCTGGAAGCTGACCCGCCGCCTCCTCGACGACCCGGTGCTCTACTACGACGACCTGACCGACGACGAACTGGCCTACCTCACCCGGCAGCGCGGCTTCATCACCGCCCGTATCAGTGAACTGACCGGACTGGTCGCGGAGGTCCGTGCCGAAGGCATCGCCATGGTCGACCCCCTGGACGACCTCACGGACGTACGCATGCCGGAGCAGGGCACGCACGGTCACATCACCCTGCTGCTGGCAGGACACCTGGCGCAGGCCGCCGGTCCTGTCGAACCGGCGGAGCTGGCGTCCCGCGTACGGGAACTGGCCGTGGAACACGGCGGTTTCTGGTCCAAGTCGGCGAGAGAGCCGGGGGCGGAGCCCGGACTCGTGGAGCAGGCGCTGACGAAGCTGGTGGCGCTGGGACTCGCCGAGCGCACGGAACGGGGCGTCGTGCCGCGCCCGGCCCTCGCGCGGTACGCGGTCGGCGAGCCCGTCGTCAGGGAACCAGGACCGGCCCACCACCCTGCCGAGCTGCCGCAAACGACCGCGAAGGACGAAAGGTGAACCGCGCTTTGACCGCGCTCCCCAGCCCCGCGCCCGGCCGGTGGCGGCCCCTGCGCATCGGGCTCGTCGACCTGTTCCACTATGACGTCGAGGAGTTCTGGTTCCGGGACGGCCGTCTGCTGCTGCGCGGCAACAACGGCACCGGCAAGTCGAAGGTGCTCGCCCTCACCCTGCCGTTCCTGCTGGACGGAGACCTCTCCGCCCGCCGCGTCGAGCCCGACGGCGACCCGGGCAAGCGGATGGAGTGGAACCTGCTCCTGGGTGGCGAACACCCGCATCCGGAACGGCTCGGCTACACCTGGATCGAGTTCGGACGGCTCGACGAGACCACGGGCGAGCCGCATTTCCGTACGCTGCTCTGCGGGCTGAAGGCGGTCGCCGGACGCGGCATCGCCCGCCACTGGTTCGCGCTGACGGACCAGCGGGTTGGCGCCGGCCTCGACTTGCTGGACGCGACCGGCACGGCTCTGTCCCGGGACCGGCTCGCGGAGGCCGTCGGCAGCCGCGGCATGGTGTACGACACCGCGAAGACGTACCGCAGAGCGGTCGACGAAGCTCTCTTCGGGCTGGGGGAGCGGCGCTACGGCGCGCTCGTAGACCTTCTGATCCAGCTGCGCCAGCCCCAGTTGTCCAAGCGCCCCAACGAAGCCGCCCTGTCCCGGGCGCTGACGGAGGCGCTGCCGCCGATGGACCAGGCGGTCATCGCCGACGCGGCGGAGGCGTTCAGGTCGCTGGACGAGGAGAAGGAGGAGCTGAGGGCGGCCCGCGAGGCCGAGCAGGCCTCGTCGGGGTTCCTCGACCACTACCGGCGCTACGCCCGTATCGCCTCCCGGCGCCGGGCCCGGCTGCCCCGCCGCGAACACGCCCGGTATGAGCACCTCCAGCGTGAACTCCTCAAGGCGCAGGGCGACCGCGACCGGGCTGTGGCGGATCGGACGGAGGCCCAGGCGAGGGGCGCCGCACTCGACGAGCGGGCCGCGCGGCTGAGCGCCCAGGACGCCGCACTGCGGTCCGGACCCGAGATGCGTGACGCCCGCGCACTCGATCAGGCGGCGGTCGACGCCTCCCGCACGGCAGGAGAACTGACGCGTGCCGAGGCGGACCGGCAGACGGCGGCCGAAGCACACACCCGGGCCCTGGGCCGGCTCGCCACCGCGAGTAATCGGCTCACCGCGGCTCAGGAGACCCTGGACGACATCCAGGGCCGCGTGGCGGAGAGTGCCGCGGCGGCCCGGCTCGACCTCCCCAGGACACAGGGAGCCCCCGATGCGGCCCTGCGCCGGGAAGCGGACGAGGCGACAGCGAGCAGGCGGCGCGCCGTCGAGCATGTGGAGGAACTCGCCACGCGGGGCGAGCGGACCGAGGAGACGCGCAGGGCCGCCCAGCTGCGCGCCGACGAGGCCGACGAGGAGGTCGTGCACAGCAGGGAGCGGCTGGCCGAGGCGGAGGAGAGCGTCGCCGAGGCAGGACGTGTGCTGATCACGGCGGTGAAGGAACATCTCTCCGGGTGCGTGGAACTGCGCGTACCCGGACTGCCGGGGGTCCTGGACGCGGTTCAGGACTGGGCGAGCAGTCTGGACGGCCCTCACCCGGCACGCGCGGCGGCGGCCGCACCCCATCGCACCGCCGCCTCTCAGCTGGCCGACCGGGCGGCCAGTCTGGCCCACCGCGAGGCGGCGAGGGCGGAACGCCGGCGGCTGGCGGCAGAAGAACTGACCGCCCTCGAATCGGGCGGGGAGCGCGGCCCGGCCGCTCCGTACACGCGCACGCCCGATGTCCGGGACCGGGGCCTCGGCGCCCCGCTGTGGCGGCTCGTCGACTTCCGTCCGCACGTCACCGAGGCCGAACGCGCGGGACTGGAAGCCGCGCTGGAGGCATCGGGGCTCCTCGACGCCTGGGTACGGCCGGACGGCTCCGCGGTGGCGGCGGACGGCCACGACGTGCTGCTCGACCCCATGGGCACGCGCAGAGGGGGCGGCCTCGACCGCGCGCTGTGCCCGGCGGTCAACCACGCGGACGTGCAGGCCGCCGCCGTGGGGGAAGGGACGGTCGAGCGCCTGCTCGCCTGGATCGGGCTGGCCGGAAAGAACGGCGACAGGTCCGAAGAGCCCTCCTGGGAGGCCGAAGGCAACGACACCTGGGTCTCCACGGACGGGCGTTTCCGCGTCGGCGCGCTGACCGGAAGCTGGGCCAAGGACAGTGCCCAGTACGTGGGAGAAGGGGCGCGGGAACAAGCGCGCCGCGCCCGGATCGGCGAACTGCGCACCGAACTGGAGGCGTTGGAAGCGGAGCGGGAGCAGCTGGCCGAGGAACTGGGCGCCGTGGCCGAGCGCCGTGGCGTGCTCGACGCCGAACTCGCCGCGGTACCGGGTGACGACGACCTGCGTCATGCCCACGCACGCGTCACAGCCGCGGCCGACGCGGCCCACCGGGCCCGTACCCGGCAGGACGAGCGGGCCGCAGAACTGGCCCTGGCGGCCGGGAACGCCGACCGTGCGGCGGCCGAGCTCACCGAGACCGCGGCCGCCCTGAACCTCCCCACCGACAGGACGGGACTGGGCTCCGTGCGCCAGGCGCTCGCCGACCACACCGCTTGCCTGGCGGCGCTGTGGCCGGCGCTGCGTGAACGCGCCGAGGCCGAGCACGCGGTCTCCGGTGAGCAGGCGGAGACCGGCCGGGCCGAACTCCGCGTGTCCGAACTCGCGGAGCGCACAACAGAAGCGGCCCGCCTCGCCGCGGCGGCGGACGAGCGCCTCACGACACTCCGCTCCACCGTCGGAGCAGCCGTCGCCGAACTGCAGCGGCGGCTGGAGGAGACAGAGGCGGCGGTACGCGTCTGCGAGAGCGAACAGCAGTGCGCCCAGGCGGACTTCGGCGACGCGGACCGGCGTGCCAGCCACGCCGAGGGGCGCATCGAGCGGCTCGCAGAGGACGTCACCGAGGCGACCGCCGCGCGTGAACGTGCCATCGTGGCTCTTCAGCGGTACGCCTCGACAGGACTGCTCGCCGTTGCCCTTCCCGACGTCGTCGTACCGGACGACGATGGAGGGACCTGGGCGGCGACCCCGGCTGTCAACCTCGCTCGCGCCATCGAGTCCCAGCTCTCCTCGGTCGACGACTCGGACGCGGCCTGGGCGCGCGTACAGAAACGGCTGAGCGAGGAGTACGGCAGGCTACAGGACGCGCTGTCCCGGCACGGCCACACCGCCACCGCCCGTCCGAGCGAGGACGGCATGCGGGTCGACATCGTCTACCAGGGCCGTGAACGGGCCGTTCCCGAACTCGCCGACGCCCTCGCCACCGAGGTCGCCGAGCTGACCCGCGTCCTGTCCGCGCACGAGCGCGAGATCCTTCAGACCCATCTGATCACCGAGGTCGCCGGCACGCTCCAGGAACTGATCGGTGCCGCCGAACGGCAGGTGCGCGCCATGAACAGGGAACTGGAGGAGCGCCCGACCTCGACCGGAATGAAGCTGCGGCTGGTGTGGCGGGCGTCGCGCCGGGCCCCGCAGGGACTGACACAGGCCCGTGAACGGCTGCGCCAGTCCGCCGACGCGTGGTCGCCACAGGACAGGGCTGCGGTCGGCGCGTTCCTCCAGGAACAGATCGCCCGCCGACAGGCCGACGACAGCGCCGGCAGCTGGCTGGAGGATCTCACCGCCGCCCTCGACTACCGGGCTTGGCACGAGTTCGGCGTCGAACGTCACCAGCACGGGAAATGGGTACCGGCCACCGGGCCCGCCTCGGGCGGCGAACGGGTCCTGGCGGCGTCCGTGCCTCTCTTCGCCGCGGCGTCCTCCCACTACGCGAGCGCGGGCGGCGCCCACGCCCCACGCCTGGTCACCCTGGACGAGGCGTTCGCCGGCGTGGACGACGACTCGCGCGCCAAGTGCCTCGGCCTGCTGCGCGCCTTCGACCTCGACGTCGTCATGACCAGCGAACGGGAATGGGCCTGCTACCCCCAGGTCCCCGGAATCGCCATAGCGCAACTTTCGCGCGTCGACGACATCGCCGCCGTGCTGGTGACCCGGTGGGAGTGGGACGGGAGCAATCGACGGCGTGGCACGGAGCCCGGCGGACAGACGAGCGCTTCCACAGGACCCTCTCATGCCGCCGTCTCGGACGGAGTGGCCGCTGGGGCGGACAGGCCGTCAGCCGGGCCGGGACGGACTGCCGTCCCCGACGGCACCGGAGAACAGGAGTCCCTGTGGACGTGAATGCTGCGGTGCCTGCGTCGTCACAGACCGGTCAGCTGCCCGGAACCAGCGGACGGGCGGGGCGGGAGAGGCCGGCGGACACCGTGGAAGCAGTGCCTTCCGCGACACCGCAGAACGGCGAACAGGTCGACGCCGAACGCCTCGGCCGGCTGCTCGGTGATCCCGGCCTGGCCTGGCTCGTGGACCGCGCCCGGCAGCGGATGGCACGCGGCCGACCACTCACCGGCCCCGTCACCCTGTCCCACCCCGATGAATCCCAACGTCGTGCTGCGGAGAGTTTGTTGGGACGCGTACCACGAGCCGGTCGTTCTCTGACCGTTCGCCTCGACACGGCGGACGCGATTCTGCGCCGCTCCGGTGTCAGCCCTGACGGCCTGGGGGTCGCCGTGGTGGCACTCACCGGCCCCGTCACCCTGCACGCGGCGACGCGGGACAAGGAGGAGCGGGCCTGGGAGGAGGCGTACGCCCCGCTCGGCACTCTCGACGCCGAGCTAACCGACTGGGCGGAGCGGATCCGCAGGGACGGTCTCGTACGGCGCCTCGCGCGCACACCGGAAGTCGCCGGGCCCCTGGTGGACGCTGCCGTGCGCGCGCTGCGTTCGCTGCCCGTGTCACCCCCGATGTCACGCGCCACGTTCGCGGCACGAAACTTCTCGGGCGCCCACGCCCTGGACGAGGGGACACCGCTCGCCGCTCTCGTCCTGTCGGGGCTCCGTTCTCTCATGGGCTTCCCGGACGGCGCCGGTGCCGAATGGCGACGGGAAGCATGGGCTTCGGCCGGCCTGCTCAGGGACGACGTGTCATCGACCGTCCTCTCCCTCAACCTGCGGGGCACCCCGTCCCTCGACTGGATGGCCGATACCGGTGAGCCCGCGGTCCTGACGCTGCGTTCCCTCACCCGTCACATGCCAGTCCCCGCCGTCACGACGACGGGAACCGTTTACGTCTGCGAGAACCCGGCCGTCCTGTCCGCCGCAGCCGACACCTTCGGCCGGGCTTGCCCGCCCATGGTGTGCCTCCAGGGACAGCCCTCAGCCGCCGCGCTCACTCTGCTGCGTGGCCTGTCCGCCCAGGGAGCCGGGCTTCTTTACCACGGCGACTTCGACTGGGGCGGCGTGCGCATCGCCGCCGCGCTGCGGCGAGGTGTCCCGTGGCGGCCGTGGCGCTACACGGCCGCCCACTATCGAGCAGCGGCGGCCAGGGTGGCCGAGGCCCCGGACCTGACGGGCGCGCCTGCCGCGACTCCGTGGGATCCCGCCCTGGCCGTCGCTCTCGCCGAACGCGGTGTTCGTGTCGAAGAGGAGGTGGTGCTCGACGATTTGCTTTCGGACCTGGAGAGGCAGGCTCGTTGAGACGCATCCCAGAGCGTGCGGCGCTCGCCCGTCGCCCTCGCCGCGCAGTACGATCCGGTAGGCGAAGCGCTCCTCGTCGGCGTGGCGGAACGCCTCCGATGTGGCGTTGTCAACGGCTGGCGCTTTTTCGCCGTGGACGTCATGACGCTCGTTTGACGCTCACCAGGTTGCTGACGCTTCCCAAGCCGCTGCGAAACCTTCTCTGACCTGCGACTCAGCACCACGTCCCGATGCCAGCCGCTTTCCGATGACGCATCACGTGGAGTGCGTGGCGATTCTTGAGCCTGGGGCAAAGGCCGTCTGACCTGGGGGAGAACGCGGGTGGTTGCCTCTGCCTGCTAGGAGTTGGGGGTCCTCCGTCCGGCGCTCCAGACGGCAGCGGACCGTGACAGCGCCGGACGGCGGTGACGGAGGCAGGGGTGGGAGCCCTCCCGTCGGACGGCTCCCACCCCCGGCGCGTCAACTGCGCAGCGGGCCCTCGCAGGTGTAGTCCGCCGTGCCGGTGCGGCCGTCGGGGGCGACGTCCACCTCGCCGAAGGCGCAGTTCATGTCGGTGAGGTTGTTCTCGCCGGTGGCCGCCCGGTCGAGGATGGCGGAGTCGACCGTCTCGCTCATGTCCTTGAACATCTGGTCGGCGTCGCCGGCGTTCGTCAGGTTCGCGGTGACCTGCCCGGTACACGCGAACCGCGGACGCTCCGGGGCGTTGGTGGAGCGGCAGTCGGGTGTCAGGCCCGTCGTGGCCGTGAAGGACGCGCGGACTGCGTCGACCGAGGCGTCGTCCAGTTTTCAGAGACAGATGAACCGGGACAGTTGAGAAGCCTGGTGTCCCGCGCACGAACGATGCGCGGGACACCAGGCTCTCCTGGCTCAGTTCTTGCCGGTGACCGAGGCCCCGGTCACCGGCCGCTCCGGACCGGCAGTTGGCCGCAGTCGCCGCCGGCGCACTTGCTCAGCCAGTCGGCGAAGTCGACGTCGTACTTGGTGCCGATGGTGTCGCGGAGCAGGCTGTGGGCCGTGTCGTACTCGCCTGCGCGGTAGTGGCCAAGCAGAGTGTGGGGGGTCTGCGCATGGCGATGGCCTCCAGGCCGGTCGGCAGCCGTGCGTGGGGCACGGCGGTGGGGGGTGCGGACCGTGATGGCAACGGAAGTTGAGCACTCCGGGAGCTGTCATGCCCGCGTAAAGTGTGACCGTACAATTTCACAGTTCACATGGCAGTGAAAGAGGGGGGGTTGCAAGCAACAGAAGAAACTGAAAGTCAGGGCGGCACCGCCACCGGCTGGACTGCAGCCGGGTGTCGCTCCCGCCAGCGCGCGTACGTCGGGCTGGCGGAGCAGGTGGACAGATATCCATCGACCACCCGGCGCAGGATGTCGCTGCCGCAGGCCGCGAGAGGGCCATCGCGGTGCCAGGCCAGAATGTGCCGGTACCACAAGGGGTTTTCGGCCAGAGGGCGGACCGCGACGCCGGGCACCTCGATGAACGTGGCCTGGCAGAGGCTGACGGCCAGGCCCGCCCTTATGATCTCGATCAGCTGCCGCCCCTCCGCTTCGTAAGGGGCGAACGGAGCGTGGTCCGTCAGAGCGCAGACGGAAGCCCAGTATTCGCGGGTCCGGTCGCCGTCGGGCCGGGGAACCGCCCAGTCCTCGTCCAGAAGCTCGGCCAGCGGGACCTCGTCCCGCGCGGCAAGCGGGTGGGTCGCCGGCAGGAGGACGAAGACGGGCTCCGTGACGATCGCGTGGAGTGTCACGCCCTCACGCTGCGGCAGCTCCTGGTCCGGGTGGTCACCGAGCACCGCCGCTTCCAGCCGGCCCGCGGCGAGGTCGTCGAGCAGGGCGACGGGCGAGTACTGACAGCGGGCGGTCAGGTGGGCTTCGGGCCGCAACGCCTTTACGGCCAGGAGAAGATGACCGAGCAGCGGAGCGCCGACCGAGCCGACGCGGATCCGGTCCGCGGCCGACATGCGGCGGGCGGCCCGGGCCGTGTCGGCGAGCAGCCCGTCGATGCCCGGCAGGACGGCGCGGGCCCGTCCGATGACGAGCTCGCCGAAGGGCGTGGGGGCGGTGCCCTCCTGTCGCCGGTCGAACAGGGTCCCGCCCAGCATGGCTTCGATACGGCGCAGTTGGGCGCTGAGTCCTGGCTGCGTCATGCGGAGTGCGGCGGCAGCGCGGGTGAGGCTCCCCGCCTCGGCGATCGCGCACACCACCCGCAGGTGCCGTATCTCCAGATCCATGGCGCGGATGTTATGGACCGACGACAGCTTTCGGGCAGGGTCGTGCGTCAGCAGTCTTATGTGAAATGTCACACGCCATTCATGGAAAGGTATTGATCATGTGAGACCCCCACATCTCTCGTCGACCACCCGGCCGGTTCTTCTGCCGCTGCTGCTCGCTGCCCTGCTCCCGCTCCTACTCCTCGCCACCCCTCCCGCCCGGGCTGCGACGGCCGCGGACAGCGTGTCGGCCTGTGCGCTGCGCGGCACCACCGGCTGGACGGACGAAGGGCAGAACACGGACTACTCCGTGTTCAAGCGCCCGTCGGGAACCATCAAGGTCGCCATGATCTTCGTGGACTTCCCGGATGCCCCCGCCACCGAGTCCCCTGCCGAGGACGCGGCACAGATCACACCCGGTGCGGACTGGCTGTGGAACGCCTCGTACGGAAAGGCCTGGCTCGCCATCACCCAGCACCAGCGCTGGGTGAGGATGCCGCACAACTCGACCGAATACGGATACGAGCGCGGCCTGTCGCACGACGAGCACGAGGCGTACGTCAAGGACGCGGTCACGGCGGCCGACCCGTACGTGGACTTCTCGCAGTACGACATGGTCTACGCCGTGGCGACGAGGAACGCGTCGGCGATCTCCTTCACCCCCACCTATGTGTACGACCCTGGAACGGCGGGTGTCGTAGCCGACGGCAGCCGGATCAAGTGGGCGGTGACCTTCGGCCAGGACATGTGGCACTGGGGCAGGAAGCTGGTGGCCCACGAGACCGGCCATACCTTCGGCCTGCCCGACCTGTACGCCTTCGCCGCGGGTACCGATGCCCACCGCTTCGTGGGCGGGTGGGATGTGATGGGCCTGATTGGCGGAGCGGGACCGCAGTACTTCGCCTGGCAGTCCTGGAAGCTCGGCTGGACCCAGGACAGTCAGGTCGTCTGCCGGGCCTCGGCAGGCAGCGACACCGTGTATCTCACCGCCGTCGAGTACGGATCCGGCACCAAGATGGCGGTCATACGCACCGGTCCCACGACCGCGTACGTCGTCGAGTCGAGGCGGAGCGTCCAGGCGGACACGGCCGTCTGCTCCACCGGTGCGCTGATCTACCGGATCGACACCTCCGTGCGGACCGGTGAAGGGCCGATCCGGGTCATGGACGCCAAACCGAGTGCCACGCCGGCCTCCGGCTGCCGCCCGCTGGACGACGCCCCGTACTGGGCCGGTGAGTCGTTCACCGACGCCGCGGCCGGTGTCCGGATCGACGTACTGAACGCCGACGGGTACGGAGAGACCGTGCGGATCACCAAGTCGTAGCGCAACGCGGACGGCTGTGCCCCGGCCCCTCGGCGGGAGCCGGGGCACAGCCGTGCTCAGCGCAGGTCGGGCACCGGCTCAGGCCGCTTCGGGGAAGTGGCAGGCCACCTGCCGCGCCCCGCCCGGCGCCGTGTTCCCCAGTGACGGTGCCTCGGTACGGCAGATCTCCCGGGCCTTGGGGCAGCGCGGATGGAAGGTGCAGCCGGGCGGGGGCGAGGCCGGGCTGGGCGGGTCCCCGAGCAGGGTGATCCGCTCTCGGGACCGTTCGGCGGCCGGGTCGGGCAGCGGTACGGCGGACAGCAGCGCGCGCGTGTACGGGTGGGCCGGGGCGGCGTAGACCTGGTCCTTCGGGCCGATCTCGACGATCCGGCCCAGGTACATCACGGCGACCCGGTCGCACACCCGCTTGACGACCGACAGGTCGTGGGCGATGAAGAGGTAGGCCAGGCCGAGTTCGCCCTGGAGCCGCTCCATCAGGTTGACGATCTGGGCCTGGACGGACACGTCGAGAGCCGAGACAGGCTCGTCTGCGACGACGAGCCGGGGGCCGGTGGCCAGTGCGCGGGCGATGCCGATGCGCTGGGCCTGACCGCCCGAGAACTCGTGCGGATAGCGATCGATGTGCTCGGGGATGAGCCCCACCAGCTCCATCAGCTCGGCGGCCCGCTTGCGGGCGTCCGCCGCCGGACTGCCCTGTACGAGTAGCGGGTCGGAGATGATCCGGGCCACCGTCTGGCGGGGGTTGAGGGAGGAGTGCGGGTCTTGGAAGACCATCTGCAGGTCCTTGCGGAGCGGCTTCAGTTCCCGCTGTGACAGGTGGCTGATGTCGCGTCCGTCGTAGGTGACGGAGCCGGTGGTGGGTTCCAGGAGCCGGACGATCATGCGGCCGGTGGTGGACTTGCCACAGCCGGACTCTCCGACCAGTCCCAGCGTCTCGCCCGCCGCCACGTGGAAGGTGATGCCGTCGACGGCCCGGACCGGGGCGGACCGACGCCGTCCGGGAAACGTCATGGTCAAGTTCTGTACAGACAACAGGGGTTCAGTGGGAGTCATGAGGCGACGCCTTCGTACGCGGGGAAGTGGCAGGCGGCCGGATGTGCGGCCGGACCCTCGAGGAGCGGCAGCACCGTTTCGCAGCGGGAGCGCTCCTCGGCGGAGGCGCGGGCGAGCCTGGGGCAGCGGGGCGCGAACGCGCAGCCGGGAGCCGGGGTGAGCAGGGACGGCGGGCTGCCGGGGATCGCTCTCAGCGGTTCGTCGTCGCTGTCGTCGAGGCGGGGAAGGGAGTCGAGCAGGCCGCGGGTGTAGGGGTGGTCCGGTGCCGTGAACAGGGTGTCCACGTCGGCCCTTTCGACAGCCCTGCCCCCGTACATCACCAGGACCTCGTGGGCGACGCGGGCGACCACGCCCAGATCGTGCGTGATCAAGATGACGGCCAGACCTCGATCCTGCTGGAGCCGTGCGATGAGCTCCAGGATCTGCGCCTGCACGGTGACGTCCAAGGCGGTGGTCGGCTCGTCCGCGATCAGCAGCTCGGGTTCGCAGGACAGGGCCATCGCGATCATCACGCGCTGGCGCATGCCGCCGGAGAACTGGTGCGGGTACTCCCGCGCCCGGCGTCTCGGCTCGGGGATGCCGACCTCGGCCAGCGCCTCCACGGCCCGCTCACGGGCGGCCCTTCTCCGGCTGCCGAAGTGCACGCGGTGGTGCTCGGCTATCTGTTCGCCCACGGTGTAGTACGGATGGAGGCTGGAGAGCGGGTCCTGGAAGATCATCGCCATCCTGCGGCCGCGCAACCGGTTCAGTTCGCGCTCCGGCAGACCGGTCAGCTCCCGGCCGCCCAGGGTGATGGAGCCGGTGACCGAGGCGCCGGTGTGCAGGCCCATCACCGCCAGGGAGGTGACGGACTTGCCGGAACCGGACTCGCCGACGATGCCGAGGGTCTCACCGTGCCGCACCTCGAAGCCGAGGCCGTCCACGGCGCGCACCGGACCGCCAGTGGCGGCGAAAGTGACCGTCAAGTCCCGTACCGAGAGCACGGGTTCGGGGGCGCCCATCAGTACCTCACTCGGGGGTCGACGACGGCGTAGAGCAGGTCGACGGCCAGGTTGGCGACGACGATGAAGGTGGCGGCGAGCAGCGTGACGCCGAGGATGACGGGCTGATCGCCGGTGGACAGCGCTCCGTAGAAGAGCCGCCCGATGCCTGGGATCCCGAAGATGGACTCGGTGATCACTGCGCCCGCGAGCAGTCCGCCCAGGTCCATCCCGAAGATGGTGAGAATGGGCGTCACGCCGGCCCGCAGCCCGTGCTTGACCACGACCGTCCGGCGCGGCAGACCCTTGGCGCGGGCGGTGCGGATGTACGGCTCCGCCATCGTCTCGATCATCGAGCTGCGGCTCTGGCGCGCGTACATGGCCGCGTACAGGATGGCCAGGGCCAGCCAGGGCAGCAGCAGGTTCGAGGCCCAGTGGAGGGGGTCGGAGGTGAACTCCACGTACTGCGGGTAGGGGAGGAGACCGGCCGTTCGAATCACCCCGTAGATGAGCATCACCGAGGTGAAGTAGACGGGCAGGGAGGCGGCGGCGACCGCGCCGACCATCAGGGCGCGGTCGGTGAGGGTGTCCTTGCGCAGCGCGGCGGTGACTCCCGCGGTCAGTCCGAGGAACAGCCAGATCACCGCGGCGCCCAGGGCGAGTGAGGCGGATACCGGGAGTCGGTCCATCAGCAGGTCCCACACGCCTTGGCTGTTCTCGTACGAGTAGCCCAGGCACGGGAAGTCGCAGTGCAGCGCGTACTGGCCGCTGCCCATGGTGCGGCCGGTGAAGATGCCGGTGACGAAGTCCGTGAACTGCCGCCACAGCGGCTGGTCCAGCCCCATGTGGGCGCGGATCGCCTCCAGGCGCTCGGTGCTGCACGACTTGCCGCAGGCCGCGGCGGCCGGGTCCGAGGGCAGGACGTAGAAGATGGTGAAGGTGACTGCGGCGACGGCGATCAGAACGCCGATGACGGCGACGATCCGGCGGCCGAGGTAGAGGATCACGTGCGGTTCCCTCTCGGGTCGAGGACGTCGCGCAGTGCGTCGCCGAGCAGGGTGAACGCGAGCACGGTGAGGAACAGACAGAGGCTGGGGATGACGAAGTACATCGGATCGGTGTCGTAGAAGGCGACGCTCTCGGCGATCATCTGCCCCCAGGAGGGGGTGGGCGGACGGACGCCGACGCCCAGGTAGCTCAGGGCTGCCTCGGTGGCGATCATCCCCGGGATGATCAGGGTGGTGTACGCGATCACGGGCCCGGCGACGCCCGGGAGGATGGACCGGCCGATGATCCGCCAGGGCCCCGATCCGGCGACGCGTGCTGCGTCCACGTACTCACGATGCCTCAGCGAGAGTGTCTGGCCGCGCACGACGCGGGCGATGCCCGGCCAGCCGAACAGGCCGATCACGGCGGTCATCAGGACGACCCGGTTGACGTCCTTGGCCACGGACATCATCGCGATCATGAAGATGAGGGACGGGAAAGACATGGTGAGGTCCATCAGGCGGGAGAGGACAGCGTCGGTGCGGCCGCCGAAGTAGCCGGCCGCGATCCCGGCCACCGTCCCCGCGATGACGACGATCGCGGTGGCGGCGAAGGCGATGAGCAGGGAGATCCGGGCGCCGTGCACGACACGGGCGAACAGGTCCCGGCCCGTGACGGGTTCGACGCCGAGCCAGTGCTCGGCCGAGACGCCACCGAGCGGACCGATGGGCTGTCCGCCCAGATAGGTGTCGACGGCGGACTTGTCGAACTCCTCTGGGGACCAGCCGCCCAGCGCGCTCAGCAGGGGGGCGGCCAGTGCCATGACCGCGAAGAGCGCGACCACGACGAGGGAGACCTTCACAGAGGGGCGACGGCGCAGTTCCGCGCGGGCGAGCTGCCAGGGGCTGCTGCCCACGGGAACCGAGGCGGTGGAAGCCATGAGGTGACGTACCTTCAATTGCTGCTCTTGGAGGGGTCCTTGAGGCCGACCGTGGCGTAGTCGATCTGGCCGCCGAAGGATGTGTGGCCGAACGCGCCCGCGACGTTGGTACCGAGCAGGAGGGGCATGCGCTCGATCACGGCGGGTGCCGCCGGGGCCTTGGCGAGGATCTGCCCGTCCAGCTCCTGCCATGCCTTGCCCGCCTGCCGGGCATCGGTCATGGCGGCGATCTCGTCCATCCGCTTCATGGTCGCCTCGTCGCGGAAGAGCGAGTGATTGCCGGAGTTGCCCTTCTCCTTGATGTAACGGCCGTCGAAGACGAAGGGCAGGAAGGTGGAGCCGGAGGGATAGTCCGGACACCAGCCGGTGTAGACCAGGTCGGTGCGGTTCTTGGTGTCGCCGATGGTGTCGTAGAAGGCGGACGGGTCCACGGTCTCGATGGTGACCTTGATCCCTGCCCGGCCGAGGGACTGCTGGATCGCCTCGCCGACGCCCTTGTCGCCGTTGGAGACGGTGACGCTGGTGGAGAAGCCGCCGGGCTTGCCCGCTTCCTTCAGCAGCTGCTTGGCCTTCTCCACGTCACCGGTCGCCGGGATCTTGAGGATGTCGGTCTGCTTGCCGCCGTCGAAGAGTGGACCCGGCATATGGGCGGTGGCCACGTCGTTGAGAGCGGGCCCGCCGGAGGCGGTCAGGATGCCCTCGCGATCCAGGGCGTACTGCACGGCCTGGCGCACCTTGACGTTGTCGAACGGCGCCCGGCCCGTGTGCATCTGCACCATCTCGGTGCAGTTGGTGGACTCGGCGAGAAGCCGCTTCTTGACGTCGGCCTTGGTCAGCACCTTGGGGGTGCTCTCGGGGCGCAGCTTGCCCCAGGGGACCGCGGAGGCGTCCGGGCCCTGGCCGGCGATGAGCCGGTCGTCGATCTGGTTGGCCTTGAGCCCCATCACCACGACCACCTTGTCCGGGTACGCCTTGCGCACGGTGTCCGTGCTCGCATCCCAGTGGGTGTTGCGGACCAGCACCAGCTGCTTGTCGCGGCCGTACGACTCGATCTTGTACGGGCCCGACGAGAAGGGGCGGTTGTCGTACTGGGGCCCCTTGTCCTTCGCCTTCGGCACTGGGGCGAAGGTGGGCAGGACCGTCGCGTAGGGGAACTCCGCGAAGGGCTTGCGCAGTTCGAAGACGATCGTGTGCTCGTCGGGCGTCTTGACGGAGTCGAGGTGTCTGCCCTGGGCCGGACCCCGGTAGCCCTCTGCGCCCGCGAGGTAGCGGGCCGCGTAGTCGGGGCCGCCGGGCAGGTCGGGGGAGAAGGACCGCTCCACGTTGTACTTGATGTCCTGGGCGGTGATCGGCGAGCCGTCCTCGTACTTCAGGCCCTTCTTGAGCTTGAAGGTCCACGTCCTGGCTCCGTTGGAGGAGACGCCGAGGTCCTCGGCGAGGTCGGGGATCAGCTCCCCGCCCTTGGCGCCCGGTTCCGCCTTGTAGGTGACGAGGGTGCGGTAGAGCAGCCGGGTTCCGAAGTCCATGTCGCCCATCACCCAGTTACGGGCCGGGTCGAGGTGGGTGAAGTCCTGGTTGGAGAGGACGGTGAGGGTGCCGCCCTTCTTCGGCGTCCCGCCGACCACTTGGCCGTTGTTGGTCGTTGCCGGGTTCTTGCCGTTGCGGGAGCTGCTCGCCTCCGGACCACCGGAGCAGCCGGCTATGCCGAGGGCGAGGGTCGCCACCAGCGCTGTGGCGAGAGCGGTACAGGTGCGCTTGTCCATGAGTGGTCACTCCGGAAGCAGTTGGACAGCCAAGGCGGCTGGAATGTGACCTGTAACATAGTAATGTGAAATTGCACTGACAAGGGGTCGGCTGCCTCGTTACCCACCCGTGTCCCAAGAGCTCGGCGTTGTGGTCTGGCGAGCGGAAGTGCAATGTGAAATATTACTGTCGTGCTCACGAGAAACTCTTCTGACGTCATCGTCGTCGGCGCCGGTGTGGTCGGCGCGGCCTGCGCCTACTACGCAGCCGGCGCCGGTCTCCGTGTCACCGTGATCGACCGCGGTTCCGTCGCGGGCGGCACCACAGGGGCCGGCGAGGGCAACCTTCTCGTCTCCGACAAAGAGCCGGGCCCGGAGCTGGAACTCGCCTTGCTGTCCGCGCGGTTGTGGACCGAACTGGCCGGGTTGCTGCCGCCGCAGATCGAGTACGAACCCAAAGGCGGTCTCGTCGTCGCCTCGGACGAGGCCGGGATGGCCGCACTGAGGCAGTTCGCGGCGCGGCAGCGGAAGGCGGGCGTCACGGCCGAGGAGATCTCCGGTGGCGGACTCCACGATCTGGAGCCGCACCTTGCCCCCGGTCTGACGGGCGGCTTCCACTACCCCACAGACGCCCAGGTCATGCCCGCACTCGCCGCCGCGCACCTGCTGCGCGCCTGTGGCGACCGGGTGCGTCTGAGGCCGGGGGAGGAGGTCGCCGGACTTCTTGTCGGCGCCGGTGGCGAGGTGTGCGGAGTCCGGACACCCAGGGGGGAGCTCCACGCCCCGCACGTGGTGAACGCCGCCGGTACCTGGGGCGGCGACTTTGCCCGCCTCGCGGGCGTTGACCTTCCCGTGCGGCCCCGTCGGGGATTCGTCCTCGTCACCGAGCCGCTTCCGCGCGTCGTGCGCCACAAGGTGTACGCGGCCGACTATGTGGCGGACGTGGCGAGCGGGTCCGCCGCGCTGCAGACCTCGGCGGTGGTCGAGGGCACTGCGGCAGGACCGGTCCTGATCGGCGCCAGCCGTGAGCGGGTCGGCTTCGACCGGACGCTGTCGGTGGAGGCGTTGCGGCGCCTGGCGGCCGGGGCCACGGCGCTCTTCCCGGTGCTGGCCGAGGTGCGGGCGATGCGTACGTACGCCGGTTTCCGCCCGTATCTCCCGGATCACCTGCCCGCGATCGGCCCCGACCCGCGCGTCCCCGGCCTGCTGCACGCGTGCGGCCATGAGGGGGCGGGAATCGGACTCGCGCCGGCGACGGGTCTGATCGTCGCCGGGTGCCTGGCCGGTGGGGAACCACCCCTTGACATCAGCCCCTTCAGGCCCGATCGGTTCACTCCGGCCGCGCCGAGTCCGCTTGCCGATGACTGAATCCGTCCGACCATTCCGCGCCCGTCGAGAAAGGAGGCCCGCAGTGGCCCGTACACCCGCCGAACTGGTCGGGGCGCAGCCCGATCCACCCTTCGAGATCACCTTCGACGGCCGACGCATCGACGCCCGGCCCGGGCAGTCTGTTGCCGCCGCACTGTGGGGCGCGGGCATTCTGGCCTGGCGTACCACACGAGGTGAAGGCCGCCCAC
The DNA here is from genome assembly GCF_042888505.1 of Streptomyces sp. NPDC002870. Lineage (NCBI taxonomy): Bacteria > Bacillati > Actinomycetota > Actinomycetes > Kitasatosporales > Streptomycetaceae > Streptomyces > Streptomyces sp. NPDC002870. The sequence continues at coordinate 54,194 of NZ_JBIAPW010000047.1, forward strand.
GAGGCGTGTTCTGCGGCATCGGCCAGTGCTTCGACTGCCTGGCCACCATCAACGCGCAGCCCAATCGCAGGGCCTGCCTGGTGCCCGCGCGTCCCGGGGACGTGATCACCACACAGGAGGGACACGGCCATGACCGCCTCACAGTATGAGCCGTACGACCTGGCGGTCGTCGGAGCCGGTTCCGCCGGCCTCGCCGGCGCCGTCACGGCCGGTGAACTCGGCCTCTCCGTAGCCCTGCTGGATGCCTCCGCGCACACGGGCGGGCAGTTCTACCGGCATCCCGCCCCTGCCATGGGGGCCGTGCGGCCCGAAGCCCTGCACCATGACTGGTCCGCCTACGCCGACCTGCGCCGACGGCTGGCGCAAAGCGACGTCAGTCATCTTCCCGGACATCACGTGTGGAGCGTGACGAAGGACGACGAGGCCACCGGCATGTGGGCCGTGCACGCCGTCACCGGAGCCGACGGAGGTGATGACCGCCCCGTGCGCGTGCGGGCCCGTGCGGTGCTGCTCGCGACCGGGGCGTACGAACGCCACCTGCCGTTTCCCGGCTGGACCCTGCCGGGTGTCGTGGCCGCCGGTGGGGCGCAGGCCATGCTCAAGTCCGGCCTGGTGCTGCCCGGCCGGCGGATCGTCGTGGCGGGAAGCGGCCCCTTGCTGCTCGCGGTCGCCTCCTCGTTGGCAGCCGCCGGCGCGAGGGTGCCGGCCGTCGTCGAGGCGTCCGGCTATCTGCGGTACGCCCGGCATCCCCGGGCGCTCGTCACCAATCCGCACAAGGCGGTCGAGGCGCTGGTCCACGGCACCGCATTGCTGTGGCACCGGGCGCGGCTGCGGCTGCGCAGCGCGGTCACCGAGGTCCACGGCGCCGACCGGGTGGAGGCCGTCACCGTCGCCAGGCTCGACCGCGACTGGCGGCCCCTTCCGGGGACGGGACGCCGAATCGACTGTGACGCGCTGGCCGTCGGGCACGGCCTGGTCCCCCAGATCGAACTGGCCACGGCGCTCGGGTGCGCCACTCGCTCACTGCCCGACGGCACCAGCGCCCTGGCTCTGGGCGGCCTTCAGGAGACCACGGTGCGCGGTCTGTGGGCGGCAGGCGAGGCCGGGGGAGTCGGAGGGGCTCAACTTGCGCGTGCGGAAGGGGAGCTGGCGGGCGTCGCCGCTGCCGCCCGGGTGCTGGGACGCCCTGCCCATGGCGGCCGGGTGCGGGAGCTCCAGCGCCGCCGGGACCGGATGCGCTCCTTCGCCGATGTGATGGCCGCCGCCCACGCGCCCGGCCCGGGGTGGTCGCGCTGGCTGACCGGGGACACCGACGTATGCCGCTGCGAGGAGGTCACCGCCGGGCGGATCCGTGCGGCGGTCGAGGACCTGGGAGCGCGTGATGCACGCACCGTCAAGCTGTTCACCAGGGCCGGTATGGGCTGGTGCCAGGGGCGGATGTGCGGTCCGGCCGTGGCCTGCCTCGCGGCCCGCGACGGAGCTGCCGGCCTCCCGGCCGAACGCCGCCCGTTCGCCGTGCCCGTCCCGCTATCGGCGCTCGCCGCACTCGACGAACCCGCCGAACGCGAGCCCGAGCCCGATGCCGTCCCTGACGTCGACGGCTGACCGCGAGCCGCCCTTGTGGCTGTCGCACATCCATAAATAAAATGTCACATGACATAGAGGGGTTCTGTCGGTATGACTACCACCACCTGGAACACCGCCCGCCCCTGGCGCGGCATCATGGTCGCCACCGCCCTGCCGCTGCGCGACGACCTTTCCGTCGACTACGACGCCTACGCCGACCACGTCCGCCGGCTGCTCGACAACGGCTGCGACGGCGTCGTGCCCAACGGCTCGCTCGGCGAGTACCAGACCCTCACCGACGAGGAGCGGGCCCGCGTCGTGCGCACCGCGGTCGAAGTGGCGGGCGGCGCGCGGGTCATGCCCGGCGTCTCCGCCTACGGCAGCGCCGAAGCCCGGCGCTGGGCGGAGCAGGCTGCCGAGGAAGGCTGTGGCTCGGTGCTCCTGCTGCCCCCGAACGCCTACCGGGCCGACGAGTCGGCCGTGCGCGCCCACTACGCCGAGGTCGCCCGGGCCGGGGTGCCGGTCGTCGCGTACAACAACCCCACCGACACGAAGGTCGACCTCACCCCCGGCATGCTGGGCCGGCTGCACCAGGACGGCAGTGTCGTCGCCGTGAAGGAGTTCACCGGTGACGTCCGCAGGGCGTACGAGATCGCCGAACTCGCTCCGGAACTGGATCTGCTGATCGGCGCCGACGACGTCCTGCTCGAGCTCGCCGTCGCCGGTGCCGTCGGCTGGATCGCCGGATACCCCAACGCCTTCCCCGCCAGCTGCTCCACGCTGTACCACGCCGCCGTCGCAGGTGACCTGGCCACGGCACTCCCGCTCTACAAGTCCCTGCACTCCTTGCTGCGCTGGGACTCCAAGACGGAGTTCGTCCAGTCCATCAAGCTGTCCATGGACATCGTCGGGCGGCCCGGCGGGCCCACCCGCCCGCCGCGTTTCCCGCTCACCGGCGAGACGGAAGCGGGGGTACGGGCTGCCACCGAGAAGGCTGTCGCCGACGGCCACCGCTGACCACTCCGCCCGCTGACCACTCCGCCCGCTGACCGAAAGGAAGCCCGTGCGTACGCGCCATGTCTTCCACGCAGTCGACTCACACACCGAGGGGATGCCCACGCGCGTCATCACCGGCGGCGTCGGTACGATCCCCGGCGCCACCATGGCCGAGCGGCGGCTCCACTTCATCGAGCACATGGATCATCTCCGTACGCTCCTGATGTACGAGCCGCGTGGCCACGCCGCCATGAGCGGCGCCATCCTCCAGCCGCCCACCCGCCCCGACGCCGATTTCGGAGTCCTCTACATCGAGGTCTCAGGGCTGCTCCCGATGTGCGGACACGGCACCATCGGAGTCGCCACCGTCCTGGTCGAGACGGGCATGGTGCCGGTTACCGAACCGGTCACCACGGTCCGGCTCGACACCCCGGCGGGGCTCGTGACCGCCGAGGTCCAGGTGACGGACGGGGCGGCAAGGGCGGTCACGCTCACCAATGTGCCGGCCTTCTGTGCCGCTCTGGACAGCCGGGTTTCCGTGCCCGGCCATGGCACGGTCACCTACGACCTAGCGTTCGGCGGGAACTTCTACGCCTTCGTCGAACTCGACGCGCTGGGGCTGCCGTTCGACCGGGCACGCAAGGACGACCTGCTGGCCGCCGGGCTCGCCATCATGGAGGCGATCAACGCCTCGCCGCAGCGGCCCGTGCACCCCGAGCGCCCGGAGATCGCCGGAGTCAAGCACGTGTACCTGGCAGCTCCCGGCTCCGACGCCCGCCATTCCCGGCACGCGATGGCCATCCATCCCGGCTGGTTCGACCGCTCCCCGTGCGGCACGGGCACCTCGGCCCGGATGGCCCAGCTGTACGCGCGCAGGCAGCTGCCCCTGGGCCGCGACTTCGTCAACGAGTCCTTCATCGGAACCCGCTTCACCGGCCGCCTGATCGAGAAGACCACCGTCGGCGCGGTGCCCGCCGTCGTGCCGACCGTCACCGGACGGGCCTGGATCACCGGCACTGCCCAGTACTTCCTCGACCCCGACGACCCCTTCCCCGGAGGCTTCCTCCTGTGACCGCCACCGCATCCCTCATCACCTCACGCAATCCGGCCGACCCGTCCGACGTAGTCCTTCAGATTCCGTCTCCCGGCGCCTACGCGGCGGTCGACGCCGTGGATCGGGCGCGCGCCGCCCAGCCGGGGTGGCTCCTCGGCGGGGCGGCCGCCCGCTCGGCCGCTCTCGGGTCCGTCGCCGACGCCATCGATGCCGCGGCGGCCGAGCTGACCGCGCTCGCCGTCCGGGAGGTCGGCAAGCCCCTCGCCGAAGCCCGCGCCGAGGTCGCGCGCACGGTTGCGATCTGGCGCTACCACGCCCAGGCCCCGTACGAGCCCGTCGGCGCGGTCCACGAGACCGCCGTGGGCCCCGGCCTGCTGCTCACCCGCCGCCGACCGCACGGCGTGGCCGGACTGATCACGCCCTGGAACTTCCCCTTCGCCATTCCGAGCTGGAAGGCCGCCCCGGCGCTCGCGGTCGGCAACGCGGTCGTCCTCAAGCCGGCCCCCGAGGCCACCGCCTGTGCACAGCGCCTGGCCGAGATCGTCCAGCGGGCCCTGCCGGCAGGGGTGTTCACCGTCCTGCCCGGCGGGGCGACGGAGGGCAACGCGCTCGTCTCCTCCGCCGATGTGGTCTCCTTCACCGGTTCGACCGCCGTGGGACAGGCCGTCGCACGCGGCGCCACCGCCCGAGGCGTTCCGGTCCAGGCCGAGATGGGCGGTCTGAACGCGGCGATCGTCCTTCCCGACGCCGACATCGAGCAGGCCGCGGCCCACATCGCCACCGCGATAGGCGGGTACGCGGGCCAGAAGTGCACCGCCACCAGCCGCGTGATCGCGGTGGGCGAGGCGCTGGACCCGCTGCGCGAGGCGCTCTCAGAGGCGCTGCGGGCCCTTCCGGTCGGCGATCCGTCCGATGCGGCGATCGTGAGCGGGCCCCTCATCAACCAGCACGCCCGCGATCAGGTCTGCGACGCCTGGCACGGCCTGTGCGCGCTGGCCGGCGGCACCGTGCCGGACGGGCCTGGCTGGTACGCGGCCCCGACGCTGGTCGAGAAGGTCCCCCCGGGGCACCGCCTGCTGCGCGAAGAGGTCTTCGGACCCGTAGCTGCCCTGCTGTCCGCCGAGGACGTGGTCCACGCGGTGCGGATCGCCAACTCCGTGCCGTACGGCCTGGTCACCTCGGTGCACACCGCAGATCTGAACACGGCGCTGTGCGGACTCGACCGGCTCGACACCGGAATGATCAGGATCAACGCACCGTCCACCGGCGTCGACTTCCACCTGCCGTTCGGAGGCGCCAAGGCATCCAGCCACGGGCCGCGCGAACACGGCCGGGCGGCGCTGGAGTTCTACACCTCCAGCCGGACCTACACCCTGTCACCTACAAAGGCAACGTGACATTGTACGGTGGGTTCGTACCGGACCGAAGGGATCAAGAACTCCATGGGGCACCTGAAGCACACCGATCTCAACGCCACACGGGAGCGGCTGCGCGACCAGGTGAGCAACGCCCTGCGAGCGGCTTTGATCTCCGGTGAGCTGCGGCCGGGCATGGTCTATTCGGCGCCCACGCTCGCCGAGGACTTCGGCATCTCCGCCACCCCAGTGCGCGAGGCGATGCTCGACCTGGCCCGTGAGGGCCTGGTCGAGCCCGTCCGGAACAAGGGCTTCAGGGTCACCGAGGTCAGCGAGCGCGACCTCGACCAGTACACGGAGATCCGTGCCCTGATCGAGATCCCCACGGTCGGCCTGGTCACCCGCAGCGCCGCGCGCGAGGAGCTGGAGGCGCTGCGCCCGGTCGCAGAGGAGATCGTCCGGGCAGCCCGTGACCACGACCTGACCGGTTACCTGGAGGCCGACCGGCAGTTCCATCTGTCGCTCCTCGCGCTCTCGGGCAATGAGCGCCTCGTCGAGACCGTCGGCGATCTGCGCAAGCGCTCCCGCCTCTACGGGCTCACCGGCCTGGACAAGCGCGGCGAGCTGATCCCCTCTGCCGAGGAGCACCTGGAGCTCCTCGACCTGATGCTCGCGGGCGAGGCCAAGAGGGCCGAGAAGTGCATGGCCAGGCACCTGGGGCATGTCCGCTCGCTGTGGGCCGGCAGCGGCGGCTCTTCCTCGGCCGGAACCGAGCGATCGGCGCGCGGCGCCGGAAAGCGCTCGGCCTGAGGCGCACAGGCCCCATAACGCGGTGCTATGCCCGAGTGAGGGCTCCTCGGAGCGGGTCGGTGATGCACGCTATCTGTGCAATGTCACACACCACAACGCCCCCCTGCTGTGAAAGGGACCCATGAACCCGGCGTACGCCACCACCGATCACTTCTTCACCGTCCCGCTGGACCACTCCCTTCCGACCGGCCCGACCATCCAGGTGCTCGCGCGCGAGGTCGTCGACCGGGCCCGCACCGATGAACAACTGCCTTGCCTGCTCTATCTGCAGGGTGGGCCCGGCGGCAAGGCACCACGCCCTTCGGCAGGTTCGCCGGGGTGGCTGCCTCAGGCACTGAAGACCCACCGGGTGTTGCTTCTCGACCAGCGCGGCACCGGCCGCTCCACCCCGATCACCGCTCGCACGGCCTCCCGGTTCGAATCCCCGGCCCGACTGGCCGCGCATCTGGCCTGCTTCCGCGCCGACGCCATCGTGGCCGACGCGGAACTGATACGCCGCCAACTGTGCGGCGACGCGCCCTGGGAGACGCTCGGCCAGAGTTACGGCGGCTTCGTCACCCTCACCTACCTCTCCCAGGCCCCGGAAGGTCTGCGGGCCTGCTACGTCACCGGCGGCCTCCCCGGTCTCACCGCGACCGCCGATGACGTGTACGCCCGCACGTACCCCCGAGTGCGGGAGCGGGTCCTCGAGTTCTACGCCCGCTACCCGGACGACGCCCCTCGACTCCGCAAGATCGCCGACCTCCTCGCGGCCGACGACATCCGGCTGCCGGGAGGGGACCGCCTCACGACCCGCCGCCTTCGCACCCTCGGCCTCGCTCTCGGCATGGGAGACGGCTTCGAACGGATCCACTGGCTGCTCGACGAATCCCTGGACCCGGACGGCGAGTTGACGGACACCTTCCTCCACCAGGTGGAGGCCCTCACCGGCTTCACCGACAACCCGCTGTTCGCCGTCATGCAGGAGACCGCGTACGGGCAAGGAGCCGGGCCGACCAGCTGGGCGGCCTCCCGGGCACTCGCAGGCCTCCCCGAGTTCGCCGAGGAGGCGGACCCTCTCCTGCTCACCGGGGAAATGATCTACCCCTGGATGCTCCAGGAGATCAAGGGCCTGCGCCCCTTCGCGGACGCCGCGGACCTCCTGGCCAAGCGCACCGACTGGCCGCCTCTCTACGACCCCCACCGCCTGGCCGCCAACCAGGTCCCCCTCGCCGCGGTCGTCTACCACGACGACATGTACGTCGACGCGGACCTCTCCCTGCGCACGGCGCGCGAAGTCGGTGCCACCCGTGCCTGGGTCACCAACGAGTGGGAGCACGACGGCGTCACCACCTCCGGCGGCCGCGTACTCGCCCGCCTGATGGATCTGGCCGCGGGCCGCGCCTAGCCGCCCATCCTCGCTCCGCCGCTTTTGCCGTATCAGTCATCGCCCGCCTCCGACAGGAGTCCCCATGTCTGTCCTGCCGACCTGTCTGCGCTTTGTCACCGCGGCTCTTGCCCTCGCCTCGTGCCTGACCGCCTCCGCCACGGCGAACGCGGCCGCCTCGCCCTCTGCGCCTCAGCCGGCCGTTCCCGCCTCCGATTGCGCGCTCCCCGGCAGGACCGGGTGGACCGACGAAGGCCACGACACCGATCGGGTCCAGTTCCAGCCCGCCACAGGAACCCGGCGCGTCCTGACGCTGTTCGTGGACTTCCCCGACGCCCGGGCCACCGACTCCACGGACGCGTACGCCGCTCAGCTCGCCCCGGCCGCCGACTGGATGCGCACAGCCAGCTACGGCCGCTCCGGACTCGCCATCACCTCACTGCACCGCTGGATCCGCATGCCGGCGGATTCGGACTCGTACGGCTTCGAACGCGGCCTCACCTTTGAGACGCACGAAAAGTACGTACGCGACGCGATCGCGGCCGCCGACCCGTACGCGGACTTCTCCCGCTACGACATGGTCTACACCGTCCCCACCAGGGCGGCGTCAGCGATCTCCTTCTCCCCGGCCTACCTCCACGACCCCGCCTCGTCCGGCGTGACCGCCGACGGCACCCGTCTGAAGTGGGCCGTGACCTTCGGACAGGACCTCTGGCGCTGGGGCCACAAGGTCGTCGCCCACGAGACCGGCCACACCTTCGGCCTCCCGGACCTGTACTCCTTCACCGGCGCCACCCATCAGTACGTCGGCGGCTGGGACGTGATGGGCGACATCGCCGGCCACGCTCCCCAGTACCTGGGCTGGCACTCCTGGAAGCTGGGCTGGACCCGCGACGCTCAGGTCGCCTGCCTGGCCGCCCCCGGACGGCGCACCGTACGGCTGACCCCCGTGGAACGGCCCGGCGGTACCAAGATCGCCGTACTGCGCATCAGCGAGACGACGGCGTACGTCGCGGAGTCCCGCCGGGCCGAGGGCAACGACCGGCACGCGTGCTCGGCCGGTGTCCTGATCTACAAGGTCGACTCCGCGACCCCGACCGGCGAGGGGCCGGTCCGGGTCATGAACGGCAACCGGTCCGCGACGCCGCGCACCGGCTGCACCGGACTCGACCTGGCGGCGTACACACCCGGCCAGACCTTCACGGACCCGGACGGCGGCGTCCGTATCGACGTTCTCGCAGGCGGCGGAGCGGGGGATGTGGTGCAACTCCGCATGTCCTAGGTCATGCGGTCGGGAGCCGATCCCGCCCACCGGTTCCGGCTCCGCCAGCTGCACATCTTCGGCTGGTCACGAGCGCCTCTTCGCGGCGGCCCGCCCCTCCCGCGGCAGGCGCATGCCGCCGCGGTCCCCTCTCACGCACCGTCAGGCGCGCTCACCGAAGCCGGCCACGCTGAGGCCACCGTCGACCGGAACCTGAGCGCCGGTCATGTAGCGCGCGTCGAAGCTCGCGAGGAAGGCGACGACTCCCGCGATCTCCGCGGCTTCGGCGACGCGGCCGAAGGGGATTCGCTCCGCGAAGGACATCACGACCGGCGTGTCGGGGGTGGCGCCCGCGGTGATCCCGGTGTTGAGCGTGATGGCGCAGCGCGCGACGGCGAAGGTACTGATCCTGCCCGCGTCATCCCTCAGACCGCTGATCCGCGACCGGTTGATCGCCGGATCGGCCTCCTCTGCCGAAATGGGGCTGCTCATGGCCCATGTGAAGCTGGTCGGCCAGACCTTCGACGGCCTCACCCCGTCAGGCGCGCAGGCCGCGCACAACGCCCTGATCGAGCTGGTCAAGGGGGTGCTGAGGCAGAAGGTCGACGGCACCGAGCCCCGCCTGGCCCTCACACTGGCCCAGGCGGCGAAAGACCTCGTGGACAGCCGACTCGCTGATCCAGATCTCTCCCCGTCGATGCTGGCCCGCGAACTCAACGTCTCTGTACGGACGCTGCACCGGGCGTTCGCGGCGGCCGAGGAGACCATCGCCGGGTACATCCGCCGCAGCCGGCTCGAACAGGCCAGGCTGGATCTGGTTACACCGAAGCCGTCGCCATACGCGCGGGGCACGCCTGGCTCGCTGTGGCGCATGCCACAAGATCCGTGGGGAACTCGCGCGTTGGCGCCATCGACTTCTGCGAAGAGGCTGCGGCTCGCTGGAACGGTGAAGGCGGCGACAGGTGTGGGAGGGGGCCCCGCTTCCATGGATCCCGGCGGGCGGGCCCGGCCGTCCCGCCCCGAGCGACCATCCAAGGCGGGCCCGGATCCATGCCGTCCGCATCACACCGATGAGGAGAACTGAATGAGCCTGAACCGAAGGGACTTGCTCCGGGCCTCGACCGCCGTCGGCGTCACCGGCGCGGTCGCGGGAGTCGCCGGACTCGGAGCCGGCCCGGCCGCCTCCGCGGCCGAGAGCAGCACCGCTGGGGGCGGGAAACCCTTCAAGGTGCACATCGTCATGTTCGACGGGGTGGAGGAACTCGACTTCGCAGCACCGTACGAGGTCTTCTCAGCCTCCCGTTTCTTCACGGACCGGGCGGTCGAGGTCCGCTATGTCACCGCCTCCCACCCCGGTTTCGTCCGCGCTTCGTACGGAACGCGAGTCCGCGTCGAGCACGGCTGGGCCCCGGACGAGGCGGACATCATCGTGGTGCCGGGCGGCGGCTACGCACGCCGCCAGGATCCCGGGGTGTGGGCCGAGATACGGCGGGGCACCCTTCCCCGCGCACTGGAAGCGGCGACCCGCCCAGGGCTCACCATCAGCGCACTGTGCACGGGCGTCATGCTGCTGTCCGCCGCCGGACTGACCCGAGGCCGGCCCTGTACCACTCACCACAAGGCGCGCCCGGACCTGGAGCGGCAGGGCGGCGTGCTGAAGAACGCGCGTGTCGTGGACGACGGCGATCTGGTGACGGCCGGGGGCATCACCTCGGGCCTGGAGCTCGCCCTGTGGCTGGTCCGCCGCGAACTGGGCCCCGACGCGGCGACGAGCGTCGAGGCCATGCTGGAGTACGAGGCCCGCGGCACAGTGTGGTCCCGGTAGGCGCGACCGAAGGGCTAGCCCGGCGCGTTGCTCGGCGGTCTCGCCAGGTCAGGGGCATAGGGCACGTGCTGACGCATGTTTGACGCATATTCTGATGGGGCGTCAGCATGCCAACCGGCTCCAGCCGCCCACCGGATCGTTCCCCCTGAGCAGGGCGACCTACCGTACTGCGCGCGCCCCAGTGGCGTCACGGCCTACCCGAGCGAGCCGTTTCGCCGGAGAAACCAGGCGCCGACCCCGCCGCCGAGCAGCGCCTCGCGCGCGGCCCTGCGCCGGGCGCGCGGAGGCGACTTCGTGGAAGCGACTTCGTACGGGGCGGGTCAGCCCACCGTGGTCATGCGCCGCAGACCGGCGTACTCCAGCGCCGCGTAGACGGTCACGATCAGCGCGCCGATCAGCATGAAGACGGTGCCGAAGCCGGTGAGCGGCACCATGCCGCCGAAGGCCAGCACGACACTGGCGACGGCGGACAGCGCGTTCACCGCGATCACGGCCCACACGAGACCGGGCGGGATCACCGGATACCCCGCGACCAGCGCCAGTGCCGCCGCCCCGCCGAGCTGGTAGATCCCGAACCCGACGGAGAACGGCACCGGCATCCCGGTGGCGGAACCGAGCGGCCCGGCGGCCGCGATCAGCACGACTCCCATCACGGCGGTGCTGACACTGTCGACGCGCAGCACCAGGCGCAGCAGCCGGGCCGTGTCGCGCGGGGGCGCCGCCGTGTCGGTCGTGGCCAGGGTGTGCGTCATCTCAGGACTCCTTCTCGCCGTCGGGGGTGATCCCACCGTGACACGCACCAGGTCGCGGACTCCATGACCTCCGAGGTCATGGCACTGCTCACGACGGCGGCTACGGTGGAAGCATGGAGACGGAAGACCTGCCCCGCGTCGGGGTGTTACTGCGGGACTGGCGGCAGCGCAAGAAGCTCAGCCAGCTGGATCTCGCGCTGAAGGCGGACACCTCGACCCGGCATCTGTCCTGTGTGGAGACCGGCCGCGCCCGGCCCAGCCGGGAGATGGTGCTCCGGCTCGCCGAACACCTCGAGGTGCCCCTGCGCGACCGCAACGGCCTGCTGCTTGCCGCCGGCTACGCCCCCGCCTACCGGGAGAGCCCCCTGGGCAGCGACCGGATGGCCATGGTGCGTACGGCGCTGACGACCATGCTGGCAGGCCACGACCCCTACCCGGCCGCCGCGATCGACCGGATCTGGGACGTCGTCGACTGCAATCGGGCCATGTCCGTGCTGCTCAACATGGTTGCGCCGCACCTGACGGACTCGGGCGCGAACGTCATGCGGCTGATCCTGCACCCCGACGGCCTGGCGCCCCAGTGCCTGAACTTCGCCGAGGTCCGCGCCCACGCCCTCGGCCGCCTCCAGCACCAGGTCAACGCCACCGGCCACCGCGATCTGCGCGAGCTGTACGACGAGGTCTCAGCCTATCCCGCCCCGCCGGGCCTCGCTTTCGCGCCCGGCCCGGTGGACCCGATGGGCTTCGTGGTCCCACTGAGGGTCCGCACGCCGTACGGGGACATGTCCCTCTTCAGCGTTATCGCGACCTTCGGCGCCCCCGCGGACGTGACACTCTCCGAACTCGCGGTGGAGACGTTCTTCCCTATGGACGAGGCGACGGAAGCGCTCCTGCGCGACTTGGCCACGCCGGGCGGCACGAAGCCGGACGCCTAGTAGGACTCCGTTAGGTCTTCCGGTCGGGCCTGATCGGGAGCATGTTGAATGGGTGGACGCACACGAAGTGAACCGTGTACGGGCGAAGTTGGCGC
>NZ_JBIAPW010000048.1:0-62931 GCF_042888505.1 Streptomyces sp. NPDC002870
AGTGATCCAGCCGTGCCCGAAGAACCAGACCCGACGCACCCTACGCAGCCCCCGAAGATCCCGAAGGGCCATCTCCAAAGCTAAATGTCAGTGCCTCCCCATAGTGTGGATACATCACTCGGGGAGCCTCGGAGAAGGAGCAGAAACGTGTCCACCAACAAGATCCAGCACAAGGTGAATCACGTCGCGCTGGTAGTGGACTGTTCGGGTTCGATGCATCAGCACCAGAGTCAACTCATCCGCGTCGTGGACGAGTTCGTGGCGGGCTTGAAGGCCGAGTCGGACAGCCTCGGTCATGAGACCCGGATCAGCCTCTACTCCTTCGACCATAAGGTGGAGAACCTGGTCTGGGACATGGACGTGAAGCATCTGCCGTCCATGCGGGGTCTGTACAAGGTCAACAATGGCGCTACGGCCCTCATCGAGGCCTCTCTGAAGTCACTGGACGACCTGGGCCACATCTGGGAGGCGTACGGCGAGCACAGTTTCCTCCAGATCGTGGTGACGGACGGCGAGGAGAACGCCTCCGGCGGCGACAGACGGCACGACGGCGACATGGCCATCCTCGGCCCCTGGCTCGACAAGATCGCGGCGAAGATGGGTGCGCTTCCGGGCCACTGGACTTCCGCGATCCTCGTTCCGAACTCCCTGGCGAAGCGAACCGCCCAGAACTACGGCTTCCCGGCCGGAAACATCGCCATCTGGGATGCGGATTCCCAGGAGGGTGTCGAGGAGGCGATCGGTACCGTGCGCGCTGCCGCCACCAGCTTCCTCCGTGGCCGCGAGCAGGGCGTGCGCGGCACGAAGAACCTGTTCGCGGTCGGCCAGGACATATCGGTCGACGACGTGCGGGCGAACCTCGAACCGGTCCCGGCCGACAAGTATCGACTCCTGAAGGTCGACACGGAGGTCGAGATTCGGTCCTTCGTTGATTCGCATCCGGGCGTGACGTACGAACGCGGGTCGTGCTACTACCAGCTGGGCACGCGGGTTCAGGTTCAGCCCGACAAGGAAGTCATCGTGGTCGAGAAGGACACTGACCGCGCATACACGGGCGACGCGGCACGCAGTCTTCTGTTCGGCACGGGTATCCAGGGGACCGTCTCCGTGAAGGCGGGGCGTAATCCCAAGTTGGAGGTATACGTGCAGAGTCGTTCGGTGAACAGAAAGCTCAAGCCGAAGACGCGTCTGCTCATCATGCTCTGAAGTTCACGAGAAGGACGTAGAGCAGGTGGTCCAGGACCAGTTGCGAAGGATCGGGCCAGTCGTGGACCTCGGCATCGGGGAGCATCTCGTGTACGTCAGGTTGAGGTCTTCATGCCAATGGGGCTGGCCCGTGCCGTTGCTGGCCGACTAGAGGTCGAGGACCACTTCGGTGGTCGGTTTGCTGCAGCAGACGAGGATGGTGCCGGCCTCGGGAGGTTCGAGAGGTTGGGTGCTGTAGGTGACGTCGCCTGCCACGAGGTGGGTGATGCAGGTGTGGCAGACGCCGGTGCGACAGGACCAGCGGGTGGGGATGTCGCAGGCTTCGGCGAGATCGAGGAGTGACGCGTGAGCGGGTGACCATGGGGTGGTGATGCCGCTGCGGGCGAAGGTGATGAGGGGGCCGGTGCCTTGTGGACCGGGTGGTTGGTGCGGCCGCACCACGGCGGTGGGCGATACTCCGGGATTGATGGCGGGCAGGGCGCTGAACTGCTCCATATGGATCCGTTCGGGGCGCAGGCCGTGATCGCGCAGGTAGCCTCCGAGGTCGTCCATGAAGGCGGGCGGTCCGCAGAGGTAGGCGTCGGCGTCTGTGGGAATGCCCAGGGCCGCGAGTGATTGGGCGGTCGGACGCCCCTGGGTGATGTGGGGCTCGTCGAGATGTGGGGCGGTTTCGGCGGTGTAGTAGATGTACTCGTGGGCATTGGGGAGTTGCGCCAGGAGCGCGTGGGCCTCGTCCGCGAAAGCGTGGTGGGGGCGGTCGTGGGCGATGTGGGTCCACCAGACCGGGCGTTGGTCTCGTGTGGCGGCGAGTTGGTGGAGCATGGCGAGCACCGGAGTGGCACCGATCCCTGCGGAGATGAGGACGATCGGGCGGGTGCCTTCTTCGAGTACGAACGTTCCGCGAGGGCTGGCGATGTCCACGACGTCTAGCGGGTGTACTGGTCGGGGCGAGACGATCTGCTTCGACCGCATTCCGATGACCCACCACGTGGAGTGCGTGGCGATCCTTGAGCCGGTGAAGAAGGACGCCTGACCTGCGGTTCTGTGAATGCGCATTATGTGCGGTGTGGGTGTTACGGGCGATATCTTGACGCTTATTTGACGCTCGTTCTGAGGGGGTGTCACCTCGCTGTTGATGCTGCTCAGGCGGTTGAAGGGCGGAGCTGTCCGGCTCCGGCTTTGCGGAAACATGGCTTTTCGCTGCCAGTCGGTCCAGAGCCGACAGACAGCGGTGGGCGGATTCGGCGCCGAGACCTCTACGGCAGCGGATGTTCGGGGTGCCGGCTGACGGCACCCGGTGTCGTCGGGTCACCGCTCGGGTGGCGACTGGCCGGGTGGGGGATCAGGGTGGTGTCGAAGTCGCCGTCGGCGATCTCGCGGGCGAGCTGTGCGAGCTGACGTTGGTGGGCGCGGGCGTAGGAGCGGAAGGCGGTGAAGGCGTCGTCGAGTGAGATGTGCCAGCGTTCCGCGAGGATGCCCTTGACCTGTTCCAGGACGATGCGGCTGGTGAGGGCGTACTGGAGTTGGGCACGCTCGATGTGGCTGTGGTCCAGGGTGCGCTGCTGCAGGATGGCGATGGTCGCGATGTCTGCCAGGGCTTGGGCGAGGGTGATGTCCTGATCACTGAGGGGTTCGGGGTCGGTCTGGAACAGGGCGAGTGCGCCGATGACGCGGCCGCGCAGCCGTAGCGGGAGTGCGTTGGTGGCCACGAATCCCGTCTCGTGGGCGCGGGTGGCGAACTGCGGCCAGCTCTCCGTGGTCTTCGGATCGGTGAGGTTGATGTTGGTGCGGGCCTGGCCACTCTTGTAGCAATCCACGCAGGGGCCTTGGTCGTGCTGCAGGGCGAAGAGTTCCAGCAGCCGGGTGTGTTCGTCGGAGGCGGCGATGGTCTGCAGGGTGTCGTGCTGGTCGGCCAGCAGGATGCCGACCGCCGCCACGTCCAGCAGTTCCATGCAGCGCACCGAGAGCTGCTGGAGGAAGTCGATGAGGTCGAAGTCGTCGGTCAGGGAGTCGGCGACTTCCACGAAGACCTCGGTGAGCCGTTGTTCGCGGGGCATGTCGATCAGTCCTTGTCTACGACGGTCGGGGGCTTGCCGTTGCCGTTGTGGTCCAGGCGGAGCCGTCGGTCCACCACGTCCTGGGAGATGTCGGTGATGGAGCGCCCACTGCTGTAGGCATACGCGCGCAGCCGCAGCAGGGCTTGGGGCAGGGGCAGGGAGAGTTGGACGCTGACCATGCCCGTCGCCTGGTGGATCACGGCGTGCTGCAGGGTGGGCGGGGAGCCGGCCGGGGTCGGCCCGGCCACGCGTGGCTCGCCGCTGCCCAGGCACCGGGCGGTGAGGGCGTCGGCCAGGATCAGCGCGTCGTCGGCCTGCTGTGCGGTCAGCGGGCCCGGGGTGCGGCGTACGGCGGTCAGCACACCTGTGCGGATCGCGCCGATCCCCATCGGGAAGCAGAAGACCGCCCGGGTCGGCAGGGCGGGGGCATCCATGGCCAGCGCGGGCCAGCGCGCTAGGCGAACGCCGACCAGGTCGGGCACCCACACCATCGCGCCGGTACGGGCCGCGTCGGGCCCGGGGCCCTCCCCGAGGGTGAGCTGAAGGTCCTCGAAGCGGCGCGTCGCGGCGTCCGAGCACCACAGGAGCTCGGTGAGGTCGCCCTCGGTGACAAGGGAGACCGCGAGGCCGTCCACGCCCAGCGCGGCGGCGCCGGCCGCGGTGACATCGGCGACCTGGCCGGAGCCGTCGTCGGACTGCAGCAGGCGCAGAACCCTGACCATGCGGTCACTGATCACCCACCACCACCTTGCCCCGTGCCGCCGGCGCCGAGCGGGCTCTTGGTCATGCTTCCCGGCCCGGTCACGAGGCCAGCGATGTGGGACGCCCGGCGGCCAGGTCGTCCGCGACGGCGGCACGCGATGCGGATACCAAGGGCCGGTCGTAGAGGAGGAAGCCGGTGGCGGTCAGATCCAGGAGGCGGGTCAGCATCTGACTCGGGTGGCGCAGACACAGCGACCCCCCGGCCGTGGTGGTGAGCCGAGATGCGACCAGGAAGGCATTGAGGCCGCTGACATCGCAGAAGGTGAGGAGGGTCAGGTCGATGTCGACCGTACGGATTCCGTCCCCCAGGCAGTCTTCGATCACCACCCGCACGGAGTGTGCCGTCTCCAGGTCGAGTTCACCCGCCAGGGTGATGGTCGCGTGGCTTCCCCGGTCGCGTCGGTGGATGTTCAAGCTTGGCAGAACAGGCATAGTGCCTCAGTTCTTATGACCACCTGGTGCAGCGCTGGGCGGGCCTGGGATTTCGGCTACGCCTGGCACGTATTCCGCGTGGTCGGACGCCTTTACAGGTCAGGCAAGAGCGACGGATGGCAACCCTGTTGCAGGGCCGTGAACCCGACCGGCTTCGCCTCGAAGGTGGGCCTGTGGTGATCCAGACGAACTGTCCACTCCCCGCAGGCACCAGCACGACAACAGCATTGGGCCACGCCGGGGTCTGGGACGTCCATCGCAGCATAGCTCTCGCGCCTACCCCCCGGCAGCCGTTCCTCGGCCACCGCCTTCCACCGACCCCGCGGCACGTTCCTCCGGCGTCCGGCTTCACCGGCCGTCCCGACGGTCCCGACGGTTCCAATGGCTCAGGCGCTGTCGCCTGTACCGGCGGTCCCAGCGGTCCTGACGGTCCCTGTAGGCCCGGTAGTCCTGGTAACCCTGGTACTCGGAATCGCCGCCGCGGGACCCACCCCTGGCGCCACCTCGGCCGGAGTGCACGAGACCGAAGATGAGAACGGCTGCGGCCACCCACCAGACGGGGCTGAGGAAGCCGAGGCCGAACAGGGCCACTATGAGGATGAGAAGTAAGACGGACACGGCCAACCTTCCCGGAGCACAACAGAACATCGCTGCCGGGGACTGGGGCTTCACTCAACACCGTAGTCCTGCCCGGAGGTTACGGATAGCGCCCCTACCTCGGCCTGCAGGAACGGCCTGAATCGCGAAATTGACGCCTCTTCACGGGGTGCGGCAACGCCTGACGTGCACGGTGCATCCCCGAGCCCCGGCTGCGTCGAGAGGTTGACCGCGCTCCATCGGAAGCGCGCCTTGCGCATCTGTGCCGAACGTGCCTCGTCACAAGCGTGGACGTCCCGCGGTCGCCGTCGCTACGCGACCTTGGGTCGGTCCACCCCGCAGCTCTCGACGGTGCAGTCGGGCAGCAGTGCCGAGCGCTCCAGCAGTTTGTGCGAAGACCTACCCGACCGTCCCCCGGCGAACTCCGCGTCGGCGCGTCCACCAATTTTTCCAGGAGCCCCGGCCCGGTAGACCGCCGCAGTAAGAAAGGTCCCGTCACGGGGCCGCCGTTGCGCCGGGAGCCCGCCCCCGCTTCGGTGTCGAGCCCCGGACTGCCTCTCCGCGTCCGGGGCGCGCCTGCCATTCGCGCAGCGAAGGGCCGTCGTGACGCCGTGGTCGAGATCTCGCCATACTTGGGCGGTTTCCCGGGGGCTGCGACTGAGTGCTTCGCCGGTGCAAGGGGGGCCGGCCGCCAGGCCACCGTCACAGGTTGCGCCTACTCTGAGATTGAGGTACCTGCGAAGGTCATCATGATCATTCTCGGGGTCATCTTGCTCGTCATCGATTTCGTGGCCGGCATCGCCATCTTGTGGACCCTCGGGATCATCCTGGTCGTCATTGGGATCATCCTGTGGGTCCTGGGGGCGGTCGGTCACGCGGTCGGGGGGCGTCGGCACTACTGGTAGACGGCTTGGGCCCGCCCTGGTGCGACCCCGCCGCCCAGTCCCCCCACGACTCCAGGAGGCGTAGCGCCATGATCTTCTTCCTGGTTCTGCTCGGCAGCGCCATCGCGCTGGTCGTCATCGGCGCTGTCGTGGACGGCCTGCTGTATCTGCTGTCCACAGGGGTGCTGCTCGCCGTGGTCGCCGTCCTGTACCTGCTCGTGCGCTCGATATCGCGATCGCGTCGGCGCCCGGCCCACTGACCCGTGCGGTAGATGTCGGACCGCCGATCCACGAGCACCATGTCCATGAAGCCTTCCACTGCCGGGAACCGTTCGTCTCCGCTGCGTCGGGTACGCCGAACGGTCAGCCGCTCACCAGTCGGGCGCGTGTGGCGGCGGAGCAGCGATCTCGGACTGGGGCAGCGCGCCCTGGGCTTCGCCGCGCTCGGATTCCTCACGCTGGTTCCGCTGCTGATCATTGTCTCCTCGGGCGATCCCAAGCAGGGGCAGGGGTTCGCGCAGTGGCTGGGGGAGGGGCTCGGCGTGTCGACGGCCTCCAGAGAACAGGTCGAGAAGTTGTTCATCGGGCCCGGCCAGGCCCTGCGGACCACGACGGCCTTCGGTATTGCCGCCCTCGCCGTGTTCGGCCTGACCTTCGGTGCGGCGGTGCAGAGCGGCTACGAGAAGGTCTGGGACCTGCCGCCGGCCCGGTGGTGGGCCAGGTGGCGGCATGTGGTGTGGCTCGCCGTCCTCACCGGATACCTCCTCCTCTCCGCCACCACGACTCTGCGGCGCGAGCCGCTGGCGGGTGGGGCGGTCGCGTCGCTGAGCGCCGTCCTGTTCCCCTGGTGGTCCCAGCGCCTGCTGCTCGGCGGGCGGATTCGCTGGCGCGCCCTGTTTCCCGGCGCCGTCGTCACCGTTATCGGACTGCTCGGTCTGCGGGTCTTCTCCAGGCTCGTCTTCTCGCCGTTGATCGCATCCAGCACCGTCACCTATGGCCCCGTCGGAACTGTCCTGGTCATCCAGTCCTGGCTGGTCGGTGTGGGTGTCGTCGTCTTCGGCGGCGCGCTGGCCGGTCGGCTCCTGTACGAGGATTTTTCACGCATGGCGCACGCGCTGAAGCGCCGCAGAGGAACTGCAGCCCCGTAGCTGCCTACCCCCGGCGGCTGCACCTGCCGCACTCCTCTTCCGGCTCGGTGACCCTGAGCGGTGGGCAAGCACAAGGCCCACGCCGCCACCGGTACCTCCAACCCGTCGCCGGATGGTCCTCAGGCGTGACGGCCCCGGGGATCTGCCGTGACATGACATCTGCGGCAGCGCGCGGCTGACAGCGGTGCGGGCTTCCTCGCCCGCGAGAGGTGCCAGGCGCTGGATTTCCAAGGAGGCCAGTGTTGGAGCGCCGGGTCGTGCTCGGAGACATCGTCGCCGCGTATGCCGTGCCCTCAACCGCCGTCAGTACGTCCCGCACCCTGTCCGGGACTTGGCCGGGGGCGTAGGGTGGGACCAGCGCCCCGGACCCTTGGCGTGTTGAGCACAGCGGTGATGCAGGGCCGTGCACAAGCGCGCTTCCTTGGAAGCGGAGTTCTTGCGTGGCGGGAGCAGCGTGTGTGATCACGTGGTGGCTCATTTCCTGCGTTTTGTCCGGAGGAAGGTCCGCACTTGCGGCGTGCGGGACCGCCTGACCCCGGGTGTGTTGCTGCGGTGTCGGGCCGTTTCTGACTGAGGCGCTATGAATATTGCGCACATCCTCTTGGTGGACTTGGACATCGAAATCGATGTCAGGGGGCTGACGTTCTGCGACGTCAGCGGTCTGAATACTCTGCTGGCCGCCCGCACATCGGGCCGGTATCAGGGAGGTTCTGTGCGTCTGCACGGTGCGTTGCCCGCTGATGTCCCGTTCTTGGCCATGACCGGTACCCGCTTCCTCATCGATGGCCCGTCACCGCTCCGGTACTGCGCCTCTTCCCGGCAAGTGCCTCGTGATCGCGGGCCCCACGCCAGGCATCGGCCCTCTGACGCCGACGGCGAACCTCGCCGACGACCCCAACGCCCGGTATATGCCCCGCGCCCCCTTTCCGACCCACACACATGGACTGACCACGATGTCGGAACAACAGCTCATCCACGTCACGTCCCCTCAAGGCCACCCTCATCAGCTTCGGTACGAGACGGTCCGGACGGATCGCGGTTCTGGCAAACGGTCTGGCGTTGCGGCAGCCTGAGTGGCATGAGCCCGGCATCCGGGACTGAGGAACGGTCATGAGTACCCAGGTGCCGCTCCGCTCATCCGCTGCTGAAAGTCACCCAACGGGCGGCAGTGATTTCGCCCGGTTGTCGAAACAGATCAAGCAGGCCGGTCTGATGCGTCGCCGCCCCGCCTACTACGCCGTGCGCATGGTGCTCGTCGTTGCCCTGTACCTGGCCGGCTGGGGTGCCTTCCTGCTGGTGGGCAACAGTTGGTGGACGCTCGCCGTTGGTGTTGTTCTGGCGGGGGTGTTCGGACAGGTGGCTCTGGTCGCGCACGACGTGGGGCACCGGCAGGTGTTCAGGCGCAAGAAAGCGAGCGCCCGCGCAGGTCGCCTAGCGGGAAACCTCGGGATCGGGATGGGATACGGATGGTGGCAGGACAAACACTCCCGCCACCACGCCAACCCCAACCACGAGGACCTCGACCCGGACGTCGCACCCGACATCTTTGTCTGGAGCCAGGCCCAGGCCCGCCAAGCCTCAAAGCTGCCCCGCGTGGTCGGACGGGTCCAGTCCGTCCTCTTCCTGCCGCTCCTCACCCTGGAGGGATTCAACCTCCACGTAGCCGGCGTCCGTGCCCTCGCGGACCGTTCCCTCAAACAGCGCCGCCTGGAAGGCATCCTGCTGTTCGGACACTTCACGCTCTACTGCGCCCTGCTGTTCGCCGTCCTGTCGCCTGGCAAGGCCGTGGCCTTTCTCGCTGTGCACCAGTGCCTGTTCGGGGTGTACCTGGGCTCCATCTTCGCCCCCAACCACAAGGGGATGCCCACCCTGACCGGCCCGCACCGCCCCGACTTCCTGCGCCGCCAAGTCCTCACCTCACGCAATGTCCGCGGCGGACGGATCACCGACGTCATCCTGGGCGGCCTGAACTACCAGATCGAACACCACCTGTTTCCCAGCATGCCGTCACCGAATCTGCGACATGCCCAGGGCATCGTCCGCCGGTACTGCGAGCAGCTGGACGTGCCGTACCTCCAGACGGGACTGATCGACTCTTACAGGCAAGCAATCAAGAGCCTGCACCACGCCAGCGCCCCCTTGCGACAAACAGGCTGACCGACTGCTCAAGCCGGTCCGTCAGTGTGCGTGGCAGCGCCGGGCGGGCCACGGTCCGCTGTAGAGAAGTCGCATGCTTCTCAAGCACCCGTCCGACCGAGGTGGCTCGCGCAACAAACCGTTCGAGAGGCTGGCCGAGAATGCCTCACGGTTCACCAGCTCAGCAACGTTCTTCGTGGTCTGCCTGATCCTGGTCGCCGTGGCTGTCGTACTGCACCTGATCGGCCTGCCGATCAAGTGGCTCGTGTTCGCGGGCGAGGCGATGTCGGCGGTGACCTTGCTCCTGCTGGCCTTGCTCAAGAACTCCGAGCTGCGGGCCGAACGGGCGGTCCAGAGCAAGCTGGACGCCATCGCCGCTGCCCTGCTGGAAGGTCAGGAGGGCAGCGGCACCGGAAAGGCCCACCGGGAGCTGCGGTCCTCCCTCGGCCTGGAGGAGGGCTCCTGAGGGACCCGGGGACGTCCGCGTGGCATCAAGCAGAGCCCCTGGGGAGGGTGCTGGCGCTGGATGGCCCAGTCCTCTCTAACAGAGCCGAGTAGGCCCGTTCGATGCCCTGCGTGTAGCCGGTCCCCAACTCGATGTAGACGTGCCCGCCGGCCGTACACGCTTTGCGCAGGGCAGCGCTCTGGTCCCTGACCCATGCGGCGATCTCCCGGTAGGTGGTGTCATCGGCTCCCTCGAGCCAGTCCGGGGCGGCCCGCAGGTGTTCGGGGGTCAGCTTTGTATCTCCGAGGAATACGGAGGTCAGTGGCATCCCGACACCGGCGGCGGCCGTGGCCGCGGCGGTGTGACGATGTCGCCCTCGACCACATAGCCATCTTGGGGATCGGAGTCATCAAGAGCCTCCGCAGCTGCACGGATGAACTCAATGAGGAACGGCTGAGCGAGCACTGCCTTGTCCGAATGCGTACCATGCCGCACACCGTGCTCAGGGGCAGCGCGCTGCAGCATCGACACGAGAGCGTCGGTCGGGCAACCCGGGAGGCCCTCTCGGTCCAGCAGCATCCACGCGAGGGTGCTCTTGCCCACCCGGGGCGGGCCGCCAATCAGGTAGATCACATGAAGGCCGTACCTCGGGGGCCGACTTGGGTGATCTCGCTGCGGCTGGATCGTAGTCACTGCGTCCCGTCGCACAAACGCGTCCCGGTCCGCGGTGTGCATTACGTGCGATACGCGCGGATTCGCGACGCAGGTTTCGGCAGGGAAACCAGGCAGACCAACACTGCGGCTACGGATAGCGCACGTCCTGGATAGCTGGAGCGACCTGGAGGCAGAAACAGGGAAATGAGCCCGCCGACGATCAAATGGCCTCCGTGGCGCCCAGGAGACGAGCGGGGGCACCGACGGTGATCTGCGCCCAGCCCTCCAGCTGCGCAGTGCCCTCTCCGAGCAGGGGCAGGGCGCCTCGCAGGCCACCAGCGGCCCCGACGCACCCGCGGCTGCCTCACGCGGCGGGGAGCCGCGCGTCCTCCAGGTCCAGCGAACGCTGCAGCCGTCTGCGCGTGGTGTCGCTGATGCGATCAACCGGATCACCTCAACCGGATACGGGAACTGCTTCTGGTCCTCAGAGAAGACAGGGGCGTTGGCCCGGTCGATTGCTACTGAGCCCTGCGAGCTGGAAGGGGCGCTGCGGCTCTGCATCGACAAAGGGTCCGGCGGCTGCCGATCGGAAGGTAGAGGAGATCATGAGCACTGATTCTCCCCAGCCACTCCCCAGCGCGTGTGGAGTGCCGTGATGATGTGTGCGCGATAGCAAATTCGACGCCGTCGGTGCGAACCGGGTGGTGGCCTAAAGCCAATCCCGTCGCTTGAAGATGAAGTACAAACTCACGCAAACAACGGCCATCAGAGCTACAGCGAAGGGGTATCCGAACGCCCAGCTCAGCTCCGGCATGGCCTCGAAGTTCATTCCATAAATCCATCTCCCGAACGGCCCTGACCTGCGGAAACGCGCCCCTGACCTGCGGTGGAGCGTCATTCACGGCCTTTCAGTGTCATGCCCGTGTTACGCAGCCGATTCTCCCCACGCGGTCCCCAGTGCCGGGGCAAACTCCCCAGATTCTCCCCAGGCGCGCCCTGGCTCTCGCCGGCACCGTGACCTGGCTGTCGGTCACGTGGTACGAGGTCCCTCGCGCGGGCGCCGTGCCCTTCTCCGCCCAGGCGCTCACATCGCGCAGCGCCTGCTGCAGGATGCCGGTGAACTCGACCAGACGGGCCGCGCGAGCACCGGTGACGGGGGCCAAACGCCCCGAGGTCCTTCAAAAGCCCCAGGTCAGGGGCCCTGACGGCGCGATGTCAGCCCCTTACACGCTCCGACAGCGGGACGAAAGAGCCCACGGCTAGTTTCTTTCCCGTCGGCCGCGGACGGGGTGGTCCGGCGGTTCACGATCAAGAGATTCCGAGAGTGTCGGTGGGGAACCGCCGTGCTCTTGACAGGGGGTTACCTGCCGATGACGGTGTTCACAAGTACCTTTGCGCCCGGTGTACAGGAGCTCGGATTCGTTCGGTCCGTCGACCGGCGTCTGCTTCATCGGCGGGCCCTGTCGGAGGTGTTCCTCACCGACACCTCGGCCGTGGACGGGCAGCGCTTTCTCGCCGGAGCCCAACTCCCATCCTCGCACGCGTACTTCACCGATCACGTCGGCCACACGGTCGTCGACCCGGTCCTGCTCCTGGAGTGCGCCCGACAGGCCGAGACCTATGGCGCGCACACCCATCTCGGCGTCGACGGCGACACGAAGTTCGTCCTGCAGTCGTGGTCCATGCGGCTGCCCGGCCTGTTCGCCGCGCACTCCGGCGACCCGGCGGAGTTGACCATGCAGCTCACCACCGACCGGCCCGCCGACGCGACCGCGCCCGCCCGGTCCGTCACGTACGAGATTCGCCTCCTGCTCTCCGGTGAGGAGGTCGGCGAGGTGCGCATGGCGGTCGGCTACCTGTCGTCGGGGACGTACTCCTTCGTCCGGTCGAAGCGGCGCGGTAGCCCGCCCGTCTTGTCCGACGACGTCGCGACCGTCCCGGCGACGGTCGACCCTCAGGACCTCGGGCGCGCCAACCCGGTCAACGCGCTGCTCATCGACCCCGTGCACGACGGTGACGGAATCTCCGCCGGCGTACGGACCCCCAACGACAACCCGAGCATGTTCGACCATGTGCAGGACCATCTGCCGGGCATGGTGCTCACCGAGGCCGCGCGGCAGGCCGCACTGCTCGCCGGTGCCCGGCTCCTCGGCAGGCCCGCCGACGGGACCACGCTGGTCGGGTTCGACCTCGGCTTCGCCAAGTTCGCCGAACTCGACGCGCCGACCACGGTCAGCGCGGTCCCCGAGCGCGACCGCGACGGGATCCAGAGCTTCCGGATCGGTTTCCTGCAGAGCGGCGAGGAGGTCGCGTCCGGCACCGTGGAGACTACGGCCGTTCCCGCGTCGCACCGGAGCGCACGGTGAGTGGACGTGCGGCGGTTCTCGCGGGGCTCGGCGGCTGGCTGCCGCCGACGAGGATCACCAACGACGACCTCGCCCGGCAACTCGACACCACCGATGAGTGGATCACGACCCGCACCGGGATCCGGCAGCGGTTCGTGGTGCCGCCGGGTCTGTCCACCTCGGACGTCGCGGTCGAGGCGGGGGCCAGGGCGCTCGCCTCCGCGGGTAGGGACTCGGTGGACCTGCTCGTTCTTGCCACGAGCACTCCGGACCACCCGTGCCCGGCCACGGCGCCCGAAGTGGCCAGCCGGCTCGGGCTCGGGGAGATACCCGCATTCGATGTCGCCGCCGTGTGCACGGGGTTCGTGTACGCGCTGGCGACAGCGTCGAGCATGATCCGGGCGGGGATCGCCGACAGCGCCCTGGTGATCGGCGCCGACACCTTCTCCACCATCCTCGACCCCGAGGACCGCACGACCAGGGCGATCTTCGGGGACGGCGCGGGTGCGACGGTGCTGCGCGCCGGACGCATGGGGGAGAGTGGTGCGCTTCTCGGGTTCGACCTGGCCAGTGACGGCTCCCAGGCCGATCTGATCACCGTGCCGGGCGGTGGGTCCGAGCACCGCTCGAAGGGGCTTGCCGCGCCGGGCGACGAGTTCTTCACCATGCATGGCCGTTCGGTGTTCCGCAACGCTGTGACGCGGATGAGCGAGTCGTCCCGGCGGCTGGCGAAGCAGCTCGGCTGGCCCCTCGAGTCCATCGACCGGCTCGTCGCCCACCAGGCCAACATCCGCATCCTGACCGCCGTCGGCAATGAGCTCGGGCTGCCCGAAGAGAAGTTGGTGGTCAACCTCGACCGGGTCGGCAACACCGTTGCCGCCTCCATACCCCTGGCGCTGGCCGACGCCGTGCACACGGGCTCGATCGCACCGGGCCACCGGGTGCTGCTGTGCGGCTTCGGCGGGGGCCTCACCTGGGGGGCCGCGGCCCTGGAGCTGCCCGAGGTGCCCGTCGAACCACTCCCGGGCCCTGCGGCCCCGCCTGAACCCGCCTGCGCGACGTAACCCCGCCTGCGCGGAGAGACACGCCTGCGCCAAGCAACCAACGCAAGCCAAGCAAAGGAAGAAAGCCCAATCATGAGCGCTGTACAGGAAAAGCTGACCGGTCTGCTCGTCTCCCAGCTCGGCGTGCCCGCCGCGAAGATCGAGCCGGTGATCGCCTACAAGGACCTGGCCCTCGACTCGCTCGCGCTGATCGAGCTGACCATGCTCATCAACAAGGAGCTGGGGGTCGACCTCAACGACGACGTCCTCCAGGGCGAGACGACCATTAGGGACACCGTCGAGCTCATCGAGTCCCAGGGCGTACGCGCGTGACCCACCCATCGAAGGGAGCCGTGGCGATCACGGGGGTCGGACTCGTGACCGCCGCCGGCCTTGACGCGAAGACGAGCTGGGAGCGGGTGTGCTCCGGCCGGTCGACCGCCGCCCCCGATCCCGAACTCGCCGGACTCCCCGTCGACTTCTCCTGTCGCGTGCCAGGCTTCGACGCCGGGGCGCTGCTCGGGCCGGGCAACGCATGGCGGCTCGACCGCTTCACGCAGCTGGCGATCGTCGCCGCCCGCCAGGCGGTGTCCGACGCGGGCCTCGACCCGGAGAACTGGGACGGCACACGGGTGGGCGTCATTGTCGGCAACTCCCTTGGCGGCACGGCGACTTGGGAGCAGCAGCACCGCAGGTTCCTGGAGGACGCGCCGAAGAGTGTCTCGCCGCTGATGATCCCCATGGGGATGTCGAACATGGTGGCGGGCCAACTGGCCATCGACGTGAGGGCGTTCGGGCCGAGCATGGTCACGGCCACCGCCTGCGCGTCCGGCTCCAACGCCATCGGCCTGGCCCGGGACCTGCTGCGGTCCGGCACCTGCGACGTGGTGCTCGCCGGGGGCGCCGAGGCCGCCCTGACGCCCGCGACCATCACCGGCTTGACCCGGATGGGCGGCCTCTCGGGGCGGCGCGAGGACCCGGGCGCCGCGTCCCGGCCGTTCGACGCGGCACGCGACGGCTTCGTCGCGGGAGAGGGCGCCGGGATCCTCGTACTGGAGCGGCCCGGGGACGCGCGGGCGCGCGGTGCCTCGGTCTACGCCAACGTCATCGGCTTCGGCTCGTCGACGGACGCGTACCACGCCACCGCGCCCGACCCGAGCGGCGCCGGGATGGAGCGCGCGCTGCGCGCCGCCCTCGCCGACGCGGGAGCGGGGACGGACGAGGTGGACCACGTCAACGCGCACGGCACCTCGACGCCGCTCAACGACGTCACCGAGGGCCGCGTGCTGCGCCGCGTCCTGGGCGAGCGCCCGCTGGTCACCTCGACCAAGGGCGTCACGGGGCACGCGCTCGCCGCCGCGGGCGCCATCGAGGCCGCCTTCACCGCGCTGGCGCTGCGCGACGGCGTGGTCCCGCCGACGGCCAACCTCACCGAGCTCGACCCCGAGATCGACCTCAACATCACGACGGGCGCGGCGGCGGAGAGGGATCTGGAGGTCGCGGTGAGCACGTCACTCGGTTTCGGCGGCCACAACGCCGCACTCGTCTTCGCGGCCGCTTGAGATTTGCGGCCGTTCGAGAACAGTCCGCGGCTCGAGAGCAGTTCACGGCCGCATGAGAACAGAAGGAGGAAAGGTGCGCCTGAGGAATCTGGGCAACACGGGAATCAAGATCGGCGGCGTCGGCCTCGGGTGCATGGGCATGAGCTGGCTCTACCAGGAGTCCGCCCGGGACGACGAACGCTCCATCCGGGTCATCAATGAGGCACTGGACCTCGGCGGGAACCTGCTGGACACGGCAGATCTCTACGGGGCGGGCCACAACGAGACGCTGCTGGGTCGGGCCGTCGCTGGCCGCCGGGACGAGGCGGTCGTCGCGACGAAGTTCGGCATCGTCCTGGACGACCTCCAACAGCGGGCGGCCCATCGCGACAACTCACGGGCCTATCTGCGTACGGCGGTCGAGGCCAGTCTGCGACGGCTGGACCTCGACGTCATCGACCTCTACTACGTCCATCGCATCGACCCCGCCGTCCCGCTGGCGGAGACCTGGGGCGCGATGGCGGAGCTCGTCGACGAGGGCAAGGTGCGCTGGCTCGGCCTTTCCGAGCCCACGGTCGCACAGGCCCGCGAGGCTCACGGGATCCACCCGGTGACCGCCGTCCAGTCCGAACTCTCGCTGTGGACGCGCGACGCGCTGGAGGGCGAGTCGGGCGGGACAGTCGGCTGGTGCGAGAGCGTGGGGGCGAGCTTCGTCCCGTTCGCGCCGCTCGGCCGGGGTTTCCTCACCGGGACCCTGCACGCCGGCCAGTTCGAGGACACCGACTTCCGCACCGCCAACCCGCGCTTCCACCGTGCCGCGATGGAGGCGAACCAGCGCATCGTCGACGTGATCCGGGAGGTCGCCGACCGCCGTTCGGTCACGCCTGCCCAGGTCGCCATCGCCTGGACGCTCGCGCAGGGCGAGCGGGTGGTGCCGATCCCCGGCACGAAGAACTCCCGCTATCTGCGGGAGAACCTGGCCGCGGCGGAGGTCCACCTCACCGAGGAGGACCTGGCCGACCTGGCCGCGCTGCCGGCCGCCGTCGGAAGCAGGTACTGAGCTCATGACAGGTACTGAGCGCATGGGCGACAGCATCGAGGTGGTTGAACTGCCCGTCCGGATCGCGTTCTTCGACGTCGACGAGACGCTCATCGACATCAAGAGCATGTTCTCCTTCCTGGAGTTCCACCTCGCCGATCCGGACCGATACCGCGCGGCCGCGGGGGAGTTGACGCGTGCGGCGCGGGCCGGCGTGCCCCGCGAGGAGACCAACCGCGCCTACTACCGCAACTACGCGGGGGCGGAACAGGAGGCCGTCGCCGAGAGCGGGCGCCGCTGGTTCGCCCGCGAGCGGCAGCGGGACGGCTTCCTCCACCAGGACGTCGTAGGCGAACTGCGTCGGCTCCAGGCCGAGGGATATCAAGTCGCGCTCGTCTCGGGGTCGTTCCGCGCTTGCCTCGAACCGATCGCGGAGCACCTCGGCGCGGACCACGTGCTGTGCAGCGAGCCAGACGTGGCCGCGGGCCGGTACACGGGCGAGGTGCGTACCGCGGTGATCGGCGCGGCGAAGGCCACGGCCGCACGCGCCCTGATGGACCGGTCGGGCGCACGTCCCGAGGAGTGCGTCGCGTACGGCGACCACGCCTCGGACCTGCCGCTGCTGACCTGCGTGGGCGGTGCGGCGGTCGTCGGTGACGACCCGGTGCTCGCCGAACACGCCGACCGGTTCGGCTGGATCCGGTTGCCCGGGACCGCCGCGGCCGCAGCGGCAGCGCAGGGGACCGCCGCTGCGGCCCCGGCCAGACACCCGGCCGCCCCCTCTTCGCACACCTCGCCCGCTCCATCCACGTCGAGCACGGAGGAACTCACAAATGCGACTCGGTAACGGGCTGGGGATCCGGGCCGTCAGGACCTGTCTGCCGGTGACCGTCGAGACCGCCCAGGACGCCCTCACGCGCGGCAGAATCAGCAATGAGGACCTGACGAACACCGGCGTCACCGAAGTCCCGGTCTCGGGAACGGTCTCGGCGCCGGACATGGCGGTGGAGGCGGCGCGCGGCGCGCTCGCCGCGGCGGGCTGGGACGGCGCCGGCCTCGGGTTCACCGCGCACGCCTGGATCCACCACCAGGGCCACGACTTCTGGTCGCCCGCGCACTACGTCGCGCACCGGGTCGGCGCGGTGCGCGACGTCCCGCTGGGCATCCAGGTGATGTGCAACGGCGGCGGCACCGCACTGGAGGCGGCCGCGTCCCGGCTGCGGGCCGACCCCTCCACCGGCACTGCGCTCGTCACCACCGGTGACCGTTTCCCCGACGAGGGCTTCGACCGCTGGGCCGGCGACTACGGCGTCTTCTACGGCGACGGGGCTACGGCGGTCCTGCTGCACGAACGTGACGACGCCGTCGACGAGTTCACGCTGCTGGGCCTGTCCAGCGCCGCCGTGTCGGCGGCCGAGGGACTGCACCGCGGGCGCGACGAGTTCACCCCGGCGAGCCGGTGGATCAGCGACCGGATCGACGTCAAGCGCACCAAGAAGGCATTCATCAACGACGTCGGCCTCGACAGCTTCTACAGCGGGGTGCACGCGGCGCTGCGCGGCATCGTCACGACCGCGCTGGAGGAGGCCGGCATCGACGTCGACGACCCCCGCATCCGAGTCCTCGCCCTCCCCAGGGTGGGCATCAAGGTCCGCCGCGAGACGTACCACCCGGCGGTCGAGGGCCTGACCAAGGCAAGGGTCGTCGAACTGGGCAACCGCACGGGCCACTTGGGAGCAGGTGACATGGCGGCGAACCTGGCGGACATCCGTGAGCAGGAGCTGCTCGCGCCGGGCGAGATCGCCCTCACCATCTCCGCGGGCGGGGGCTTCGGCTTCACCTGCGCGGTCGTCGCCCGGCCAGCCGGCTGATCCCGGTTCGCCCGGCCCGCCCGCTGACTCCACTCGTACGCCTGTCTACACCTATCCCCCCAACAACCCCCTGAAAGGGGACGTTTCATGAGTACGGCTCGTCCGGACACCGGTCGCGGCAATCCGACACTGACGCTTGTCGCGGTCTGTCTCGCCGTCCTGGTCCTGCCCGCCTCGCTGACCGGTACCTCCGTCGCCCTTCCGGATATCAGCTCCGATCTGGACGTGGGTCTCGCCCCGCTGCAGTGGGTGGTCAACGCCTACAACCTCGCCTTCGCCTGCTTCATGCTCGGCTGCGGCTCGCTCGCGGACATCGTGGGCCGTCGGCGGATGTTCGCCGGCGGTACCGCCCTGTTCGCCGTGTCGACCCTGGTCAGCGCAGTGACGTCGAGCATCGAGGTGCTCGACGTGGCGCGTGCGCTCGCCGGGCTCGGGGCCGCGGCGGTGATGACCTCGGGTGCCGCGATACTGGCCACGACGTTCGAGGGGGCCGCCCAGGCGCGGGCCTTCGCGATCCTCGGCTCGTCGGCCGGTGCCGGTCTGGCACTCGGCCCGTCTACCGCGGGTCTGCTCGTCAGCACCTTCGGCTGGCGTTCGGTGTTCTTCTCGCACCTGCTCATTTCGGTGCTCGTGCTCGTCGCGGTACCGCTGATGCCGGAGTCGAAGAACCCCGCCGCGACGAAGGTCGACTGGGCCGGCACCACCACGTTCACGCTGTCCCTGTTCTGCCTGATGTACGCCATCGTCCAGGGGCCGCAGCAGGGCTGGACGAGCGGTACGACGCTGCTGCTGTTCACCGCGGCGCTCGTACTGATGGCATTGTTCGCCGCCGCCGAACTGCGCCAGCGGCAGCCCATGATCGATCTCTCGCTCCTCAAGCAGGGCCGGTTCATGGCGGTTTCGCTCATCCCCGTCGCGCTGTCCTTCAGCTTCGTGTGCCTGCTGGTGCTGCTGCCCACGTACTTCACCGGGGTCACGGGGATGAGCACGAACGCCTCGGGCGCCACGATGCTGCTGCTCACCCTGCCGGTCCTGGCGGTTCCGCTCGTCGTCAGCAAGCTGGTCAAGAGCGGCGTGTCCACCCGGCTCATCCTCACTCTGAGCCTCGTGGTCGCCGCGGTGGGCGCGGGCTGGCTCACCCTGATCGACCCGGACGTGTCCGTGGTGGCGCTGGTCGGTCCGCTGCTGCTGCTCGGCATCTCGATGGGCATGACGGCCGGTCTGGTGGACGGCGCGGCGATCACCTCCGTGCAGCCGACGCAGGCGGGTGCCGCCGCCGGTCTCTTCAACACGATGCGGCTGGCCGGTGAGGCGTTCGCTATCGCAGTGATGAGCGCCGTGCTGCTCAACTCGACCCGCTCGCACATCTCCGACGGCCTGTCCGGAGTCGAGGGCGCGAACGGCGTCGACGCGGGCGGCGTGGCCGACCGCGTGATCAGCGGCGACCTGGCCGGAGCGGCCGACACCGTCACCGGTTCCGCCCGCTCCGACTTCCTCGACCTGCTCACCGGGAGCTACACGGACGGCCTGCACCTGGTGCTGTGGGTGGTCGTCGCCATCTGCGCCGCGAGCGCCGTGCTGGTGAGCGTGATGCTGCGCGAGCGCGCCGCCCAGCCGGCCGCGCCCGCCGAAGCCGTCGCCGAGGAGGCGACCGTATGACGACCCCCGCGGGTACGTTGCCCGTGCTGGTCGCGGGCGCGGGACCGGCCGGGCTCACCGCGGCGACCGAACTCATCCGGCGTGGTGTACCTGTCCGTTGCGTGGACAAGGCCGAAGGACCCAGCACGCTGTCGAAGGCGCTGGGCCTGTGGCCGCGGACCGTCGAGCTGATCCACCGGGTCGGCGGGCAGGACCTGCTCGCCGCGCGTGCGCTGCCCCAGTCGCAGATGCGGTACTACTCCGCCGGCAAGGTCATCGCCAACCTCCGCTACAAGCCGGCGACCCAGCCGCTGATCTGCCCACAGCCGGACATCGAGGAGGTCCTGCGGACCAACCTCGCATCGGTCGGGGGCAGTGTGCGGTGGGGGACCGAGCTGCTGGGCTTCGAGCAGCTCGACGACCGGGTGCTGGCCCGCCTGCGCCACCCGGAGGGCACCGAGTACGAGGAGGAGTTCGCGTACGTCATCGGGGCGGACGGGGCGAGCAGCATCGTCCGCGGCCATCTCGGCATCGGCTTCGAGGGATCCACGTACGAACTGCGGTTCGTGGTCGCGGACGTGAGGGTCGACACCCGCTTCGACCACCGTATGACGCACTACTTCTGCTCACCTCGGGGCATCCTGGTGGCCTGCGGGCTGCCGGACGGCCGCTGGCGCGTCTTCACCTCGGCGCCTCCCGGGGTCAGCCCGGAGGACGTCGACCTGGCCATGGTGCAGAGCCTGGTCGACGAGCGCGGGCCCGGCGGGATCCGGCTGCGCGACCCCGACTGGATCAGCGTCTTCAACGTGCACGCGCGGCACGCCGACACGACACGGGTCGGCCGAGTCTTCCTGATCGGCGACGCCGCGCACATCCACAGCCCGGCCGGCGGGCAGGGCCTCAACACCGGTGTCAACGACGCCCACAACCTGGCGTGGAAGCTCGCCCTCGTCTGGCGCGGGCACAGCGCCGAGCGGCTGCTCGACACCTATGTGAGCGAGCGCGGGGACGTGGCGCGCGCGGTGGTGCGCCAGGCCGACGTGCAGACGAAGCTGTGGCTGCTGCGCAAGGGCCACCAGGTCGTCCTGCGCGACAACCTGGTGCGGGTCGCTTCGGGCCTGCGCCTCTTCGACCTGGCGTACATCCCGTGGCTCGCCGGTCTGCGGACCAAGTACCGGACCGAACCCTCGGCCGGAAGGAAGACGGCCGGTTTCGTGCCCGGCGCGCTGGTGCCGCTGCCGCAGCGGAACGAACTGGACGATCTCCGCCACACGTTGATCCTCACGGGGGCGCAGGACGCGTCGGTGCGGGAGCTGACCCGGTGGTGCGCGGACCGGCTCGGCGCGGTACTCGACGTCCGCACCGAGGCGCGCCGCGGAAAGCCCGCGCTCGTCCTCGCCCGGCCGGACGGTCACGTGGACTGGATCGCCAAGGACACCGCCACCATGCGGGCACGACTGACGGACCTGTTCCGCCCCCTGCTCGGGGCCCGGCAGGACGAACAAGAGAAAGTGAAGGAACACACGGCATGAGTCTCATTCCGGACAGTCACAAGGATCTGCTGGAGCGGCCGCTCTTCGGTCATCTGGCCACGATCCGGGCAGCGGGCGGCGGGCCGCAGGTGAACCCGATGTGGTTCTCCTGGGACGGCGAGTACGTCCGGTTCACCAACACGACGGTCCGCTACAAGTACAAGAACATCACGGCCGACCCGCATGTCGCGGTGTCGGTCAACGACCCGGAACAGCCGTACCGCTACCTGGAGATCCGCGGCGAGGTGGTCCGGATCGACGACGACTCGTCCGGTGAGTTCTTCGCGCAGCTCGCGGAGCGGTACGGCATGAAGCTGGACGGCCCACCGCCGGACGTCGCGCACCGCATCGTCTACGTGGTCAAGCCCACAGCGGTCAGCCACCAGTGATCCGGTCGGCCTGAGGCCGGCCCATGCCGCACCGCCGGACCGCGAGGGTCAGTTTCCGCTGACCTTCGCGGTCACCAGGTCCGCGACCACGGTGGTGCCCGCGCCGAGCGCGGTGAGGCGGTCGAGCGCCTCGCGGTGCTGTGCCTCGTCCACGCTGGCCGTGGCGTCGGAGACGACGACCACCCCGTAGCCCAGACGCAGCGCCGTCGCGGCGGTGGACGCGACACCGTGCGCGGTGGACAGTCCGGCGACCACGACCTCGGTGACGCCTTCGCCGCGCAGCCGGTCGTGGAGGTCGGTGCCCTCGAAGGCGTCAAGGCCGTGCTTGGTCACCAGGTGCTCGCCGGTACGCGGTTCGAAACCGGAGATCAGCTGGTTGGGGGCGGCACTGATGCCGCCGTCGGAGCCGTCCTCTCGTACGTACCGGACGAAGACGACGGGCGAGGAGCCGGTGTTCGCGAAGTGCTCGCGCAGCCTTGTGCAGGCGTCGGCCACGACGTCACCGCCTAGTGGCTGCCACGGCATGTCGACGATCCACCGCTGCAGATCAACCAGGACAAGTGCCGTGCGTGCGCGGGTCATTCTGTTCCCCCAGGACGGATGATCAGCGGTCCACCGCACCCTACCAAGGGGAAGAAACAGCCCAATGGAGAGCCCAATCGCGACGCGGGACGGTCTGCGACTGTGGACGGAGACGTTCGGCAGCCGCGGCGATCCGGCGGTGCTGCTGGTGATGGGCGGCTCGGCGCCGGGCATCGTGTGGCCGGACGAGCTGTGCCGGCTGATCGCCAAGGACGGGTACTTCGTGGTGCGTTACGACCACCGGGACACCGGCAGGTCGGGGAAGTCCGACGACGAGTACGACCTGTCGACGCTCGCCGCGGACGCCGCCGACGTGCTCGTGGGGCTCGGACTTGGCTCGGCGCACGTGGCGGGTCAGTCCGTCGGGGGCATGGTGGCCCAGCTGCTCGCGCTCGACCGGCCCGAACTCGTCCGGTCGCTGGTGCTGCTGTCCAGTTCCCCGGACGCGAACGGCGACGTATGGCTGCCGCCGCGCACCGGACTGCCCGGTCCGCGCCGGCCGATGCTGGAGCACGCCGCCCGGCTCGCCGCGTCCCCGCCCCAGGGGCCCGAGGAGGGCCTGGCCGCGGCCGTCGACGGCTGGCAGGTGCTGGTCGGGTCCTACGTACCGTTCGACCGGACGTACTGGGTCGATCTGGTCAGGCGCGTGAAGGACCGCGACCACGGCCCCGACACTGCCTGGCGCCATGCGACGGCCCTGGACCGCACGCCCCCGCTCACCGGGCGGATCGCCGCCCTCGACGTGCCGACGCTCGTCGTGCACGGCGAGCGGGACCCCGTCCTGCCATTGGAGCACGGCGAGGAACTGCGCCGGGTGATCCCGCACGCACGCCTGTGGCGGATCGCCGGCATGGGCCACATCTTCCCGCCGCACTGGTCGTCGACCATCAGCTCGCTGGTCGTCGACCATCTGCGCAGGACATGAATGTCGCGTACGAAGGAGACTGTGATGCGTCACGCAACAGGCAGGACCGCCCCCTCGCGTATACAGCCCAGGGCGCGGGTGAGTTCCGACACCGGTTGTCGGGACACGGAAACTCTGTTCCTCCAGGCACTGCGGAGTCGGCACCCCTCCTACCGCCTCGACGAAGCGTCCTTCTCGGATCCGCTGAGGACGACTATTTCCTGGTTCACCGGCACCGTATGAGCACGGTTGCCTATTGAACAAAGAGCCCGGAAACATGAAACGGTTGGTAGTTCGTGACGAGCCCGTCACTCCAACGTAACAGCCGTCAGGATGAGGAAATTCCGTACCGCCCAACGGCCGTGGAGCACTTCGTGGCGAAATTCCCGCGCCGCACCACTCCGCTCACTCAGGCGGACCCGGAAGGTCCCCTCCGTCACGTCCCCAGAGCCGCCCGCGCCATTTCCACAAACCCGCCCGGACAGCGTGAGTTCCGCGTCCCGGAAACCCAGCCGGATCCCGTGCAATGGATACCACGCCTTGTATGCCGCCTCCTTGGCGCTGAACAGCAGCCGGTCCACGCGGACGTGGGGCAGGAGCGCCGCCAACTCCCGCAGCCGTGCCCGCTCCCCGGCGGACGAGACAAGCTCCAGGACACCGTCGCGCAACCCCAGGTTCGGCTCGGCATCGATGCCGAGCGCCGTGACGTCGGCACGGCGGGCGACCACCGCGGCCCGGTACCCCCGGCAGTGCGTGATGCTCCCCACCAGCCCCGGCGGCCAGAGGGGAGCCCCCGTCGCGTCGGCGGGCACGGGCCGTGGCTCCTCGCCGAGCAGCTCCATGGCGCGGCGGGCGCAGCCGCGCCCGGCGGCGAACTGGTCCCTCCGCTCGGGCAACGCCGCCGCGATCAGAGCCCGTTCGGCTGACGAGAGGACACGCTCGTCACCGGGGGCGTCACTGACGTCCTCGGCCACCGCAACACTTTGCGGCAGCAGTCCTTCGATCACCAAGTCCCCCGATATCGGCCGCCGTTCAGCTGAGGCCGCGGCGGACGTTACCATGTGACCCATCGAACAAGGCGCCACCCCCGGCCCGCCGTCGGTATCCCCTAAGGTGGCTAGCGCACAACTGAACAGTCCCTTGCGCGCGTTCCGGCAATGACGCGGCTCGCAAGCGCGGGGGAGGATGTGCACACGCCTACGGGGGATGGCAAGAACTGCATGGAACGAATCGAATTCGTCCCATCGCCTAGCGTCCCGGCGCATCGCGCCGGGGATAGCTTTGGGATACTCGGGACGCTCTCCGCGTGCGTCGCGGGCAAAGAACTGGCAATTGATTCCGGGAAACTCCGGGTGCTGCTGGCGGCGCTGCTGCTGCGGTCCGGCGAGGTCGTCGACAACGACCGTCTCGCCGACTGGCTGTGGGACGAGCGCAAGCCGTCGAATCCACGCGGAGCACTGCACACGTACGTACGACGGCTGCGGATGCTGCTCGGCGACGCGGACCTGGTGGAGACGGCGGCCGGCGGCTACCGGATCGACGTGGCCGAAGCGGAGCTGGACCTCACTCGGTTCCGCCGCCTGGTCCGGCTCGCGCGGCAGGCCGAGACGCCGGAGGAGCGGGCACGGCTGCTGGCCGAGGCGCTGAGCGTCTGGCGCGGTGCGCCGCTCGCGGACATACCGTCGGACTCGTTGCGCCGTGACGAGTGCCCGGCCCTGGAGGACGAGCGGCTCGGCGCGCTGGAGGCGTACTTCGAGACCGAACTCCACCTCGGCAGGCACGGGCAGCTGGTGAAGGACCTGCGCACCGCCGCCCTGGACAACCCCTTACGGGAGAACTTCTGGAGCCTGCTGATGCTGGCTCTGTACCGCTCGGGGCGGCAGGCGGAGGCGCTGGACGTCTACCAGCAGGCCCGCCGCGAACTGGTCGAGCAGCTCGGCGTCGAACCGGGCGAGCGGCTGCGCGCCCTGCACACCGGCATCCTCGAATCGGACCCCGCCCTCGCGGCCCCGAACGGACCGCGCCCCGGCGGCGGCGAGGCTGTCACGGTGCCTGCACAACTCCCGCCGCTGGCCATGGGGTTCGTGGGAAGGGACGACGTCGTCGACCGGGTCGAGACGATGCTTCCGCCGGCGCCGGACCGTACCGGCGTCCCCGTCGTGGTCCTGTCCGGGCCTCCCGGCGTCGGCAAGACGGCGCTCGCGGTCTGGCTCGGCAGCCGGGTGCGGGGCGCGTTCCCGGACGGGCAGCTGTACGTGAACCTGCGCGGCTACGAGCAGGGCGGGGAGCACGCGCCGCTCCCGCCGGACCAGGTGCTCTCGCAGTTCCTGCGCAGCCTCGGCGTGCCCGCGGACCAGATCCCGGTCGACCCGGTCGAACAGGCCAACCTCTACCGGTCGAAGCTGACCGGGAAGAGCGTGCTGGTGGTGCTGGACAACGCGTCCAGCGTCGAGCAGGTGCTGCCACTCATCCCCGGGGACGCGGGATGCTCCGTACTGATCACCAGCAGGCGGCAGTTGCGGTCCCTCGCGGTCACGCACGGCGCCCAGGTGATCCGCGTCGGCACGCTCAGCCAACGGGAGTCGGCCGAGCTGGTTACCGGCATGATGCGGCAGGCCGCGGTGGCGATCGAGCCGGACGTGGTACGCGAAGTCGTCGCTTTGTGCTGCTACCTGCCGCTCGCGCTGCGGATCGCCGCGGCCAACCTGATCGGCGCCCCGGGCGGGCAGACCGAGGACTACCTGGAGAGTCTGCGGCGCGGCAACCGCCTCGCCGCCCTGTCCGTCGACGGCGACACCACGTCCGCCGTCTCCACGGCCATCGCCCTGTCGTACGACGCGTTGACCCCGGACGACCGCGCGGTCTTCCGCCTCGCGGGGCTCTTCCCCGGCTCCGACTTCACCCCCGCCGCCGTCTCGGTGCTCGCCGACATCAGCGAGGCGCAGGCGCGGACCGGTCTGAGCCGCCTGGAGACGGCGAGCCTGTTGCAGCAACCCGCCCCTGGCCGCTACCAGTTCCACGACCTGCTGCGCGAGTACGCGCAAGGCCGCGCGCTCGCCGAGCATTCCGCGCGGGAGCGGGCCGAGGCCCTGGAGCGGCTCGGCCAGTGGTACCTCGCGGGCGCCTGCGCCGCGGCCGACGTCCTCTACTCGGAGTTCGTGCGGCTCGCCCAGCCGGAGCGGCCGAAGGCGACATTCGACGCGCCGCAGTTCCCGAACGAGAGCCACGCGACGGCCTGGCTGCTGGCCGAGCGGCGCAACCTGATGGCCTGTGTGCGCCACTTCGGAACGCACGGCCCGCACCACCTGTCCTGGCACCTGGCCGACGCCCTGCGCGGCTTCTTCTGGACGGGCAAGTACCGCACCGAATGGCGGGAGACCACCCGTATCGGCCTGTCCGCCGCCGAGACCCACCACGACGAGCGCGGCATCGCGGCGATGCACCGCAGCCTCGCCAACCTTCACAACACGCTCGGCGACTACGAGCGGGCCATCGCGCACCAGGAGAAGAGCCTCGCGCTGCACGACCGCCTCGGCATGGCCGAGGAGGTCGCGGCCACGCTCAACAACATGAGCCTCGCCCACCTCAGCCTGGGCCGGGGCGGGCGGGCCGAGGAGGCCGCACGGCGGGCGCTCGACGTCGCGCACAGCATCCGCTCACCCCGGCTCGAGGCCACCACCCAGGGCCTGTTGGGGTTCATCCACTGGACGCACGGCGACATGGCGCGCGCCACCGAATGCCTCACCGCGTCGCTGGCCACCGCGGGCGGCCTCGGCCTGCACCACATCAGCTCGTACAGCCTGCGCAACCTGGGCCTGGTGCGCCAGGCCACCGGAGAGCTGTCCGAGGCGCGGTCCTGTTTCACCCGGGCACTGAAGGTGTCCGAGTCCATCGACTCCTCGTACGACAGGAGCATCTCGCTGTACGGGCTCGCCCTCGTCGACCTGGACATCGGCCGGCACGAGACCGCGCTCGACTCGGCGCAGCGGGCGCTGAGCTCCTTCCAGGAGTGCGGCGACCGCACCTACGAGGTGGAGACCCTGTGCCTGCTTTCCGCCATCAGCGCGGGCCTCGACTCGCTGCCGCGATCGGCCCGTTACGCGGCCACGGCGCTCGACGGGGCCCGGCAGATCGGCTACGTCGACGGCGAGGCGTACGCGCTGGCCCGCATGGCCGTCACCGACGGCCTGCTGGGCCGTGAGGATGCCGCCGGGCACGCCGAGGCGGCCCGCTCCCTCGCCGAGGGGAGCGTGAACCACATCGCCCGCAGCAAGGTCCTCCTGGAACTGGCCCCGCTCTATCTGAGTCTGGGTGACCCGCACCGCGCCGAGGAGTGCGCACAGCTGGCGCTCGCCCTGTCGCAGCCGACCGCACAGCGTCTGAACATCGCCAGGGCCCAGCACGTCCTGGGCACCGTCGCCACGTTCGACGGCGACCACCCGCGGGCGCGGGACTACTGGACCCAGGCCCTGGAGGCGTTCACCGAGATCGGCGTTGCCGAGGCCGACGACGTACGCGCACGGCTCGGCACCACACCTGCCACACGCTCACAGCACGAGAGGACGGCATCGTGAACACCCTTGCCGCACAGGCGAGTCGCGTATCCGTGAGGCGGGACCGGCTGCGGCCGCTGGTGGTCGCCTCCATCGGCAACGCCATGGAGTGGTTCGACTGGGCCACGTTCGTGACGTTCGCCGCGCTGCTCGGCCCGCACTTCTATCCGTCGGGCGATGGCACCACGAACCTCCTGCAGACCCTGTCGGTGTTCGCCGTCGGGTTCCTGTTCCGGCCGCTCGGCGGGGCGCTGATCGGCGGGTACTGCGACCGCAACGGCCGGAGCGCCGCGCTGCGGCTGTCCCTGCTGATGATGGCGGGGGGCAGCCTCCTGATCGCGCTCGCTCCGCCCTACCGGACGGTCGGCGTACTGGCCCCGGTGCTGCTGGTGGTGGCCAGGGCGCTACAGGGGCTGTCCGCGGGCGGCGAGGGCGCGGCGATGAGCACGTACGTGAACGAGATCGCGCCGCGCGGGCGCCGCGGCCTGTACTCGAGCGCCGTCTACATCAGCACAACCCTCGGCACCCTCGCGGCCACGCTGCTCGCGCTACTGCTGCACCACACGCTCACTCCCGCCCAACTGGGAAGCTGGGGCTGGCGGGTGCCCTTCGCGCTCGGCGCGCTGCTCGCCGTGTACGGCTGGTACCTGCGCGGCCGGATGCCCGAGACACCCGTCTTCGACGCGGCACGGGAGCGGCCCCGCAACCCGGCGCGGCAGGTGCTGCGTACGCACCCGCGCGCTGCCGCCCGCGTGGTTGGCTTCACGCTGGGCGCGACCGTCGTCTACTACACCTTCGCCTCGTACCTGCCGCTGTACGCCCAACTCCAGTACGGCGTACCGGCGAACACCGCGCTGTGGGCCGCCGTCGTCGCGCAGGTGGTGTTCATGGCCGCGCTTCCGCTGTTCGGCATGGCAGCCGACCGGTTCGGGCGCCGTCCGCTGCTGCTGGTGTTCGGCGGCGGGTTCGCCTGTCTGTCGCCGTTGCTCTTCGGGCTCCTGTCGGGCTCGGCGGTGCGGCTGGGCGTGGTGATGACGGCGGCGCTGCTGCTGTTCGGCTGCTACGCGGCGGCCGCTCCGTCCGCGACGCTGGAGATGTTCCCGACGTCGGTGCGGTCGAGCGGCGTCGGCCTGCCGTACGCGCTGACGGTGGCCCTGTTCGGCGGCACGGCGCCCTACCTGATCGAGTACCTCGCCGCGCACGGCCACGCCTCCTGGTACCGGTGGTACGTCGTGGTGCTCTGCCTGATCAGCACTGTCTCGTTCTTCCGGTACCGGGAGACGAAGGACGTGGACCTGGCGGCCGTCGGCCGGACCTGACCGC
Source organism: Streptomyces sp. NPDC002870 (assembly GCF_042888505.1). NCBI lineage: Bacteria > Bacillati > Actinomycetota > Actinomycetes > Kitasatosporales > Streptomycetaceae > Streptomyces > Streptomyces sp. NPDC002870. The sequence goes on from NZ_JBIAPW010000048.1 coordinate 29,082, forward strand.
GCCGCCCATGCCCCGCCCCGTTGCAGGTCGCGGTCGGGTCTTCGGCCCCTGGAGGTGGGCCAGGACGTCCTCCAGGGGCAGGTCGAAGCGGTCCTTGTCGCCGGTCCAGGGGCGCAGGACCGTGGCGCTGGCCTCGGCCAGCGCGGGCGGGAGGCCGGTGGCGCGCAGGGCGGCCGCGATCTCCTCCATCTCGGGCGCCCAGCACCAGGCACGGGCGGCGAGGCTCGGCAGATAGTCCACGTCGGCGAGAATCCTCGAGGTCAACGACTCGGCCTCCAGGGCCAGTTCGTCGCCCAGACCGTGGCTCCTGGCCAGGGCGTGCGATACGGCCGCGAGGGCGGCGGACTTCTGGAAGGCGGCGAAGGCCATCTTCAGAGAACGCTGCGCGGAGGGGTGGCTCGACCGGCGCATCCATCACTCTCAGTTAGATCTTCGAGTGTGGGTCGGAGCCGCCGCGAACAGCGGGCGGAAGACTGATGCGCCTCACATGATGGGAGCTGGCGCCGCCGGTAGGGAACCGATTCTCCCTGGATTCTGCTCAGGCTCCGGTGGCAGGCCCAATGGGACCTTTTCCTGGGCTCGTTGGGGGCAGTGCGAGGAGATCGCAGGGATCTCCTCTCCCCAGGGACTCCGCAGAGCCCTTCACGGTCCTGTTGTCGAGGGATGCGAGAGCAAAGCGTGAACGAGCCTTGCTCCAGGAGCGCTGAGCTCAGAGCCAGTCCCGCCGCTTGAAAATAAGGTACAAAGTGATACAAATAACCCCCATTAAGTCGATGGCAAAGGGGTATCCGAAGCTCCAACTGCACTCATACATGTACTCGAAGGCATCCTCCGGTGCGGCGCCGCCTACGTCCCGGTGGACGCCGCCCACCCCGACCGGCGGATCGACATGGCAAGATGTACGTGATCGCAAAGCCAATGACGTTGGCGAGGGCTGGAGGTGGCTGGCCTAAAGCCAGTCCCGGCGCTTGAAGATGACGTACAAACTCACGCAGACAACTGCCATGAGGGTGATGGCGAAGGGGTATCCGAAGCCCCAGTGCAGCTCCGGCATGCTGTCGAAGTTCATGCCGTAGACAGTTCCCACAAGTGTGGGGGCAAACAGAATTGCAGCCCAGCTCGAGATCTTCTTGATTTCCTCGTTCTGCTCGAATCCCGCCTCCGCCAGCGCCCGCATCTCCGCGTTCTGCTGCTGCGTCACCAGCGTCGCGTTCACTGTGAGGATATCCGCAAGCGCCTGGCGGAAGCCGTCCACACGCTCGCTCGTGTGCGTGACGTGGTCGGCGACGTCACGGAGATAGCGCTGCAGCTCCTCGTCCGTGCCGTACTTGGCGAAGCCCGCCATCAGGCCGCGCAGCATGCCGACCAGGGGGCGGGTGGCGCGCTGGAACTCGACCATTTCGCGGGAGAGTTCGTAGATACGGCGGGACACCGCGGGGTCGCCGCTGAAGACCTCGGTCTCGATCTCGTCGATGTCGTTCTGCACGCCCGCCACCACCGGGGCATAGCCGTCGACCACCGCGTCCAGGATCGCGTACAGCACTGCCTCCGGGCCGAGGGCCAGCAGCTCCGGGGTCTCCTCCATGCGGCGGCGTACCGCGGACAGGTCGGGGGCCGCGCCGTGGCGGACCGTGATCAGGAAATCCTTGCCCACGAAGACGTGCAGCTCGCCGAAGTCGACCTCCTCCTGGGCGTCGAGATAGCGGGCGGCGCGCAGCACCACGAACAGGGTGTCGCCGTACCGTTCGAGCTTCGGGCGCTGGTGGGCCTCCAGGGCGTCCTCGACGGCGAGTTCATGCAGGTCGAACTCGGCGGCGAGCGAATGGACTTCGGCCTCGGTCGGCCGGTGCAGCCCGATCCACGCCATGCCGTCGGGGAACTCACGCAGCCGGCGGAAGGTCTCGGCGAGCGAGTCGGGCGTCGCGACGCGGTTGCCCTCGCGGTAGAGCGCGGCCTGGACGACGCTGCCCTGGTCCTTGTGTACGGGGGAGGGGGCGGCGGGCTCGGCGGCCGCGGGGACCTTTGGCGGCGGGCTCGTGGGCAACAGGGGCCGGCGGCGCCATTGGTGCTTCTTCGGGGACAGCGGCATCGCGGGTCTCACCTCCACCTCGAACACGTAACGTGCGTACGGCTTCGGTGCAGGATATCCGCGTCGAATTGCCCCGGCATGACGGGGCGGCGAGAGGGCCTCCCATTGCGGACAGTAACTGTCCGCAAGTCTGAGTAGCGTGGGGCGCATGGCCTCGAAGACGACGTACCCCGTACTCGGCAATCGCGCCCTCAACCGCGCAACGCTCCAGCGTCAGCTCCTGCTGCGCCGCGCCCCCAAGTCCGCGATGTCCGTCAGGGGCGCCGTCGAGCACCTCGTCGGCCTCCAGGCGCAGAACGTGAAGCCGCCGTATTTCGCCCTCGCCGCCCGGATGGACGGCTTCGACCCCGAAGAGCTCTCCGCGCTGATGGCATCCCGCGAGGTCGCGCGACTGGTCACCATGCGTTCCACCATCCATATGCACACCGCCGAGGACTGCCTGACCCTGCGGCCGCTGGTCCAGGCCGCGCGCGACCGGGAACTCAAGCAGTTCCGGGCGGGCCTGGCCGGGGTCGATCTGGCCCGGCTCCGCGCCCTCAGCCGTGAGTTGGTCGAGGAGGAGCCCCGGACCATGAAGAAGCTGCGCGAGGCGCTGCTGAAGGAGTGGCCGGACGCCGATCCGCTCGCCCTTTCCGTCGCCGCCCGCTGCGTACTGCCGCTGGTGCAGGTCACCCCGCGCGGCCTGTGGGGCAGGAGCGGCCAGGTCATGCTCACCACCGCCGAGCAGTGGTTCGGCCGGACGACGGAGCCCGCGCCCGCGCCCGACGCCACCGTGCTCCGCTATCTCGCGGCCTTCGGCCCCGCCTCCGTCAAGGACATGCAGATCTGGTCCGGGCTGACCCGGATGCGGGAGGTCTTCGAGCGCCTGCGGCCGCGGCTGGCCGTCTTCCAGGACGAGAACGGCGTCGAGCTCTTCGACATCCCCGACGGACCCCGGCCGGACGCCGGGACCCCGGCGCCGCCCCGCTTCCTGCCCGAGTTCGACAATCTGCTGCTCTCGCACGCCGACCGCAGCCGCCTCGTGCCCGAGGAGTACAGGCTGCGCACGTGGAAGGGGAACCAGGCGTACCCGACCCTCCTCGTCGACGGATACCTCGCCGGCATCTGGCGGCTGACCGAACCCGACGACACCGCGACCGCCACCGCGACCGCCACCGTGACCGTCCAGGCCTTCGGAAAGCTGACCCGCGCGCAGCAGGCCGCCGTGGCCGAGGAGGGGGAGCGGATGCTCAGCGCCATGTCCTCGGCCACCGCGCACGACATCCGCTTCGAGACGTTCAGCGGGTAGCGGGCGTCAGTCCGCGCGGCCCGTCGCCGCCACCGTCACGCCCAGGCCGATCATCGCGAACCCGCCGGCGCCGCCCACCATCGACAAACGGCTCTCCGAGCGGGCGAACCAACTGCGCGCAGCCGCCGCGCCCAGACCCCAGAGCGTGTCAGTCACCAGGCCGATCGAGATCGGGACCAGGCCGAGCAGCAGCATCTGGGCCGGCAGATGGCCCGCGGAGTGGTCCACGAACTGCGGCAGCACCGCGGCGAAGAACACGATGCCCTTGGGGTTGGTGACGCCGACCAGGATGCCGTCCACGACCGTACGGACGTCGCCGCGCGCCGGTCCTGCCGGGGACGCCGCCATGTCCGAGACCTTCATGTCCTTGCGGTGCCGGAAAGCCTGCACTCCGAGGAAGACCAGATACGCCGCGCCCGCCAGCTTCACCGCCATGAACACCGCGGCCGACCGCTCCACCAGAGCGCCGACGCCCAGCGCGACGGCCACGACGAGGGCGTACGAGCCGAAGACGTTGCCCAAGGCGGTGGCCACCGCAGTCCGGCGGCCGTGGGCGAGAGCCCGGCCGATCACAAAGAGCACACTCGGCCCCGGGATCACGATCACCAGCAGGGACATCGCGGCGAATGCGAGGAGGCGGTCGGTCGACACCATCCCGTCATTCAACGCTATGCCCCGGCCTTCCCTCTAGAGCCGCGGAGGCTTCTCCCCGCCGTCTGCCGGACCGGTGAGCCCGACACCGGTTCCCCCCGATGAGCCCTACGGCAGCAGCCCCGCTCGCCGCGCCGTCACCACCGCCTCCAGCCGGGTGTGCGCCCCCAGCTTCCGCATCGCGGATCGCAGATACCCCTTCACCGTCTCCGGCTTGAGGCAGAGCCGCTGGGCCGCGACCGCATTCGTCGAGCCCGCCGCGACGCACGCCAGCACATCGACTTCGCGTGGCGTCAGGGCGACCGCGTGCTCGCTCGGCGGGCCGCCCGCCGCGGTCGCCAGCCGGCCGCAGACCGACAGCAGCGACTCCCGCAGCGCCTGGTCGGCGATCCGCGGGGCCAGCGCCCGCAGTTCGCCGTGCGCCTCGCGGACCTCCTCCCACGCCCCGGAACCCGCCACCGGCTCCCGCGCCGCCGCCAGCAGCCGCTGCACCTCGTCCCGTACGACCAGCGCCTGCTCCACATCACGCGCCGCCGCCACAGCGGCGTCGAAGGCCCGGTCGCCCATCGCGGTCGGCTCACGCAGCGCGCCGTAGAGCACGCCCCGTACCTTGCGGTGTACGACGACGGGCACCGCGAGCACCGAGCGCAGCCCCTCCGTCGCCACCGCCGCGTCGTACTCGTGGCTGATGTGGCGCGCCGAGCGGTAGTCGGTCACCGCGCACGGCCGGGACAGCGCGATGGACTTGCCGCCGAGGCCGTTGCCCGCGCAGATCGCGAGGCCCCGCAGCGCGCCCGTCGCCGCGCCGCTCAGTTCGGCGATCCGCAGCCGGCGTGCGTCGTGCAGCAGACCGCCGAAGGCGACCGGCAGCCCGGTCGCCCGGCGCAGCCGCAGCAGCGCCGCTCGCATCTCCACCGCATCGGCCGTTTCGTGCACGTCCCCTTCTCTCCGTGCTGGGTCACCCCCGTACGGGGGTAGTGAGACCTGGGTCACCGATTACACGATGTCGGTAGCTGGTCCCGCAATGAGGAGGACACATGACGTCAGGCAGCGCGACGGAGAGTTTCCGGGCGGCCCGGGACTTTCTGCTGGAGCACCGGGAGGACTACGCGGCGGCGTACGAAGGCTTCGCCTGGCCGCGGCCCGAGCGGTTCAACTGGGCGCTGGACTGGTTCGACGGGATCGCCACCGCCAACGACAGGACCGCGCTGCACATCGTCGAGGAGGACGGCCGCGAGATCACCGTCTCGTTCGGTGAGATGTCCATGCGCTCGAACCAGGTCGCCAACTGGCTGCGGGCCCAGGGTGTACGGGCTGGCGACCGGATCCTCGTGATGCTCGGCAACCAGCAGGAACTGTGGATGATCGCGCTCGCCGCGATGAAGCTGCGGGCGGTCGTCATCCCCGCGACCCCGCTGCTCGGCCCGCTGGACCTCAGGGATCGGATCGAACGCGGCCGCGCCCGGCACGTCATCGTGCGGGAGGCGGACACCGCGAAATTCGCCGAGGTGCCGGGGGACTACACCCGGATCGCGGTGGCGGAACGGGGCTCGGCCGGCGTGCCGGGCTGGCTCGAATTCGACGGGGCGTTCGCCGCGCCCGGGGAGTTCGAGCCCGACGGTGTCACGCACGCCGACGACCCGCTGATGCTCTACTTCACCTCCGGCACGACCGCTCACCCCAAGCTCGTCGAGCACACCCATCTCTCGTACCCCGTCGGCCACTTGGCGACCATGTACTGGATCGGGCTCAAGCCCGGCGACGTGCATCTGAACATCTCCTCGCCCGGCTGGGCCAAGCATGCCTGGTCCAACCTCTTCGCGCCCTGGAACGCAGAGGCGACCGTATTCATCCACAACTACACGCGCTTCGACGCGGCCCGGCTGATGGCGGAGATGGACCGCGCGGGAGTGACCAGCTTCTGCGCTCCGCCCACCGTGTGGCGGATGCTGATCCAGGCGGACCTCGGCCAGCTGCGTCTGCCGCCGCGCGAAGTCGTCGCGGCCGGAGAGCCGCTCAACCCCGAGGTCATCGAGACCGTTCGGCGCGAGTGGGGCGTCACCATCCGGGACGGGTTCGGGCAGACCGAGACGGCCGTGCAGGTCTCCAACAGCCCCGGTCAGCTGCTGAAAGCCGGCTCCATGGGCCGCCCGAGCCCCGGCTACCGGGTGGTGCTCCTCGACCCGGTGACGGGCGAGCCGGGCGCCGTGGAGGGCGAGATCTCGCTGGATCTGTCCGGCGATCCGGTCGGGCTGATGACCGGCTACCACGGGGACCCGGAGCGTACGGCCGAGGCGATGGCCGGAGGCTTCTACCGAACCGGCGACATCGGAGCGCGCGACGCCGACGGATACATCACCTACATCGGGCGCTCCGACGACGTCTTCAAGGCGTCCGACTACAAGATCTCGCCGTTCGAGCTGGAGAGTGCGCTGCTGGAGCATGAAGCGGTGGCGGAGGCGGCGGTGGTGCCCGCGCCCGACCCGGTCCGGCTCGCCGTGCCGAAGGCGTACATCGTGCTCGCCGAGGGCTGGGAGCCCGGCCCCGGCACGGCGAAGCTCCTCTTCGAACACTCGCGCTCCCTACTCGCCCCGTACAAGCGCATCCGCCGACTTGAGTTCGCGGAACTGCCCAAGACCGTCTCGGGCAAGATCCGCCGGATCGAGCTGCGCGAGCGTACGGCCGACGGCTCGGCCGCCGAGTACGACGAGGGGGACCTGCGATGACGCTCTCCTACGCGCACGGCACCGGCGAGAGGGCGCTGCTGGGCGACACCATCGGCCAGAACCTCGACCGGACGATCGCGGCTCACCCCGACCGCGAGGCGCTGGTCGACGTGCCCGCGGGCACCCGCTGGACGTATGCAGAATTCGGCTCGGCGGTGGACCGGCTGGCGCGCGGGCTGCTCGGGACCGGGGTCGCCAAGGGCGACCGGATCGGGATCTGGGCGGTCAACTGCGCCGAGTGGGTGCTCGTGCAGTACGCCACCGCCCGGATCGGCGCGATCATGGTGAACATCAATCCGGCGTACCGGGCGCACGAGCTCGAGTACGTACTGAAACAGGCCGGGATCTCGGTCCTGTGCGCCTCGCAGCGGCACAAGACCAGCGACTACCGGGCACTGGTGGAGCAGGTGCGCCCACGCTGTCCCGAACTTCGGGCCGTCCACTACATCGAGGACGGCTCCTGGGACGTGCTCCTGGACGCGGCCCGTACGGTCACCGACGAGCAACTGGCAGCCCGCGAGGCCGAGTTGTCCTGCGACGACCCGGTCAACATCCAGTACACCTCGGGCACCACCGGCTTCCCCAAGGGCGCGACGCTCTCCCACCACAACATCCTCAACAACGGCTATTTCGTGGGGGAGATGGTCGCCTACACCGAGCGGGACCGGATCTGTCTGCCGGTGCCCTTCTATCACTGCTTCGGCATGGTCATGGGCAATCTCGCCGCCACGTCGCACGGCGCGTGCATGGTCATCCCGGCCCCCTCCTTCGAGCCGACGGCCACCCTCGGCGCGGTCGCCGACGAGCGCTGCACCTCGCTCTACGGCGTCCCGACGATGTTCATCGCCGAGCTGAACCTCGCGGACTTCGCCTCGTACGACCTGTCCAGCCTGCGCACCGGCATCATGGCGGGCTCGCCCTGCCCGGTGGAGGTGATGAAGCGGGTCGTCGCCGAGATGAACATGGCGGAGGTGTCGATCTGTTACGGCATGACGGAGACCTCCCCGGTCTCCACCCAGACCCGGCGCGACGACGATCTGGAGCGCCGCACCGGCACGGTGGGCCGGGTGCTGCCCCATGTCGAGGTCAAGATCGTCGACCCGGTCACCGGTGTGACCCTGCCCCGCGGTGAGGCCGGTGAGCTGCGTACCCGCGGCTACAGCGTGATGCTCGGCTACTGGAACGAGCCGGAGAAGACCGCCGAGGCCATCGACGCGGGCCGCTGGATGCACACGGGCGACCTGGCGGTGATGCGCGAGGACGGCTACGTCCAGATCGTCGGCCGGATCAAGGACATGATCATCAGGGGCGGTGAGAACGTCTATCCGCGTGAGATCGAGGAGTTTCTGTACGGCCACCCCAAGATCGCGGACGTCCAGGTGGTCGGCGTCCCCGACGAGCGCTACGGCGAGGAGATTCTGGCCTGCGTTGTCCCCCGTGATCCCGCGGACCCGCCGACGCTGGACGACATCGCCGCGTTCTGCCGGGAACAGCTCGCGCACTACAAGGTCCCGCGCCGTCTCGAGATCCTCGCCGACTTCCCGATGACGGTGAGCGGCAAGGTCAGAAAGGTGGAGCTGCGGCGGCGGTACGGGCTCGCGGGGGAGAGGTAGGGGGTGCGGGTGCGGTGCGCCTGCGGCGGGCTTCGTCCCCTGCCCGCCCTCCCCCAGGAACTGGGGCTCCGCCCCAGACCCCGCTCCTCAATCGCCGGAGGGGCTGGAGAATCCAGCGTACGGGTTCTGTGGCGGAGCCCCGGAAACGCCTAGTCGAGCTCCCTCCGCATGCAGACCCGCGGCCAGTGGTCCAGGCCGTGCCGGGCCTCCGCGCGTCTGATCTCCCGTAGCCCTTCGGTGAGTTCTCCATCGGCCAGCGAGCGGAAGCCCAGGCGTGTGTAGTAGGGCGCGTTCCACGGGACTTCGGTGAAGGTCGTCAAGGTGAGAGCCGTCAGCCCGTCGGCGGCCGCACATGCGGCGAGGTGGTCGATCAGGGCGCGGCCGAGCCCACGGCGGGCGGCGGCCGGGTGGACCGAGACCTGCTCGATATGGGCCGCGCCGTCGATCGTGTCGGAGATCAGATACGCGACCGGACGGTCGGCGGCGTCGGCCGACACCCAGGCGTGGCCCAGGCGGCGGTAGCGCTCCAGCAGGTCGAGCGCCGGGGGATCGTCGTCGGCGATCACCGCCATGCCGAGTCCGCGGAAGGGCTCGCCGGCCGCCCTCTCGATGTCCTGGAGCAGGGGAAGTTCGGCGAGTGCGGCCGGTCGGATACGCATACGGGGAGTATGGCCCAGCCGTTTCAGCCCCGGCAGCTCGCGCACACCCAGGCGTCGTGGCGAAGGCCGGGTTCAGACGCCGGTTGAGACGAGTTCGTCCGCCGGGCCGTTGACCGGCTGCGGGCTGCCCGTGAGGTCCATGACGAAGAGCGGGATGCCGAGATCGTCCGCGCGGGACCTGGCGTCGTCCGCGTACCCCGCGAGGGAGAAGAAGACGCTCGACGCCGAGATGGTCAGCCCGTTCAGCCACAGGCACTCGACATCGCGCAGCGTGGCGGGGCGGGTGGACGGGTCGACCTGGGCGACCAGGCCGGGGCCGCGCAGATCTATTCCGGACGAGGGCCGGACCTCCGGTTGCACGACGTCCCGGAACCCCAGCCACTTCAGATAGAGCGCAGCCGCGGTCACGGCGTCCCGCGCGGTGCGGATCGTGACCGGGCGGAAGGAGGGGCGCGCCACGGCGGTCGCGGTGTGGGGCAGCGGGATGCGCGACGGGCGTGCCGCCAAGGGCGGCGTCGAGTCGGGAGCAGCTGGGCCGGGGGAGGCCGGGGCGGGCGCGGCCGGGGCGGGGGCGCTCACCGGGCGGACTGGGATACGCAGCACCGTGCCGCACAGGCAGCCGAGCTCCGGCTGCGGCCACTGGTCCTGGCGGCCGCACTCCCGGCAGCGGACCGTCACCCAGTCGTCCGTCCAGGTGCGGTGCGTGATCGGCTCCGCGGGGGCGGCGCGCAGCAGCGGCGGGGTGACCGGGGCGCCGCACGGACACGGATAGACCTGCGCCGCGTACAGATGGTCGCGCCGGCAGGACGGACAGCGCACCGGCACGGTCTCGGCCACCGCGGTCCCCCTTCCCCTTCGTCCTGGCGTACATCGTCCACCAAGCGCAAGGCCTTGGGGAGGACTTCTGCCATCCCTTGACGCAGTTCCGTGCGCGTCCTACATTGCTTCCGTATAGCAGAACTAAACTTCCGCATTACGGAATCGACACTCTCGAGTGACGCTGAAGAGTCCGACTCCGCCTGGCCGAAGCAGGAGCATCCATGCCTCGTATGACCGCTGCCCGAGCGGCAGTTGAGATCCTCAAGCGCGAAGGCGTCACGAACGCGTTCGGTGTGCCGGGTGCGGCGATCAACCCCTTCTACAAGGCCCTCCAGGCCGGCGGCGGGATCGATCACACGCTCGCCCGCCATGTCGAAGGCGCCTCCCACATGGCGGAGGGCTACACCCGCGCCAACGCCGGCAACATCGGTGTCTGCATCGGCACGTCGGGCCCGGCGGGCACCGACATGATCACCGGCCTGTACTCGGCCATCGGCGACTCGATCCCGATCCTGTGCATCACCGGCCAGGCGCCGACCTCCGTGATTCACAAGGAGGACTTCCAGGCCGTCGACATCGCCTCGATCGCCAAGCCGGTCACCAAGGCCGCGACGACCGTCCTGGAGGCCGCGCAGGTCCCCGGCGTCTTCCAGCAGGCCTTCCACCTGATGCGCTCGGGCCGCCCGGGACCGGTCCTGATCGACCTGCCGATCGACGTCCAGCTGACCGAGATCGAGTTCGACCCGGAGACGTACGAACCGCTGCCCGTCTACAAGCCTTCCGCCACCCGCGCCCAGATCGAGAAGGCGATCTCCCTCCTCCTGGAGTCCGAGCGCCCGCTGATCGTCGCCGGCGGCGGCATCATCAACGCCGACGCCTCCGACCTGCTGGTCGAGTTCGCCGAGCTCACCAGCACGCCGGTCATCCCGACCCTGATGGGCTGGGGCACCATCCCGGACGACCACGACCTCAACGCGGGCATGGTCGGCCTGCAGACCTCGCACCGCTACGGCAACGCGAACTTCCTGGAGTCCGACTTCGTCCTGGGCATCGGCAACCGATGGGCCAACCGCCACACCGGCTACAAGCTCGACGTCTACACAAAGGGCCGCAAGTTCGTCCATGTGGACATCGAGCCCACCCAGATCGGCAAGATCTTCGCCCCGGACTACGGGATCGCCTCCGACGCCAAGGACGCGCTGGAGCTCTTCGTCGAGGTGGCGCGCGAACTCAAGGCCGCGGGCAGGCTCCCCGACCGCGCCGAGTGGGTCGCCGCCACGCAGGAGCGCAAGGCCACGCTGCACCGCCGTACGCACTTCGACAACGTGCCGCTGAAGCCGCAGCGCGTCTACGAGGAGATGAACAGGGCCTTCGGTCCGGAGACCCGGTATGTCACCACCATCGGCCTCTCCCAGATCGCCGGCGCGCAGATGCTGCACGTCTACAGGCCGCGCCACTGGATCAACTGCGGCCAGGCGGGCCCGCTCGGCTGGACGATCCCGGCGGCGCTCGGCGTCGCCACCGCGGACCCGGAGTCGCCGGTCGTCGCCCTGTCCGGCGACTACGACTTCCAATTCATGATCGAAGAGCTGGCGGTCGGCGCGCAGCACAGGATTCCGTACGTCCATGTCCTGGTGAACAACTCCTACCTGGGCCTGATCCGTCAGGCCCAGATCGGCCTGGACATCAACTTCCAGGTCAACCTGGAGTTCGAGAACATCAACGCTCCTGAGCTGGGCGTCTACGGCGTCGACCACGTGAAGGTCGTCGAGGGCCTGGGCTGCAAGGCGATCCGGGTCACCGAGCCGGACCGGCTGCTGCCGGCCTTCGAGGAGGCCAAGAAGCTGGCCGCGGAGTTCCGGGTGCCGGTCGTCGTGGAGGCGATCCTGGAGCGGATCACCAATATCTCGATGAGCACTACGGCGGACATCAGCAATGTCGTCGAGTTCGAGGAACTGGCCACGGAGCCGGGTCACGCGCCGACGGCGATCAAGCCGCTCACGGTCTGAGGCAACTGCCGCCGAGGGGTGAACGGCCCCCGTCCCGACGCTGTGTCGGGGCGGGGGCCGTTTCGCATGCCCGCCCCAAGGGCGCTGCGTTCCTGCGGCTGCTGGACTGGCGTTCTGCGGGCGGCGGGGAGAACGGTCAAGGCCTGACCCTCTGTGTGAGGGTCAGGCCTTGGGGGAGCAGTTGTGGCCGCCCGACGGTGCGAGGCCGTCGCGACGGGTCGTTCGCGCGGCCGGGCGGAGACTGTGTGGCGCTTCGGGGTGTGTTGCGCTTCGGGGTGTGTTGCGCTTCGGGGTGTGTGGCCCGGGCCGGCTTCCGGCTGGGACCGCGGCGGCGGAGATTGCTCCGCGGGCTCCCTTCCTTCAGGTCAGAAAGAGAACCCGCGGACCTTCACCACCGCACTGGCATCGCCTGCCGCCGCGGTCCTCGCCTCCGCCCGCTCCGCGTGACACCCCTCATCCGGGTCCGCGGCGCGGGCTCGCGTCCGGACATGACCTCCCGTCATGTCCCGGACGCAGCCCGGGTGTTGCCGTTCGCTCAATCCTCGCGCAGGGCGCGGACCGCCTCCTCGACGCGCTTGCCGTAATCGGCGTCGGCGGCATGGAAGTGGGCGATGTTCTTCTCGATCACGTCGTCGCGGGTGACCTGCGACAGCCCACCGGCGATGTTGGCGATGAGGCGGGACTTCTCCTCTTCGGACATCAGCCGGTACAGCTCGCCCGCCTGGAAGAAGTCATCGTCCTTGACGTGGGCCGGGGCCGCGTGGGTGCCCGTCCAGCCCTGGACTGCGAGCGGGGCCGACAGCGCGGCGTCCGTCTGCGCGGGACCGGCGTACGAGTTGGGCTCGTAGTTCTTGTCCTGGCGCGATCCGTTGCGCGTGGCCATCAGACCGTCGCGACCGTAGTTCTCGGCAGCACCCCCAGGCACAGCCTTCGGCGCGTTGACCGCCAACTGGGTGTGGTTGACGCCCAGTCGGTAGCGGTGCGCGTCCGCGTAGGCGAACAGCCGGCCCTGGAGCATCTTGTCCGGCGAAGGGCCGATGCCGGGCACGAAGTTGTTCGGGGAGAACGCGGCCTGCTCGACCTCGGCGAAGACGTTGTCTGGGCTGCGGTCCAGGACCAGGCGGCCCACGCGCTGCAGCGGGTAGTCGCCGTGCGGCCACACCTTGGTGAGGTCGAACGGGTTGAAGCGGTAGTCCGCCGCCTCGGCGGCCGGTATGAGCTGGACGTACAGGGTCCAGGACGGGTTCACACCGCGCTCGATCGCCTGCAGCAGGTCCGTCTGGTGGCTGTTGCCGTCCTTGCCCGCGATCTCCGCGGCCTGCTCGGAGGACAGGCAGCGGACGCCCTGGTTCGTCTTGAAGTGGTACTTGACGAAGAAGGCCTCACCGGCGGCGTTCGTCCACTGGTAGGTGTGCGAACCGTAGCCGTTCATGTGGCGGTACGAGGCGGGGATGCCCCGGTCGCCCATCAGCCAGGTGACCTGGTGCGTCGCCTCGGGGGAGTGCGCCCAGAAGTCCCAGACGTTGTCCGGCTCCTGCCTGCCCGTGAACGGGTCGCGCTTCTGCGAGTGGATGAAGTCCGGGAACTTGATGGGGTCCTTGATGAAGAACACCGGAGTGTTGTTGCCGACGAGGTCGTAGTTCCCGTCCTCGGTGTAGAACTTCAGCGCGAAGCCGCGCGGGTCACGGACCGCGTCCGCGCCACCGAGCGAATCGGCGACGGTGGAGAAGCGGATGAACGTCTCCGTGCGCCTGCCGACCTCGGACAGGAAGTCCGCCTTGGTGAAGCCGGTGACGTCGTCCGTCACCTCGAAGTAGCCGTATGCGCCGGAGCCGCGGGCGTGCACGACGCGCTCCGGGATGCGCTCCCGGTTGAAGCGGGCGAGCTTCTCCAGCAGGTGCTGGTCCTGGAGGAGGAGCGGGCCACCGACGCCGGCGGTGGCGGAGTTCTGGTTGTCGGCGACCGGGGCGCCTGACTCGGTCGTAAGCACACGCTGCGTCATGGTGGCGGGATGTGACCTTCCGTGCTGGGGCTGCTGGCGGTGCGAGGAGCGTAAATTCGACTCGAACATCGCGTCAACAGTTTGTTGAAAACGAAGGGTGGTGTTCCGGACGGCGCCGGCGCCTGGGCGCGACAGGACAGGTGTCAGCGCCAACGCCGCCCGGAAATCTGGGAGTCAGACCCGCTGGCCGGAGAGACGCTCGACGGAGCGCAGCAGGGCGGAGTGGTCGAGGCCGCCGTCGCCCTGGGCGCGCAGCGAGGCGACCAGCTGGGCGACGACCGCGCCGACGGGCAGTGCGGCGCCGACATTGCGGGCAGCGTCGGTGACGATGCCCATGTCCTTGTGGTGCAGCTCGATCCGGAAGCCGGGCTTGAAGTCCCGGTTCAGGAAGTTGTCCTTCTTGCGGGTCAGTACGGTCGAGCCGGCCAGACCGCCGTTCAGGACGTCGAGCGCGGCGGCCAGGTCCACGCCGGACTTCTCCAGGAAGACCACGGCCTCTGCGCAGGCCTGGATGTTGACCGCCACGATCAGCTGGTTGGCGGCCTTCACCGTCTGGCCGGAGCCGTGCGGGCCGCACAGGACGATGGTCTTGCCGAGGGCTTCGAGGATCGGCCGGGCGTTGTCGAAGTCGGCCTGCTCGCCACCGACCATGATCGACAGTACGGCTTCGATCGCGCCGGCCTCGCCGCCGGAGACCGGGGCGTCCAGCACACGGATGCCCTTCTGCGCACCGGCCTTGCCCAGGTCCACCGAGGTCTGCGGGGTGATCGAGGACATGTCGATCAGCAGCGCGCCCGGCCTGGCGTTCTCCAGGATGCCGTCGGGGCCGTACGCGATGGCCTCGACCTGCGGGGACGCGGGCACCATCGTGATGACGACATCGGCGTCCTTGACGGCCTCGGCGATGGAGGGCGCTGCGGTGCCGCCGGCCGCGGCCAGCCGGTCCAGCTTGTCCTGCTCCAGCGTGAAACCGGTGACCTGATAACCCGCCTTGATCAGGTTCTCGGACATGGGGGAGCCCATGATGCCGAGGCCGATCCATGCAATCTTGGGGGTGCTCATGAGGGTGCCTTCCTAGAAACCTTGGTACGTCAGGGAGTTCAGCGGGCCGCTCGGGCCTCGGCCGGGAGCCAGTCGAAGGACTCCGCGCTCGGGCGGTCGCCGGCCTTGTACTCCAGGCCGACCCAGCCGTCGTAACCGGCCTTCTTCAGCTCGTCGAGCAACTGCTCCAGCGGCAGCGAGCCGGTGCCCGGCGCGCCGCGGCCCGGGTTGTCCGCGATCTGGACGTGACCGGTCCTGTCGGCGTACGCCGCGATGACCTGGCTGACGTCCTCGCCGTTCATCGACAGGTGGTAGATGTCGAGGAGGAACTTCGCGTTGCCAAGGCCCGTCGCCGCGTTCACCCAGTCGACGACCTCGATCGCGGCCGGGGCGCTCACCAGTGGGTAGAGCGGGGACTCGGGCTTGTTCAAGGTCTCGACCAGCAGGGTCGCGCCGACCCGGTCGGCGGCACGGGCGGCGAGCACCAGGTTCTCCAGTGCGAGGGCGTCCTGGATCTGCGGGACGACGCCCTCGACGCGGTTGCCGTACAGCGCGTTGAGCGCCTTGCAGCCGACCGAGGCGGCGAAGCCCGCGGCCACGTCGATGTTGGCGCGGAAGCGGTCGGACTCCTCGCCGGGCACGGAGAGCGCGCCGCGGTCGGGGCCCGGCAGCCGCCCGGCGTAGAAGTTCAGTCCCACCAGACGGGTGCCGGCGTCGTCGAGCGCCTTCTTCAGGGCGTCGAGCTCGGCCTGCGGCGGGGTGGCGGTCTCGATCCAGGGCCACCACAGCTCGACCGCGGTGAAGCCGGCGGCGGCCGCGGCCGCCGGGCGCTCCAGGAGCGGGAGTTCCGTGAAGAGGATCGAAAGGTTCACATCGAAGCGCTGGTCCGTGTATCCCATAAGGGTGCGCTCCTTCCGTATTGCGGAAGTCAGTTTCTGCTTAACGGAAGATTGCCTGGTGGTCGGGAGGGCTGTCAAGGGCGGGTCCACAAAAAAGAGCCTCCCGAGCGGGGGCGGAAGGCCTGTCCAGGCTTCCGCCGTCCCGGCTCGGGAGGCACTTGGTGGGTCTTGGGTGGATCTCGGGTGGGTACGGCCCGCTGGGCGGAGCCCGTACGGGCGCTACAGAGCGTCGACCGCGCTCACCTTCCAGCCGCCGGAGGTGAGCGTGAGGGTCATCCGTACCCGGTTCAGGTCCACGCGGGGGCCGGAGATCTGGGTGCTGCTGGTGACCTGGTTGACGAAGAGCAGGACGACGGCCCGGTCCGGTGAGGCCGACACCACCGATGCCGCCGGCGCGCCACCGCCTGCCGGCTTCACCACCGTCGCTTTGACCACGCCCTTGTACTTTTTGGCGGTCGGGGCCACCACCTTCGTGGTCGTCCGCTGATACTCGTCACGGAAGGAACCCGTGAGGTGGCCACGCGCCGCGGCGAAGTCCCGGTCCAGATGCCGGTGGTCGTATGACAGGATCACGGGAGCGGCCTTCTGCGCGGCTGTGAGCGCCTGTGCCCGCGCCCGGTCCGTCTGCCGGGCGTCCCAGTACTTCCACCCGAGCACCGTGACCGCGACCAGCCCCGCCACGACCAGGACGGCGAGCACAGCGGTTATGAGTCCGCGTTGCCGCCACCGCGAAGGCCGGGTGGGGCCGTCACCGGCCTTGTCCGCGGCCGTCTGCTCATCGGGTGCCTCAACGGGGTCCTCCGTCTCCAGGACCCGTCCGACGGCCAGCAGGGCCGGGACCTGCGTGTCGTCGAGATCGGAGTCGGGCCCGGGGCCCGGGCCGGTGCGCTCGGCTCGCCTGGCTGCGGCACGGGCGGCCGCGGCCATGGACCGGCTTCCGGGTGAGCCGGCGCGGCGGCTCCGCGTGCTGGGGTTCGCCACGGTGTCTCTCCTCACTGGTGGTACGGGGTGTGTCCGGGCGACGCGGTCAGCCGACGAACTCGACGTTGGACGTCAGCCAGCGACCGTTCTCGAGCACAAGGTCGAGTTGCAGCCGGTAGGTGCGGGCCTGCCCCTCGGGGGCGGCGGTGTTGGTCACCTTGCTGTCGGCGACCACCATGACCCGGGCGGTGTTCTCGTCGGCGCGGGTGATGCCCGCTTCGAGCACCTGGCCCTCGGAGACCGACTTGTTCGCGGCCACCAGCTTCGTGAGTTCCGCGGTCTGCGCCGCGAACTGTTCCTTGAAGTCGCCGGCGGCGCCCTTCAGCACGGTCTCGCTGTCCCGTGCGTAGTGCCGGTAGTCGAGCGAGGTGAAGTTCAGCGCCGACTGGCGTGCGGCGGCCAGAATGGCCTGATGCCGCTGCTCCTGCAGGCGCTGCTCGTACAGCTGGAAAGTCAGCCACACGCTCAGCACCGTCGTCACGGCCGTCGCCACGGCGAGCGTCGCGGGCAGTGCCCTCCCCCGCCGTGCGGCCTCGACCAGTCTGATACCCAGTTCGCGCAGCCGCCGTGTCGCGCGCGCGACGCGACCGCCGGTCATGCCATCGGTCCGACGAGCAGCCATTGCCACGAGTCCTTTCCGAACACGTTCTGTTCTCCGCCCGTCGAGCCGATCTCGACGAACGATCCGTCCGGGCCGGCCGCGGCGCCGGTCTCCGGGTCGTAGGGGGTGATGAACGCGGCCGGGCCGGCCCCGCCGGAACCCGAGGCTCCAGGCGCGTTCTGGGCGCCGCGGACCGAGGTCTTGCCGCCGCGCGGGGCCGTGCAGCGTGCGGCGGTGTTCGCCGGACGCTCGCTCGTGTCCGCGGGGTCGCGGCGCTGCGTCCCGTAGCCCTGCCGGCACGCCGGCGGCTCGTCGGCATTGACGACCATGCCGAAGTGGGTGGTGCCGTCGCCCGGGATCACGGTGAAGCTGCCCGCGACCACCACGGGAAAGGTGACGAGCGACTGCTCGACGCCCGGTAGCCGCGCCACCGTGATCTGGCCGCCGCTGATGAGATTGCCCAACAGCACCGGAAGATGCGTCCGGTTGGCCTTCAGCAGCGAGTTCAGCTCGTTCGCCGCGGGCGCGCCCGCGCCGGTCAGCCTGCGGATGTCACCGTCACTGGACTTCAACTCGGCGGTGAGGTCCGCCAGGTCGCGGGAGAACGACTTGATCGCCGAGCCCTTGTCGGACTGCGTCTTGAGTGCCACGCGCGAGTCCTCGATCAGCGTGATGGTCTGCGGGAGCGAGTCGGACGCCGACTCGATCAGCCGGTTGCCCGAGTCGACCAGTCGGCTCAGGTGCGGGCCGGTGCCCGCGAAGGCCTTGCCCAGCTCGTCGACCGTGATCCGCAGATCCTCCTTGCCGACGGATTTCACCAGGCGGTCCACACTCATGACGAGATCCGTGGACGGCAGTGGCACCCGCGTGTCACCGCGGGCGATCGTGCTGCCGTGCCGCAGATAGGGGCCGCCGGTAACGCGCGGCTGCAGATCGACGTACTGCTCGCCGACAGCCGAACGGTGCGCGACCACGGCCAGAGTGTCCGCCGGTATCCGCTGGCCGTCCTCGATGTCCAGCGCCACCGACACGCCGTCCGAGCCGGTCAGCCGCAGCTCGCCGACCCGGCCCACCGGCACGCCGCGATAGGTGACCTCGGCACCCTTGAAGATGCCTCCGGACGCGGCGAAGTCGGCCCGGACGGTGTACCCGCGGTCGAGGACCGCTTCGGACAGCCCCGTGTACTGGGCGCCGACGTAGGACACGCCGACGGCGGTGAGGACGGCGAAGGCGACCAACTGCGTCTTGACGCTGCGTGTGATCACGGCTGCATCCCCTTCAGCATGAGCTCCGCGAGAGCGAGGTCGACTCCGGGCGGGTAGCCGTCGGTGTTTTCTGTGGGTTCGGTGGGTACGCCGTACGAGGCGTAGCCGCTGGTGCACACCGGCGGGCACAGCGGATCGCCGGGGGCCGGCGGGTCGTTCGGAGTGCCCGGAACACCTGGCCCGGACGTCGGTGTGGAGGGTCGTGGCAGGCCGGGAACTCCTGGCACCTCGGGGACCTCCGGGGCACCCGGCACCTCCGGAACTCCGGGCTTCGCCGGGGGTTTGGGCTTCCCGTTCCCGTCGCCGAGGTTGCCGTAGATGCTCGCGAGATCCAGATCGGCGGTGATCTTGAGATTGACGTAGTCGCCCTTGATGGCATTCGTCGCACTGCGCGGGAACGGATACGTCGTCATGAGTTCCAGGGCGTTGGGCAGGTCGTTGCCCGCCTTGTTCAGCTGCTCCAGGATCGGCCGCAGGCTCGTCAGATTCGCGACCACATCGTCCCGCGAGGCGTTGATCACCCGGGTGCCCGTCGTGCCCAGCTTCGACAGGGACGTGAGCATCCGTGTCAGGTTCTTGCGCTGGTCGGCCAGCACCTTCAGCGCGGGCGGCATGGTGTCGACGGCCTGGGCGACCGTCGTCTTCTCCTTGGCGAGTCGCTTGGACAGCCGGTCTATGCCGTTCAGCGCGCGGATGATCTCCGCGCGCTGGCTGTCGAGACCGCCGATGAAGGTGTCCAACTCTGTGAGCAGGGACTTGACCCGGTTCTCCCGGCCCGCCAGGGCCTCGTTCAGCTCCACGGTGATGGTCTTGAGCTGCGCCACTCCGCCGCCGTTGAGCAGAGCCGACAACGCGGCCAGCACCTCTTCGATCTCCGGGTTGCGGCCGCTGCGGGACAGCGGGATCCGGGCGCCGTCGGTGAGTTTGCCGACGGGTGCGGTACCCGGCGGGGCGGACAGTGCCACGTACTTCTCACCGAGCATGCTGGTCTGGCGCAGCTCGGCCACTGCGTTGGCGGGCAGTTTCACCGAATCGGCCACCCGCAGCCGCACCCGGGCGTGCCAGCCGGTCAGCTCCACCTTCTCGACGGCGCCCACGGTGACGTTGTTGACCTTCACGGAGGACTGCGGAACCAGGTCGAGGACGTCCCTGAACTCCACGGTGACCTTGAAGGCATTGCCGTCCGAGGCGGCGCCGCCGGGCAGGTCGACGTCGTACCACCCGTTGATGTCGCAGCCGGATATCAACAGCGAGCCGACGGCCGCCCAGGCGGCTGCCCTCCCCTTGCGCAGCGCGCTCATGCACGGGCCTCCAGGATTCCGCCGAGGGTCTTGTCCACCGGTCCCGTGCCCGCGGTCGGCACATTCGGCGACAGCTTCGGAAGGGAGTCGAACAGCGTCTCAAGCTCCCCGCAGTCGGGGTTCTTGCCGCCGGTGTCACCGGTCGTCCTCAGCAGCGAGCACAACAGCGCGGCCGGGTCCTGGGGATGGTCCGGGTTGTTACGGGTGTCGAGGGTGCCGGAGGACGGGTTGTAGGCGTTCTGCAGATTGGACAGCCCCGCGGGTGCGACCTCCAGCAGCTCGGCCAGCGCAGCCCGCTGGGTGACCAGCACCTTGGTGACCTTGCTCAGGCCCTTCACATCGGCCGTCAGCAACTTCTTGTTCGCTTTGACGAACTCCGTCACATCGCGCAGCGCCACTCCCAGGTGCCGCAGCGCCGCCGCGAGGTCCTTGCGCTCCCCGGCCAGCTGGTCGGCCACCTTGGCGAGGCTGTCGTTGAAGGAACGGACGCTGTCGTCGTCGGCCGCCAGAACAGCCGTGAACACCTGCAGATTCCGTACGGTGCCGAACAGGTCCTTCCGGCCGTCGGACAGCGTGCCGACCGCCAGCGACAGATCCTCCACCGTCTGGTGCAGCTGCTTCCCCTGGCCGTGGAGGTTGTCCGCGCTCACCCCGAGGAGCCGGGACAGCGAACCGTCCGCGTTGGCTCCCCGCGGACCGAGCGCCTCGGCCGTGGTGTGCAGGCTGTCGAAGACGCGGTCCAGTTCGACCGGGACGGCCGTGCGGTGCTCGGGGATGACGGCGCCGTCTTTGAGCGTCGGCCCGCTCCGGTACACCGGCAGCAGCTGTACGTAACGGTCGCTGACCACCGAGGAGTTGATGATCGCGGCCTTGGCGTCCGCGGGGACCTTGCGCCCGGCCTCGTACTCCAGCTCCACCCGCACCCGCTTGCCGCTCGGCGTGATCTTCTTGACCTCGCCGATGCGGACACCGAGGACGCGTACGTCCGAGCCGGGGTAGATGCCCACCGTGCGCGGGAAGTACGCCGTGACCTTGACCGGCGACGAGCGCGGCCAGAACACGATCGCCCCGGTGGCGACCAGCACCAGCGCGGTGACCAGAGCCAGTCGTCGTTTCATCGGGAACTTCCCCATCATTGCGAGCCTCCCGTCCGCGGAACCACCGGAGCGGCGACCATGTTCTGGATGTAGCTGTCGAACCAGCGGCCGTTGCCGAGAGTGTTGGTGAACACCCGTACATAGGGGGCGAGCAGCTTGACGCTGCGGTCGAGGGAGGCCTGGTTGCGTTCGAGCATGGTGACCACCGCGTTCAGGCCCTTGAGCGCCGGGCCGATCTCCTTGCGGTTGTCCTCGACGAGGCCGGAGAGCTGGATGCCCATCGCGGCCGAACTCTTGAGCAGCGCATGGATCGCCGCACGCCGCCTGGTGATCTCCCGGAACAGCTTGTCGCCGTCCTTGACCACCCGGGAGAAGTCGCCGGAACGTTCGGAGAGAACGCCCGTGACCCCGTTGGCGTGCTTGAGAAGTTCACGCAGGGCCTCGTCGCGGGACGCCACCGTACGGGAGATCCTCGAAAGCCCCTTGATGGATGCCTGCACGTCGGCCGGCGAGTCCTTGAAGGTGGCGGAGATGGTGTCCATGGCCTTCGCCAGCTGGTCCATGTCGACCTTCTCCGTCGTGGTGGTCA
Source organism: Streptomyces sp. NPDC002870 (assembly GCF_042888505.1). NCBI lineage: Bacteria > Bacillati > Actinomycetota > Actinomycetes > Kitasatosporales > Streptomycetaceae > Streptomyces > Streptomyces sp. NPDC002870. The sequence goes on from NZ_JBIAPW010000048.1 coordinate 50,712, forward strand.
GATCACTGAACGCCGTCACGACGTCGTACGCCGGAACCGTACGGTTCAGCGGGATCTCGCTGCCCGGCGGTAGCTGCCCTGCCCCCTTCGGCTGCAGCGCGAGGTACTTGGAGCCCAGGATCGTCTTGATCCGGATGGCCGCGCCGGTCCTCGTGCCGAACTCCGGGTCCCCCTTGACCTTGAAGGTCACCTTCACATGGTCGCCGTCCAGATCGACCTCGTCGACCTTGCCGACCTTGACCCCGGCGATGCGCACCTCGTCGCCGGGTTTGAGGCCGCCCGCTTCCGAGAATGCCGCGCTGTACGTCTCGCCGTTGCCGATCAGCGGGAGGCTGTCGGCGTTGAACGCCGCGACGGCCAGCAGCGCGAGCGTGGAGATGCCGACCGCCCCGATCATTACGGGGTTGCGCTCACGGAAGGGGATCACTGGCCGCACCTCGCCCTCGCGACATGGAGCTCAGGGGTGAGCACCTGCCTGGTCTTCGGCAGCACGATCCGGCCGTCGAAGTCACAGAGGTAGAAGTTGAACCAGGAGCCGTACGACGCCGTCCCCGTCAACTTGTTCAGCTTGTTCGGCAGCCGTTTCAGCACGCCCTCCACGGTCTTCTCGTGTCTGTTCAGCGTTCCGGTGAGGTCGGTCAGCTCGGCGATGTCGTCCTTCAGCGGCGGGCGGGCGTCCTCGATCAGGCCCGAAGTTGCCTCGGTCAGTTGGCCGATGCTGGTCAGCGACTCGCCGATGGGCTTGCGGTCGGCGGACAGCCCGGAGATCAGCCGCTGCAACTGCTTGAGCAGTCCGGAGAAGCGGGCGCCGCGCTTGTCCAGCGTCTTCAGCACCTCGTTGAGGTTGTCGATCACGGACCCGACGAGCTTGTCGCGGTCGGCGAGTGTGGTGGTCAGGGAGGCGGTGTGGGCGAGCAGGCTCTTCACCGTCCCGCCCTCTCCCTGCAGGGTCTTGATGATCTCGGTGGCGAGCTGGTTCATGTCGTCGGGGCTCAGTGCGGCGAAGAGCGGCTTGAATCCGTTCAGCAGCGCGTTGAGATCGAGCGCCGGCTGGGTCCTGGCCAGCGGGATCCGGGCGCCGGGCGGCAGCGGCGCCCCGTCACCCGCGCCCTCCGTCAGCGCGATGTACCGCTGTCCGACCAGATTCCGGTAGCGGACGACGGCGCCGGTGCTGGAGAACAGCGGACGGTTGTGGTCGACCGTGAAGGTGACCTCCGCCAGCGTGCGGTCCTTGATCCCGCCGCCCTTGATCCGGATGTCCTCGACCTCGCCGACCCGCACTCCGGCGACCCTGATGTCGTCGCCCTCCTCCAGGCTGGTGACGTCGCTGAACACCGCGCGGTACGTCTCCTGCGGCGTGAAGGAGAGGTTGACGATGGTGGCCGCGAGCATCGCCGTCACCAGCACCGTCACCACGGCGAAGAGAATGAACTTGATCAGCGGGGCCGCGGTCTGAATGGCTCCTGACTTCGTCATGCGACGCTCACCGCCGTTCCGCGGGCCATCGGGCCGAAGAGCAGCGTCGCGACGGCCGGCACCTGGTCGGCCGGAACTCCCATGACGGGCGCCACGAGTGAGCCGACCGCACGCTGCTCGGCTTCGGTGGCGGACACAGCACTATGGGTACCGCCTCCCGAGCCGTGCGCCGACGTACCGTCATTGAGCTTTGTGTCCGGTGCGGGCACCCGGGGGTTGGGCAACCCCCTGCAGTCGGGTCCTGAACGTTCTGCATAGCGCGGTTCCTCACCGGGTTTGTACGCGGGCCGAGGGCGGACGAATTCGAGGGTGATGCGCATCTCTCCGCCCCTGAAGGCTTCTTCGGAGGCCGCCGTCTGCTTCACCAGGCCGTCCAGGAGGCAGGGGTAGACCGGCGCGTAGCGGGCGAACAGGGCCAGCGTGGGTCGCGAGACGCGGCCGAGGGTGATCAGCCGGCCCTCGTTCTCGTCGAGGAACCCGTCCGCGGTGCCGGCGGCGTCGGCGGTCGCGGTGAGCGCGGAGGCCAGTTGCTCCCGCTGCTCGACGACAGTGCGGCTGGTGGTGACGGTGTTCCGCAGGATCCTCAGCAGATCGGGTGCAGCGTCCCCGTACACCGCGGTCACATCGGCGAACCGCGAGATGTTTTCCTTGATGGACGGCATGTGCGGGTTGAGCCGGCTGAGATAGCGCTCGAAACGGGTGAGGTTGGCGCCGATCTGGTCGCCGCGCCCGTCGAGCGCGGTGGCGAACGCCGACAGCGTGGCGTTGAGTTCGGCGGGCCGAACGGTCCGCAGCAGCGGCAGCAGGTCGTTCATCAGATGCTGGAGCTCGATGCCGGCCTCGGTGCGGTCCTGGGTGATGACGTCCCCGGCGCGGATGTGCCGCCCCGCGGAGCCGCGCGGGGCGACCAGATCGACGTACTTCTCGCCGAAGAGTGTCTTGGGCAGCAGCCGGGCGTGCACGTCGGCCGGGATGCGGGAGACGTGCTCCGGTTTGAGGGCGATGTCGAGCGTCGCCTTCTGGCCGTCGGCCCGGACCTCGCGCACCTCGCCGACCAGCAGCCCGCGCAGCTTGACGTCGGCCCGCGGGTCCAGCTGGTTGCCCAGGGTGTCGGCCTCCAGCGTGATCCGTACGACGGAGACGAACACCTGCTGGTAGACGGCGACGGACAGCGACAGCAGAAGCGCGATGACCGCGATGAAGACGATGCCGTACAGCCGCAGTCGTGCGCCGCGTGTCGGGACGGGAATGGGAATGCGCATGGATCTTCTACCCCGCTATCCGTACGGTCGTGTTGGCGCCCCAGATCGCCAGGCTGAGGAAGAAGTCCAGGATGTTGATGGCGACGATGGAGGTCCGCACGGCACGGCCGACCGCGACGCCGACGCCGGCCGGGCCGCCGCTCGCGTAGTAGCCGTAGTAGCAGTGGACGAGGATGATCACGACGGCGAAGACGATCACCTTGCCGAAGGACCACAGGACGTCGACCGGCGGCAGATACTGCTGGAAGTAGTGGTCGTAGGTGCCCGCGGACTGTCCGTAGTAGCCGGTCGTGATGGTGCGCGCCGCGAAGTACGAGGACAGCAGTCCGATCACATACAGCGGGATCACGGCGACAAACCCGGCGATCATCCGGGTGGTCACCAGGAACGGCAGGGAGGGGACGCCCATCACTTCCAGCGCATCGGTCTCCTCGCTGATCCGCATGGCCCCGAGCTGGGCGGTGAACCCTGCCCCGACCGTCGCCGACAGGGCGAGACCGGCCACCAGCGGGGCGATCTCACGGGTGTTGAAGTACGCGGACAGGAACGCCACGAAGTTGGAGGTGCCCAGCTGGTTGAGCGCGGCGTAGCCCTGCAGGCCGACCTCGGTGCCGGTGAAGAAGGACAGGAAGGCGATGACGCCGACCGTCCCGCCGACCACCGCCAGCGCCCCGCGGCCGAAGCTCACCTCGGCGAGTAGACGCAGGGTCTCCTTCTTGTAGCGGCGCAGCGTGCGGCCGGTCCAGGCCAGCGAGCGTCCGTAGAAGGACAGTTGGCCGCCCAGCTCCTCGAGCCGGTCCAGCAGCAGACGATTCATCAGCGGCATCGGTCAACCCCTCTGCGGAACGACCTGGAAGTACACCGCGGTCATCACGAAGTTCGTCACGAACAGCAGCATGAAAGTGATCACCACGGACTCGTTCACGGCGTCGCCCACGCCCTTCGACCCGCCCTTCGCGGTCAGTCCCTTGTACGAGGCGACGATCGCCGCGATGGCGCCGAACACCAGGGCCTTCAGCTCGGCTGCCCATAGATCGGACAGTTGGGCGAGGGTGGTGAAGGAGGCCAGATACGCGCCGGGCGTACCGTTTTGGAGGATCACGTTGAAGAAGTAGCCGCCGGCCACCCCGACCACCGACACAAGACCGTTGAGCAGCACGGCCACCACCATCGAGGCCAGCACCCGCGGTACGACCAGGCGGTGGATCGGGTCGATGCCCAGCACCTGCATCGCGTCGATCTCCTCACGGATCTTGCGCGCCCCGAGGTCCGCGCAGATCGCGGTGCCGCCCGCTCCCGCGATCAGCAGTGCGGTGACGATCGGCGAGGCCTCCCGCAGCACGGCCAGCACCGAGGCCGCGCCCGAGAACGACTGCGCGCCGAGCTGGCGGGTCAGACTGCCGATCTGCAGGGCGATGACCGCCCCGAACGGGATGGAGACCAGGGCGGTGGGCAGGATGGTGACGCTCGCGATGAACCAGGCCTGCTGGATGAACTCCCGTACCTGGAACGGGCGCCTGGGGAAGGTCCGTACGACGTCCAGGGCCATCGCGAACAGGCTGCCGGAATGTCGCAGCGCGCCTGTCGGGGAAAGGCTCATGCGTCCGCCACCTCCACCTTGTTCAGCGCCGCCTCACGCCGGGCGATCGCCTCCCAGCGGGGCGGCCGGGTGATCCCGGGGCTCGGCAGCAGGCGCGGCGTCAACTCGTCGGCGGCCTTGGGAACGCTCAGCTCTGCGTCGCCGAGACGCGCGAGCTCCTGCTCGACCTGGGCGGCGTCCTTCTCCTCCGCCATGCCGATCGGCCCCTGCATCCGGCCGTTCAGGAACTGCCGTACGACCGGCTGGTCGCTGGTCAGCAGCTGTTCCCGGGGGCCGAACATCACCAGCTCGCGGCGGAAGAGCAGCCCGATGTTGTCCGGGACCTGCCGGGCCGATGCGATGTCGTGCGTGACGATCAGGAAGGTCGCGTCGATCTGTGCGTTGAGATCGACGATCAGCTGATTGAGGTACGCCACGCGCACCGGGTCGAGACCCGAGTCCGGCTCGTCGAAGAGGATGATCTCCGGATCGAGCACCAGGGCCCGCGCCAGTCCGGCCCTTTTGCGCATGCCGCCGGATATCTCGCCGGGCAGCTTCTCCTCTGCGCCGATGAGCCCGACCATGTCCATCTTCTCGAGGACGATCTGCCGGATCGCGCTCTCCGACTTGCGGGTGTGCTCACGCAGCGGGAAGGCGATGTTGTCGTAGAGGTTCATCGACCCGAACAGCGCGCCGTCCTGGAACAGCACGCCGAACTGCTTCCGCACCTCGTACAGGTCGTGTTCGCGCAGCTTGGTGATGTCCGTGCCCGCGATCCGGATCGAACCGGCCTCCGGCTTGAGCAGGCCGACCAACGTCTTGAGGAACACGGACTTGCCGGTGCCCGAAGGGCCGAGCATGACCGAAACCTCGCCGGCGGGCAGCGTCAGCGAAACGTCCTGCCAGATGACCTGGTGGCCGAAGGACTTGGTCAGCCCTTCCACACAGATCTCGACACCCATCCGGTTCACCCTTCAGCAGTGGAGCAGCTCCGACATCTGCTCTACGGGGAAGGGCGGCCCGTCCGTCGCGGCCAAGCACGAAATTTTTTACGGGCGCGAAATCAGGGGTGAACATCGGTGTGCGAGGTGGCCGCGGGCAGCTATGGGCGTGGCAGGGACACCGGGGCGGACGGGGTGGCCAGGGGCACCGAGGGCGATGGCGTGGTCATGGGCACCTCCGGCACGGAGGGCACGGTCACCTCGGGCGCGACAGTCATAAGGGGCACGTCCGGCACGTCCGGCACTTCGGGGACGTCAGGTATGTCGGGGACGTTAGGCACTTCAGGGACGTCCGGGGTGGAGAGCGGCGGCAGCGGTGGCAAGGTGACCTCCGGCAGGGACGGCAGTGCGGGCAGTCGGACTCCGGGCGCGTCCGTCCCGCTCGTGGCGGTCCCCGACACCGTCTCTGCGGGGGTGCCGGCGGCGGACGGCTCCGCTCGGCCGTGGTCCGGTGTCCGCACGTCCGAGGCCTTCGACGGGGCGGGCCCGGCACCGGGCCGGTCCCAGTCGTGGGCGTACGGCAGGATGAACCCGGCGACGACCAGCGTCGCCGCCGTCGAGGCCACTGCCACCGCCTGGGCGTTCACGCCCGTCCGGGGCCGGTTTCGACCGCACAGCCACAGAGCCAGCGCCAGCGTGCCGGCCAGCGTATTGCGCAGCGTCCGCCGGGCTCGCGCCAGCAGCGACTCGACCGTCCGGTAGCTCAGTCCCATCTCGTGGGCGACCTGGCCGACGTCGAGGTCCTCTGACTTCAGCCGGATCGCCTGCGCCTGCCGGGCGGGCAGTTCGTCGGTGCGTACGGCCAGCCACTTGGCCTCTGCCCGGTCACAGACCGCCTCGTCGACGGGCACCGGGCCCGTCGGTACGAGCGTCGCGCTGCTGCGCACCTCGGCCTCGCGGTTGACCTGCCGGTAACGGTCGACGCACAGCCGCATGGTCACTGTCGTCAGCCACGCGCCGAGCCGCTCGTTGTCCAGATGCGGGTTCTCGGCAGCGCGCAGCATGGCCTCGTGTACCGCGTCCTCGGCGTCCTCCATGCTCATGGAGCGGCGGCGGGCCACTTTGAGCAGCTGCTCGCGGTGGCTCCACGCGCGCTGCCACCGTTCGTGGGCAGCCGTGTCCGTCGGCCCGCCCGAATACGCAGGCATGTCCGTCGCCATGAGGGCCCCTTTGCGCTCACCTGCCGGTTCGGTGCTGTCCGGCGGATGGCGACATTACCGCCGGGTATCCGGAGTTGGGGAGGGGGTGGCGCTCATCGAGTCCTTACCGTTGCTGGTCAGCGAACCTGCCCGTTGCCGGCCAGCGGGCCTGCGCCGGGCAGGACACCGTCGCCGGGCAGCTCGACACCGCTTGTGGCGACGGGAAGTACGGGCTTCGCGGGCTCCTGGCCGCTGCCCGGCGCGGTCTTCGAGGGTGCGGGAGAGGGCGTGGGCGAGGACGGCCCGGGGGACGCGTCGTGCGGACCGGCCTGGCGTGCGGGAGCCGTGGACGCCGATGGCCGCGGCCGCGCCGGACGTGACGGCTCCGGGGCCGGGCGGGTGGCGGATCCGCCGAGGTCCGGCACCGTCCGATGTCCTTCGAGGAAGTACCCGAACCATGCCCTGACCGTGCGCAGATACGCGGCGGAGTGGTTGTAGCCGAGGATCGCCAGGTCCAGGTCGTGCGGGTCGGAGAGATCCCGTCCGCCCGCGCACAGGTAGCGGCCGGCCGCGAGGGCCGCGTCGTAGACGTTGCCCGGATCGCTGCGTCCGTCGCCGTTGCCGTCGGAGCCCCAGGTGGCCCACGTCGACGGAATGAACTGCATCGGACCGACAGCGCGGTCGTACGCCGTGTCCCCGTCGTGCACCCCGCCGTCGGTGTCCCTGATGAGGGCGAACCCGTTGCCGTCCAGCCGCGGGCCGAGGATCGGTGCGACGGTCGTGCCGTCCGCGCTCACCCGGCCGCCGCGCGCCTGCCCGGACTCCACCTGGCCGATCGCGGCCAGCAGCTGCCAGCGCAGACGGCAGCCGGGCGCGCTGCGCGCGAGGTCCGACTCGGCCTGCCGGTAGGCGGCCAGGACCGTGGCCGGCAGTGCGCCGCCGACCGGTGCGGCGGAGTCGTCCGTGCCCACTCCCGTCTCGCGGGCCCGCAGCGGCGGAAGCTCGGTGCGGTACGGGGTGTCGCCCGTGACGCTCTGCCCCGGCGGGGGCGTCGGACGCTGAGCCGGGTCCGAGGCGTGTGCCGCCGGCCCCGGCGCCCGTGAGGCGGTCAGCGCCGCCATGGCCGCCGTCGCGACCGCTGCCGCCCTGACACCCCTGCGCTTGCGCCCTGCCGTGTTGCGACCAGTCATGATGCAGACCCCTCCCAGTGCCGCCGAGCCGGAGATGAGGGCCGGCGCGGCTTCCGTCACCTGCTCTACGCGGGGACATGGCGGGTCCGTCGCGCGCAGCCGCGCCTTTCCGGGCCGGGACGGCGCCGACGGCGCGGGAGGGCACCGCTAACGTGGGCGCATGGAGCGATTGCGGGTGGAGTTCACCACCGAACCCTTCGACCTCGATGAAGCGCCGGCCCATGCGGTGGTCGCCCGCGAGGTCATCCAGGCGGCCCAGCTGGACGCCGTGGACGTAGGCCCGTTCGGCAATACGGCGGAGGGCGGCGCCGACGAGGTGCTGACCGCGGTCGACGCGCTGCTGCGCCGGGCTCTGAAGGCGGGCGCCACCCGTGTCTCGTTGCAGATCAACGTGATCGGGGAGGGCGAGAAGTGACCCAGCCGGGAGATCACCCCCTCGTCAGCGCCGTGAAGCCGCTTGTCGACGCGATGGGCGCCGAGATACTGAGCCCCGAGCAGGCCAGTCCCGACGATGTGGTGCTCGCCTGGGAGGGCGAGGACGTACTCGCCGTGCGGCTGCCGCAGCTGTCGGACTCGCTCGACCACATCCTGGCCGCCATGGAGCGCCGGCACGGCATGCCGCTGTCCGAGCTGGACCGTAAGACGAAGCAGCTGGTCGTACGGACACTGGAGTCGCGCGGCGCCTTCTCCGTACGGCACGGGGTGGAGACGGTGGCCGGCGCTCTGGGGGTCAGCCGCTTCACTGTGTACAACTACCTGAACAGGGAAAACGCCGCGAAGGACAGCTAGCACGGCGCTCACGGCCCCATCGGACGCAGTCGAGCCGTCGTCCGGATGTCCGGACGGCGGCTTTTGCGTTACCGAGTTTTCAACAAAGTGTTGACGCCTGGTTGCCGGAGGGCGTTAGCTATCCGCAGCCCGTCCGAACGCACAGCGAAAAACAGCCACGGAGGCTCCCGTGACTTCAGGACCACAGCGCATGCCGGGGGCGGCCCCCGAATCCCCGGAGGGCCTCGTCCGGTTCAACACCTCGCAGGACACCGCGGCCCTGGCCGCCCTGCACGAGGTGTGCGCCAGTTCGGCGTGGGGGAGCAAGGTGCTCGCCCAGCGTCCGTACGCCACCGTGGAGGCCCTCTCCGACGCAAGCGACGCCGCCATGGCCGAGCTGAGTGCCGAGGACCTGGCCGAGGCGATGGCGGGGCACCCGCCGATCGGCCGGCCGAAGCCCGGGGACCCCACCTCGTCCCGCGAACAGAGCGGGATGGCCGGGGCCGCTGAGGAGCTCAAGGCTGAAATGCTCGAACTGAACCTGGCCTACCAGGAGCGGTTCGGACATGTCTTTCTGATCTGCGCCACCGGCCGCACCGGTGAGCAGATGCGTGACGCGGTCCGCGAGCGGATCGGCAACTCGCCCGAGCAGGAGCGGGAAACAGTCCGCACCGAGCTGGGCAAGATCAACCGCATCCGGCTGACCCGCCTCGTAGCAGAAGGAGAGTGACGTCTTGAGCACCGAGACCACCGCATCGGTGTCCACGCACATCCTGGACACCAGCGTCGGACGCCCCGCCGAGGGCGTCGCCATCTCCCTCGCGGCCCGCAGCGGCCCCGACGCGGAGTGGGTGGCGCTCGGCGGATCGAAGACCGACGCGGACGGGCGCTGCAAGGACCTGCCGGCGCCGCCGGAGACAACGACCCACGTACGTCTCGACTTCGAGACCGAGGCGTACTTCGCCAACCACCCCACCAAGCAAGCCGAGGCGCAGCAGGACGCCCCCCGCGTAAGGGACAGCGGTGCGTTCTTCCCGGAGGTGGCGATCACTTTCGCCGTCAGGCCGGGCGAGCACTATCACGTACCGCTGCTGCTCAACCCGTTCGGCTACTCCGTTTACCGAGGGAGCTAGCAGACATGCCCACGATTCTCGGCCAGAACCAGTACGGCAAAGCAGAGAACCGCGTCGTCAAGATCACGCGGCACGGCGACACCCACCACATCAAGGACCTGAACGTCTCGGTCGCTCTCTCCGGCGACATGGACGAGGTCCACTACTCCGGCTCCAACGCCAACGTCCTGCCGACCGACACCACCAAGAACACGGTGTACGCGTTCGCCAAGGAGTACGGCATCGAGTCCGCCGAGCAGTTCGGCATCCACCTGGCCCGTCACTTCGTGACCAGCCAGGAGCCGATCCACCAGGCGCGCATTCGTATCGAGGAGTACGCCTGGGAGCGCATCGAGACCTCGGACGGCAACTCCAAGTTCATCGGAGCCGACGAGGTCAAGCACTCCTTCGTCCGCAAGGGCCAGGAGACCCGCGTCGCCCAGATCACCTTCGACGGTGAGACGTGGCAGGTCATCTCCGGTCTGAAGGACCTCACCGTGATGAACTCGACGAACTCCGAGTTCTGGGGTTACGTCAAGGACAAGTACACGACCCTGCCGGAGGCGTACGACCGCATCCTCGCGACCCAGGTGTCCGCCAAGTGGCGCTACAGCTGGTCGTCCGACGAGGAGCGGATGCCGAACTGGGAGAAGTCCTACGAGCAGGCCAGGAAGCACATGCTGCAGGCCTTCGCCGAGACGTACTCCCTCTCGCTCCAGCAGACTCTGTACCAAATGGGTTCGCGCATCATCAACAGCCGCAGCGAGATCGACGAGATCCGCTTCTCGCTGCCGAACAAGCACCACTTCCTCGTCGACCTCGAGCCGTTCGGCCTCAAGAACGACAATGAGGTCTACTTCGCGGCGGACCGCCCCTACGGCCTGATCGAGGCCACCGTCCTGCGGGACGGCGTCGAACCGCAGATCCCGCTCGACATGACCAACCTGTAGCAGTCCCGCTCCATCCCCGACGCGTGCGCCGGCGTCAGGTCCCAGGGGGAGAGCGGGGGCATCTGCGCAACGACAGCACCGCGGACCCGGTCGTCACCCCGCTCGACCCCCGGGTTCGTTCCACCAATGGGAAGAACGAGGACCCGCCATGGCGGCTTCGCGCATCGTCATCGAAAACTGTGCCATCGCGACCGTGGACGCGAACGACACCGAGTACGCCTCCGGCTACGTCGTCGTCGCAGACAACCGGATCGAATCGGCAGGAGGGGGCAAGGCTCCCGCGGACCTGGAGAACGTGGCCCGCCGCATCGACGGCACCGGGCAACTCGTCACGCCCGGCCTGGTCAACACCCACCACCACTTCTACCAGTGGATCACCCGGGGTCTGGCCACCGACCACAACCTCTTCAACTGGCTGGTCGCGCTCTACCCGACGTGGGCGCGCATCGACGAGCCGATGGTGCGCGCGGCGGCACGGGGCTCGCTCGCCATGATGGCCCGCGGCGGTGTGACCACCGCGATGGACCACCACTACGTCTACCCGCAGGGCTCCGGCGACCTGTCCGGCGCGATCATCGGCGCGGCGAGCGAGACGGGGGTCCGCTTCACCCTCGCCCGCGGCTCCATGGACCGCGGCAAGTCGGACGGCGGCCTGCCGCCGGACTTCGCCGTCGAGTCCCTCGAAGGCGCGCTCGCCGCCACCGAGGCGACCATCGACAAGCATCACGACGCCTCCTTCGACGCGATGACCCAGATCGCCGTCGCGCCCTGCTCGCCCTTCTCCGTCTCCACCGAACTGCTGCGCCAGGGCGCCGAGCTCGCCCGCCGCAAGGGTGTCCGGCTGCACACCCACGGCTCGGAGACCGTCGAGGAGGAGGAGTTCTGCAAGGAGCTCTTCGGGATGGGCCCGACCGACTACTTCGAGTCGACCGGCTGGCTCGGCCAGGACGTGTGGATGGCCCACTGCGTCCACATGAACGACTCCGACATCGCCGCCTTCGCCCGTACGGGCACAGGCGTCGCGCACTGCCCGTCGTCCAACGCCCGCCTCGCCGCCGGTATCGCCCGGGTACCGGACATGCTTGCCGCCGGTGTCCCGGTCGGCCTCGGCGTCGACGGCACCGCCTCCAACGAGTCGGGCGAATTGCACACCGAGCTGCGCAACGCGCTGCTCATCAACCGGCTCGGGTCCCATCGCGAGGCGGCACTCAATGCCCGCCAGGCGCTGCGCCTCGGTACGTACGGCGGCGCCCAGGTCCTCGGCCGCGCCGACCAGATCGGCTCCATCGAGGCCGGCAAGCTCGCCGACCTGGTGCTGTGGAAGATGGACACGCTCGCCCACTCCTCCATCGCCGACCCGGTGACCGCGCTCGTCTTCGGCGCGGCCGCCCCCGTCACGCTCTCCCTCGTCAACGGCAAGACCGTCGTCGAGGCGGGTCACCTCACCACGGTGGACGAGGACGCCATCGCCCGCTCCGCGCGGGACGAGGCACAGCGCCTCGCGCGCATCGCCGCGCAGGCCTGATCCGAAGGAAGTCCGGTCGAGGGGGACGGCCCTCGACCGGCGGCCATGGGCCCGAGCGGGGTCCATGGCAGCCGTGCCCGGCGGGGTGGGGCCCCCCACCCGGGGCGCCCCCCCCCCCCGGGGGCGACGGGATGAAAAAAACCCCCACCTGAGCGCCCAAAACCCGGGGGCCCCCCCCACCAAAACCCCCCCCCCCCCCCACGGGCACACACCCGCCC
>NZ_JBIAPW010000049.1:0-53771 GCF_042888505.1 Streptomyces sp. NPDC002870
TCCGTGAACGGCCCCAACGCCGCCTCACACTCCGCCAACCGCGCAGCAAAGACCGGCGAGGAATCCAGCAACTCCACCGCCATCCCCACCCACTGCGACCCCTGCCCCGGAAAGACGAACACCGTGCTACCAGTCGAGCCGGATACTCCGCCGATCGTCACCGCAGGGTCAGGACGCCCATCCGCAACCGCCCGCAACCCCGCGACCAGATCATCGCCCTCCGACCCCACCACCACGGCCCGCTGCTCGAACACCGACCGCGACGCCACCAGCGAATGCCCCACCTCAACCGGCGACAGCCCAGCACCCTCCACACCCGACGCCAACCGACCCGCCTGAGACACCAACGCCTCGGCAGAACGCCCAGAAACCACCCACGGCACCACAACACCCGACGGCAACGGGCCCGACGCCGGCTCGGAAACACCCTCCGCTGATCCCGCTTGCTCGACAATCACATGCGCGTTGGTCCCGCTCACGCCGAAGGACGAGATACCGGCACGCCGGGGACGTCCCGCCTCCTCCTCCCACGGTCGCGCCTCGGTCAACAACTCCACCGCACCCGCAGACCAGTCCACATGCGGCGACGGCTCATCCACGTGCAATGTGGCGGGCAGCTCGCCATGCCGCATGGCCAGCACCATCTTCATGACACCTGCCACACCGGAGACGGTCTGGGTGTGCCCGATGTTGGACTTGAGCGAGCCGATCCACAGCGGCGGCCGGTCCTCGTCCCGCTCCTGCCCGTACGTAGCAATCAGCGCCTGCGCCTCGATGGGGTCGCCGAGCGTCGTCCCCGTACCGTGCGCCTCCACCACATCCACATCACCCGCCGACAGACCCGCATTCGCCAACGCAGCCCGGATCACCCGCTGCTGCGACGGACCGTTCGGCGCCGTCAGACCATTCGACGCACCATCCTGATTGACAGCGCTGCCGCGGATCACCGCGAGCACCTGGTGGCCATTACGCCGGGCATCCGACAACCGCTCCACCAGCAGCACACCGACGCCCTCGGAGAGCGCAAAGCCGTCGGCCGCCGCCGCGAACGGCTTGCACCGCCCGTCCCGCGCGAGCCCACGCTGACGGCTGAACCCGATGAACGGCCCAGGATCAGCCATGACCATCGCGGCACCGGCGACGGCGAGCGAGCACTCACCCGAGCGGAGAGCTTGCACCGCCATGTGCAGCGCGACCAGCGAAGACGAGCATGCGGTGTCCACCGTCACCGCCGGGCCTTCCAGCCCGAGCGTGTACGAGACACGGCCGGACGCGACGCTGGTGGCCGCCCCGGTCGCGAGGTACCCCTCGATCTGCTCGGGGTCGGCCGCCCGCAGCCGGTTGCCGTACTCCTGGTCGGTGACACCCATGTAGACGCCGGTCGCGCTGCCGCGAAGGGACTTGGGGTCGATACCGGCACGCTCGAAGACCTCCCAGGAGGTCTCCAGGAGCAGCCGCTGCTGCGGGTCCATCGCCAGAGCCTCACGCGGCGAGATCCCGAAGAACTCCGGGTCGAAGTCACCGGCGTCACGCAGGAAGCCGCTCTCCCTGACATAGCTCCCGCCCGGCCGGTCGGGGTCCGGGTCGTACATGCCGTCCAGGTCCCACCCCCGGTCGGTCGGGAATGCAGACACGGCGTCGACCCCGTCCCGGACCAGCCGCCACAAATCCTCGGGCGACCGCACATCGCCCGGGTACCGACAGGCCATGGACACGATCGCGATCGGTTCATCGCTCGAGGGAGGGGAAGCAGGCACCGCGGCCGGCTTCGCGGCGGTTTCCTGCTCGCCGAGCGCTTGGACGCCGACGTACTCGGCGAGCGCGGCCGGGCTCGGATGGTCGAACACGACGGTCCTGGGCAGCCGCAGGCCGGTGATCCTACCCAGCCGGTTGCGCAGCTCGACGGCGGTCAGCGAGTCGAAGCCCAGTTCCTTGAAGGGGCGTTCGGGATCCACCGAGGCCGTCCTGTCGTGCCCGAGCACGGAGGCGACCTGTTCGCGGACGAGAGCCAGCAGTGCTGCGGCGCGTTGCCGGACGTCAAGTCCGGCCAGCCGCTGGGCGAACTCCGACAGGACGGGCCCGCGTTCCTCGCCCTCACCGTCGCTGTCGCCCTCCGCCCTGAGCTGAGGGATCTCCGTGAGCAGTCGGCTGCGCCGTGCAGAGGTGAAGACGCTGCCGAAACGCTGCCAGTCCACATCGGCGACCGCGATCGACGTCTCGTCGTGATCCAGCGCCTGCTGGAGTGCCGTGATCGCGGTGTCCGGGTCGATGACGGGCACGCCGCGGAGCCGTAGCACGTCCTGGATGGACTCCTCGATCATGCCGCCGCCCGCCCAGGGGCCCCAGGCGACCGACAGCACCGGTAGCCCGTCCGCCCGGCCCCGTTCCGCGCGGGCGTCGAGGAGCGCGTTGGCCGCGGCGTACGCCCCGTGATCGGCGACTCCCCAGGTGCCGGATATGGAGGAGAAGTAGACGACGGTGTCGAGTTGTCCGGGATCGAGTACGGAGGTCAGGTGGTCGGCTCCGGCGACCTTGCCCGCGAGTGCCGCCGCGAGGTCTTCCGGTCCGGCGTCCGCCAGCGTGGCCAGGTCGCCGACCCCGGCGGCGTGCACAACGGATCGGATCGGGTCCCCGTCGTGCTCGATCCGGCGCACGAGAGCTGCCACCGCCTGCTGGTCGCCCATGTCGCAGGCCGCCACGGTGACGCGGACTCCTTGGTCGCGGAGTTCGGCGCTCAGTTCGGCGACACCGGGGACGTCGGCGCCGCGACGGCCCGTGAGGACGAGATGTTCCGCGCCGTTGGATGCGAGCCAGCGGGCGATGTGAGCGCCGAGTGCACCCGTACCGCCGGTGACCAGGGCGGTGCCGCGTGGGCGCCAGGAGCGCCGTGGCGCTGTGCCTGCGGCCGGTGCGGGGATCAGCCGACGTCCGAGCACTGCGGAGCCCCGGACGGCGAGTTGGTCTTCGTCGTCTCCGGCTGCCAGGACCTGCGCAAGCAGCGTCGCTGCACGGCCGTCAGGCTTGCTGGGCATGTCGACGAGACCACCCCAGCGCTCCGGGTGCTCCAGCGCGGCGACCCGGCCGAGCCCCCACACCCCGGCCTGGTCCGGGTTCGTCGGCGCCTCGTCCTCACCCGTGGCGATACCGGTGGCGACCGCACCTTGGGTGACGCACCACAGCGGCGCGTCGATTTTCGCGTCTCCGAGTGCCTGGACCAGTGCGAGAGTGAGTGAGAGGCCGGCGGGAACGCAGGGGTGCTCGCTGTCCGGCCGTTCGTCCAGGGCCAGCAGGGACAGCACACCGGTGAACGGTCCGGCCCCGGCGCGCAGCCGGTCCACGAGCCCGGCCCTGTCCTCCACGGTCAGCGGCTGCGCGTGCGTGCCAGCCGCTTCCAGCGCGTCGAGGACACCGCACACCAGCGTGTCGTCCTCGAACCCGGCCGGAACCACGACCAGCCAGGTGCCGTCGAGTTGCTGGGCAGCCGGTTCGGGGAGGGGCCGCCAGGCGATGCGGTAGCGCCATCCGTCCGCCGTACCGCGCTGCCGCCGATCCCTGTGCCACGATGACAGCGCAGGGAGCACCTCGCTCAGCGCCCCGGGGCCGGGAAGCCCGAGGGTGTCCGCCAGCGCCTTTCCGTCCTGGCTCTCGACAGCTGCCCAGAATGCCTCTTGTTCGGGGGAGGCGGACTCCACCGGAGCTTCTGGCTCCAGCCAGAAACACTGCCGCTGGAACGCGTACGTGGGCAGGTCCACGTCGAGCGGACGGCGGCCGGCGAACACCGGCGCCCAGTCCACGTCCACGCCGTGTGCGTACAACTCTCCCAGCGAGGTGTACAGCCGGTCATGCCCGCCGTCGTCGCGACGCAGCGTTCCGGTCACCACCGCGTCGACGGCGGCATCCTCGACAGTCTCCTGAAGGGGCACGGTGAGGACGGGGTGCGGGCTGACCTCCACGAACACCCGGTGGCCCGCGACCGCGAGGGCTTGGACGGCGGGGGCGAACTCGACGGTCCGCCGCAGGTTCGCGTACCAGTACCCGGCGTCCATCTCCGCCGTGTCCAGCCAGTCCCCGGTGCTGGTCGAAAAGAGCGGCACCGAAGAGGTCCGCGGGGTGATCGGCGCCAGGACGTCGGTCAGCGTGTCCTCGATCGCCTCCATATGCGCCGAATGCGAGGCGTAGTCGACATCGATCCGCCGCGCCCGGACACCACGCCGCTCACACTCCTCCACCAACCGGCCCAGAAGGTCACCATCACCGGAAACCACCACCGATGACGGGCCGTTGACCGCCGCTACCGATATCTGTCCGTTCCATGACTCGATCAGCTCCTCCACCTCGGGCCGGGGCAGCGCCACCGACACCATTCCGCCCTGTCCGGACAGCGACCGGATGGCCTTGCTCCGCAACGCCACGACCCGAGCCCCGTCCTCCAGACTCAATCCCCCAGCCACACAAGCCGCGGCGATCTCACCCTGGCTGTGCCCCACCACCGCCGCAGGCTCCACACCGTACGAACGCCACACCTCAGCCAGCGACACCATCACCGCCCACAACACCGGCTGAACCACATCCACCCGATCCAGACCCGGCGCACCCACAACCCCACGCAACACCGACGTCAACGACCAATCCGTGAACGGCCCCAACGCCGCCTCACACTCCGCCAACCGCACAGCGAAAACCGGCGAGGAATCCAGCAACTCCACCGCCATCCCCACCCACTGAGACCCCTGACCCGGAAAGACGAACACCACTCCGCGTCCGGGGTCGGTGGGAACGGATCCGGTGGCGGTACTGGGCCGCGGGTCGCCGTCGGCCACGGCATGCAGGTCCGCGAGCAGCGCGGCCCGGTCGTCGCCGACAAGCACAGCCCGGTGTTCGAGTGCTGCGCGGGTCGTAAGGAGGGAGTGCGCCACCTCGTACGGTGCGGCGTCGGGCCGTGATTCGAGGTGGGCGGCGAGCGTCTTCGCCTGCGCACGAAGGGCGTCCGGGGTCCGGCCGTGCACCACCCAGGGCACGACCGCGCGGTGGGGAGCGCCGTCCTGCTCGTCGCCGTCCTGCTCGTCGCCGGCTCTCTCGTACGACGGTTCCGCCGGCGACTGTTCAACGATCACATGCGCATTGGTGCCGCTGATGCCGAACGACGAGACGCCGGCCCGTCGCGCATGCCCGTTCTCCTCCCACGGCTGGGGCTCTGTGAGTAGCCGCACCGTGCCCGCCGACCAGTCCACGTGCGGTGACGGCTCGTGGAGGTGCAGCGTTTCCGGCAGGACGCCGTGTCGCATGGCGAGCACCATCTTGATGACACCGGCGACACCGGCGGCGGCTTGCGTGTGCCCGATGTTGGACTTGAGCGAGCCGAGCCACAGCGGCCGGTCCTCGTCCCGGTCGCTGCCGTACGTGGCGAGGAGCGCCTGCGCCTCGATGGGATCGCCGAGCGTCGTCCCGGTACCGTGCGCCTCCACCGCGTCGACGTCGGACGGCCGCAGACCGGCAGTGGCGAGCGCGGCGCGGATGACCCGCTGCTGCGACGGGCCGTGCGGGGCGCTGAGGCCGTTCGAGGCGCCGTCCTGGTTGGTGGCGCTGCCGCGGATGAGCGCGATTACCGGGTGTCCGTTGCGCCGGGCGTCCGACAGGCGTTCCAGAAGCAGGATCCCGACGCCCTCGCCCCACGCCGTTCCGTCGGCGGCGGCGGCGAAGGGCTTGCACCGCCCGTCCGGCGCGAGCCCCTGCTGACGGCTGAACTCCACGAACATTCCGGGCTGGGCCATCACCGTCGCCCCACCGGCCAGCGCGAGTGTGCACTCCCCGGCGCGCAGAGCCTGCGCCGCGAGATGGAGCGCCACCAGGGACGAGGAGCACGCCGTGTCCACAGTGACGGCCGGCCCTTCGAGACCGAGCGTGTAGGCGACCCGACCGGAGGCCACGCTCGCGGTCGTTCCGGTCAGGACGTGGCCCTCGACCTTCTTGCCGGCCTGGTGCAGGCGGGGGCCGTACTCCTGAGCCATGGCGCCGACGAACACTCCGGTGAGGCTGCCGCGTACCGATGTCGGGTCGATGCCCGCCCGCTCGAGCGCCTCCCAGGAGGTCTCCAGGAGCAGCCGCTGCTGCGGGTCCATGGCCAGTGCCTCGCGCGGCGAGATCCCGAAGAATCCGGCGTCGAAGGACGCGGCGTCGAGGAACCCGCCCTCGCGTACGTAACTCGTGCCCGAGCGTTCGGGGTCGGGGTCGTACAGCCCGTCGAGATCCCAGCCACGGTCGGTGGGGAACGGCGACACCGCGTCCACCCGATCCCGCAGGATCTGCCACAGGTCTTCGGGGGACCGTACGCCGCCGGGGTAGCGGCAGGTCATCGCGACAATGGCGATGGGCTCGTCCGCGTCTGCCACGGGGAGGTATGCGTGCTCGACGTCGTTCGTGCCGCCCATGAGCTCCGCGTCGATGTAGCGGGCCAGCCGAGCAGGTGAGGGATGGTTGTACAGCGCGGTCGACGGCAGTTGCACAGAGAGGACGCGATTGATCCTGTTGCGCAGTTCCACGGCTGTCACCGAGTCGAAGCCCAGATCCTTGAACGTCCACGCGGTGTTGATCCCGGACGGATCCTGGTGGCCGAGCACCGCGGCAGCGTTGTCCCGTACGAGATCGAGTGTCGGCCGACGCGGTCCGGGGGCGTCGGTCTTGCCGTCGGCGGGCTGACGGGGCTCGTCGGAAGCGGGCTTGCGGGGGTGCTCGGCACTGGTCCTTATCCAGTGCCGCTCGCGCTGGAAGGCGTAGGTGGGCAGGTCCACCACCCGGGGCCGGTGGGCGGCGAACGCCGGGGACCAGTCCACCTCCACACCGTGTACGAACAGGTCGCCCAGCGAGGTGTAGAAGCGGGCCATGCCGCCGTCGTCCCGGCGCAGGGTCCCGGACACCACCGCCTCGACGCCCGCAGCCTCGGCGGTCTCCTGCACCGGCATCGTCAGCACCGGATGCGGGCTGACCTCCACAAACACCCGGTGATCCTCGGCCAACAACGCCCGGACCGCGGGCTCCAACCGCACCGTCCGGCGCAGATTGGTGAACCAGTACCCGGCATCAAGCTCCGCCGTATCCAGCCACTCACCCGTCACCGTCGAGAAGAACGGCACCCCACCCGAACGAGGACTGACCGGCGCCAGAACCTCCAACAGCTCATCCCTCAAAGACTCCACATGCACCGAATGCGACGCGTAATCCACCTCGACCCGCCGCGCCCGGACTTTGTTCCGCCTGCATACGCCGAGCAGCTCGTCCAAGGCGTCCGCATCACCCGAAACGACCACCGACGACGGACCGTTGACCGCCGCCACCGACAGCCGCCCCGACCACTGGCCCAGCAGCTCTTCCACCTCGGTACGGGGCAGTGCCACCGACACCATCCCGCCCCGGCCCGACAGCGACCGGATGGCCAGGCTGCGCAACGCCACGACCCGAGCCCCGTCCTCCAAGCTCAATCCCCCAGCCACACACGCCGCGGCGATCTCACCCTGGCTGTGCCCCACCACCGCCGCAGGCTCCACACCGTACGAACGCCACACCTCAGCCAGCGACACCATCACCGCCCACAACACCGGCTGAACCACATCCACCCGATCCAGACCCGGCGCACCCACAACCCCACGCAACACCGACGTCAACGACCAATCCGTGAACGGCCCCAACGCCGCCTCACACTCCGCCAACCGCGCAGCAAAGACCGGCGAGGAATCCAGCAACTCCACCGCCATCCCCACCCACTGCGACCCCTGCCCCGGAAAGACGAAGACCGTGCTGCCAGTCGGGCCGGATTCTCCGCCGATCGTCACCGCAGGGTCAGGACGCCCATCCGCAACCGCCCGCAACCCCGCGACCAGATCATCGCCCTCCGACCCCACCACCACAGCCCGCTGCTCGAACACCGACCGCGACGCCACCAGCGAATGCCCCACCTCAACCGGCGACAGCCCAGCACCCTCCACACCCGACGCCAACCGACCCGCCTGAGACACCAACGCCTCAGCAGAACGCCCAGAAACCACCCACGGCACCACAACACCCGACGACGACGGCGAAGACTCCCCCTCGTCAGCCTGCCCCGGCGCCTCTTTCACCTGCTCCACGATCAGATGCGCGTTCGTTCCTCCCATGCCGAACGAGGACACGCCGGCCACGAGCGGCCGTCCCTCCACCGCCGACCACTCGTCCGACACCGTCTGCACGCGCAGGTTCAGCCCGTCGAGCGCGATGTCGGGGTTTGGCTCCGCGTAGTTCAGGCTCGGCACGAGCCGGCCGTGCTCCAGGCACAGCACCACCTTCAGCAGTCCCGCGATCCCGGCGGCGCCCTCCAGGTGGCCGATGTTCGTCTTGACCGACCCCACCCGCAGCGGGGCAATGCGTCGCGGGTCGTTGCCCAAAGCGGCGCCGAGCGATGCCGCCTCGATGGGGTCGCCGACCTTGGTGCCGGTGCCGTGCAGCTCCACGTAGTCGACGTCGCCGGGCCCAACACCCGCGCGTTCGCAGGCCAGACGCAGCACTTCCTCCTGCGCTCGGACGTCCGGGGTCGTGAGGCCGTCCCCGCCGCCGTCGTTGTTGACCGCTCCGCCGCGGATCACGCAGCGGATGTGGTCGCCGTCCTCCAGCGCTTTGGCGAGCGGTTTGAGGACGACAAGGCCGCCGCCCTCGCCACGTACGAACCCGTTGGCCCGGGCGTCGAACGTATGGCAGAGACCGTCCGGGCTGAGCGCGCCGAGCCGGGCCATGGCGATGGTGCTCTCAGGTACAAGGTTGAGGTGCACACCGCCCGCGAGGGCGACTTCGCAGTCTCCGCGGCGCAGACTGTCGCAGGCGGTCTGGACCGCGACGAGTGAGGAGGACTGTGCGGTGTCCAGGGTCATGCTGGGCCCGCGCAGACCGAGGAAGTAGGAAAGGCGGTTGGCGATGAGTCCGCGGTTGAGGCCGGTGGGCGTGTGGTGGTCGAGCGCCTCGGTGCCCTGTTGGTGCACGAGTATGGCGTAGTCCTCGACGGTGGCTCCGATGTACACCCCGGCCCGGCGGCCGTTGAGCTGCTCCGGGCGCACGCGGGCGTTCTCCAGGGCCTCCCAGCCGAGTTCGAGGGCGAGTCGCTGCTGTGGGTCCATCGCCTGCGCCTCGCGCGGTGACACCCCGAAGAATCCGGCGTCGAACGCGGCGACGTCGTCGAGGAATCCACCTCGTGCGGGCTCGGATACCCCGGTTTCTGCGAGGAGTTCGGCGGTCCACCGGTCGGGGGGCGCTTCGGTGACGGCGCTCCTGCCCTCGCGGAGGAGTTCCCAGAAGGCAACGGGGTCGCCCGCCCCTGGCAAGCGGCAGGACAGGCCGATCACCGCGATCGGTTCGCTGTGCGGCGATGGAATGGTGGAGCCCGCGGTTTCCGACCCGTTCATCAATCGCACTCCCAACACCCCAAGCGACACACGGTCACGGCTTGACGTCACCGTTCCACAGCGTTGGCTTCGAAAAGGGGGTCGAAGGCATGCTCTAGGGGAACTCCTAGGCGGGGCGGGGGCACTTCCGCACCGCCCTGAACAGGGCTTCCCGACCGGCTACCCGGCCCCCGGCCCGGGGGTCTCGCGCACCCGAGCCCCGGTGTACCGCTCGGCTGTACCGCACGCTCCATAGCCGCGCGGCCGTCGGCGGACAAGGCGCAGAGACTAGGTGAATGCCGGTACACCCCGGTGCAGGCTGCAACGGGACAGGGCGAGGGTCCCCCGTCATACACACGCCAGCACGGAGAGGCACAGCGATGCATATGGACAGGGCAGCGGAGTTGTTGCGCACACCCGGCTCCGCACTGTCGTCCCAGCCGGCTGCCTCGCTGTCCTCCCGGCTGGCCGTCTCCGCCCTGGCCACCGAAGGCGAGGTGATGAGCAACGACGCGTTCCACTCATGGTTCGAGGAGCGGCAGCGCAAGCACGCGCTCCGGGTCACCCGCATCACCTTCGATGAACTGCAGGGCTGGAACTTCGATCCCGCAACCGGAAACCTGCGGCACGACAGCGGGCGTTTCTTCTCGGTCGAAGGCCTCCGGGTCCGCTCCGACTACGGGCCGGTCCGCGAATGGTGCCAGCCGATCATCCACCAACCGGAGATCGGCATCCTCGGCATCGCGGTCCGCGAAATCAACGGGGTGCTGCACTGTCTGATGCAGGCCAAGCCGGAGCCGGGAAACGTCAACGCGGTGCAGCTCTCTCCCACGGTGCAGGCCACCAAGAGCAACTACACCCGGGTGCACGGCGGTTCCGCCGTCCCGTACCTGGACTGCTTCATCGACCCCGATCCGCCGCGGGTCGTGGCCGATGTGCTCCAGTCGGAACAGGGTTCGTGGTTCTTCCGTAAGCGCAACCGCAACATGGTGGTCGAGGTGGGCCCCGAGGTCGAGGCGGGCGAGGACTTCTGCTGGCTCACTCTGGGACAGCTCGGCGCGCTCCTGCGCCACCCGGATCTGATCAACATGGATGCCCGTACGGTGCTTTCCTGTTTCCCCGACTGGCGGGTCGATTCCGGGTCGGAAGCCGGTGTCGGGCTGCACTCCGATACGGAGATCCGCAGCTGGGTCACCGGGCGGCGAGCCTGGCACGAGATCACCACCGAGCCGCTGCCCCTGCGGGAGACGGAGGGCTGGCACCGCTCGGAGAAGGCGATCTCGCACGAGAGCGGGCGTTTCTTCAGCATCGTCGCTGTCGATGTCAGCTCGCACCGGCGCGAGGTTCCCGCCTGGTCGCAGCCACTGCTCGAACCGCACGGGCCGGCGGTGTCCGCGCTGCTGGTGAAGCGGATCCGCGGCGTGCAGCACGCTCTGTTCAGCGCACGGGTCGAGCCGGGGTTCCTCGATGTGGTGGAGCTCGGTCCTACTGTCCAGTGCACCCCGGAGAGCTACGCCCATCTGCCGTCCGAGGAGCGCCCCAGGTATCTGGACGCCGTACTGGACCGCCGCCCGGAGCGGACGCTCTTCGATGCTGTGCTGTCGGAGGAAGGAGGCCGCTTCCACCACGCCCAGAGCCGCTACCTGATCATCGAAGTGGACGAGGACTTCCCGACCGCCACTCCCGAGGACTTCCGTTGGGTGACGTTGTGCCAGATCAACGAGCTTCTCAAGTACAGCCACCAACTGAACGTGCAGGCCAGAACCCTGGTCGTCGGCTTGAGGACGCTCCCATAACCGGGCCGGTCCGGTTCGGCGTCCTCGGTACGTCGTCCATCGCCCGGCGACGCGTGCTGCCGGCCATGGCCGCGAACGAGGACGTCGACCTGGTTTCGGTGGCCGGGCGCAGCCACGCGAAGGCTCAGAGCTTCGCGCACCCGTTCGGCGTTTCCGCCGATGCCGACGCCGAGGCACTGATCGCCCGCCCGGACATCGACGCCGTGTACATCTCCACGCCTACTGCCACGCACCCCGAGTGGGCGGCGAGGGCGCTGGTGGCGGGCAAGCACGTCCTGGTCGAGAAGCCGATCGCCACCACGGCGGACGAGGCGCAGAAGCTGGTGCGGCTCGCCGAGGCCCGCGGACTGGTGCTGCGGGAGAACTTCATGTTCCTGCACCATCCGCAGCATGACACCGTCCGCGACATGGTGGCCTCCGGCAGGCTGGGCCACCTGCGCGGTTTCAGCAGCTCGTTCTGCATCCCGCCGCTCCCGGCTTCGGACATCCGCTATGTGCCGGAGTTGGGCGGCGGGGCGCTGCTCGACGTCGGGGTATACCCGCTGCGCGCCGCACTGTCGATGCTCGGTCCGGGGCTCGGCGTGGCAGGGGCGGCGCTGCGGGTGCGGCCCTCGGACGGGCTCGATCTCTCGGGCGAGGCGCTGGTGTACTCCCCGTCCGGGGTGCTGGCGAGTCTCACCTTCGGCTTCGAGCACGCGTATGGCTCGCGGTACGCGTTGTGGGGCAGCCGCGCCCGGGTCACCGTGGACCGCGCCTTCACTCCGCCCGCGTCCTATCAGCCCTCAGTGGTGCTCGAGGAACAGGACCACGAGGAGACGTTTCGGCTGCCGGCCGCCGACCAACTCGCCTGCTGCCTCTCGTCGTTCGCTGCGGCGGTACGTGCCGGCGGCGGCGCCTCGCCGGAGGAGGCGACCTGGCGCGCGGGGGCGGTGGCCACGATGGAGCTGGTGGACGCGATCCGTGAGCGGGCTGTGCACGTCAGCGTCCAAGGTGAGGAGTAGCGATGGACATCGTCGGCAAGGGGTTCTTGGCCCGGCACCTCTCCGAGGCGTTCTCCGGGAGCTTTCCCGAGGTCACCGCCTTCGCGGCCGGGGTCTCGAGCACCTCGGTGACCGCGGCGGAGGAATTCGACCGCGAGGCGGCACTGCTCTACAGGGTGCTGCGGCGGTGCCGGGAGCAGCGTCGCGTGCTGCTGTTCTTCTCCACGGCCTCGTTCGCGATGTACGGGTCGCGGCAGGAGCCGGCCGCTGAGGACGGGCCGCTCTTCCCGCCGACGGCGTACGGCCGGCACAAGCTGGCGCTCGAGTCCAGTATCCGGTCGGCGGGGGTGCCGCATCTGATCCTTCGGGTCAGCCATCTCGTTGGCCGTCACCAGCGCGCGCATCAACTGCTGCCCGCGATGACCCGGCAGGTGCAGTCGGGTTCCGTCACGGTTTACGAGAGCGCTTACCGCGATCTGCTGGACGTCAGCGATCTGGTGTACGTGACCGGGCGGTTGCTGGAGGACGGCGCAGAGGGCGACACCCTGAATGTGGTGTCCGGAACGCCCGTCCCGGTGGATCGGCTGGTGGACGGCATCGAGGAGCGTCTCGGCCTCACCCCCATGCGGGTACTGGTGCCGGCTCAGGGAAGCGTGGCGCGCACACTGGTGTCGACGGAGCAGCTGGAAAAGCTCGTACCGGGCTTCGGCGCGGAACGCGTCGGCGCCGGCTACCTGGAACGGATACTGGACGCCTACCTGCCGTACTACGCGTCACTGCCGGCGGCGTGAGCGTATGACCCGCGCCGACTGTCCTCCCACGTGGCGCGGTGTTCAGGCGGTGTCTCCGGTGCCGGAACCGGGCGCCCGGTCCGGACGTGCCTCCTCGCGGTCCGGCTCGTCGTCGCCCGCTTCCCCGAAGATCATCCGGAGGGTGCCTGTTCTCACCAGGACGATCTGCGTGATCACCTGCAGGACGACATAGGTGACGGCGTACAGGGCGCCGTCGAGCGCCGGGACGGTGTCGACGGGCAGGGTGTACGCGAAGACGACGCGTAGCACGGCGTCCACCATCAGCCCCAGGCCCCACAGCCACGTCAGTCCCCGCCACACCCTGCGGAAGAGCGGAGTGGTGCACCACAGCCGGTCGAGGAGTTGCGCCCTGCCGGACACAAGCGCTTCCAGAGCCCGGTAGGTGAAGGGCCGTTTGAAGGTCAGGGTGGCGAGCATCCACAGTGCGGCCAGGCCGGTGATCCAGCCGCTCCGGGCGAGCGCCAGACGCGGGTCGCCACTGATGAGGGAGCCGACGGCGGCGGCGGCCACGACGGTGAGGACGAACAGCCCGATGGTGTCCACCTTGCGGTGCCTCACCATCGTCTGCACGGTGTGCAGGGCAGGCGGCGCTCCGCTGAGGAGCAGGGACACCAACTCGCTCAGGCCGAACGCACGCAGGATGTAATACAGCCCGACGGGAAGCGCCACGTCGAACAGGATGGTCCGCCCGAACGTCCCGCCCGGGGAAGCGGTGACGTCGCCGCTCCTCCCTTCCGGTACCGGGTCGTCCTGGCGTGCCGAAGTCATGTGCGCTCCTTGCGTTGACATCGATTCTGCGGGCGTTCGCACTGGGGTTTTCCCTGGACCTGGCACCCTGACGCAGACCTGACGTCCGGGAGCCGGCGGGCCGCCCTCCTGCGACGCGGGCTTGGCGATGCGCTTGACACCTCCTGCCCCAGGTTCCACGATGACTCCTGAACTTGTCAGACAGCCAGACAGGAGTGGGGCCTTGAGGACACGACCGCCCGTTCCCACCCCCCAGCGCGCCCGATCTGACCGACCACAAGCCGCCGCCGACAACCCTCCCGGCAAAAGCGGACCCTCAGATCTTCCTCAAGAGCGTTGCCCCGCACCCGAGTTTCGTGCGCATCATGGGTCACACCGTTTGCGCCTCAGTAATCCTGAAGCCGGAATTCTGATTGCCGTCGCCGCGTGATCCGCAGTACGCGGGCGCCGCTCGGAGCCGGGGCATCACTACGCATGCATCCCCACGAAGAATTCATGCTGAACGCCCCTCAATTCTCCCTGGCAATCCGGCCGTCGGGCGTTTCGTACGACCCTTCCGGGGGCGGGAGGGCCGCTCACGGATTAATGCCCGCACGAAGAGTTCGCCACCCCTCCAATGGGCTTCGCCGAACCTCGTGGGCAACCTTGGCGCGCAGAGCGAAGAAACACCCCTGCAGCACACTCCATTTGGCTGGTGAAGCAGCGGGAAGCGCCAAAGAACTTGGCTGTCCGCAGTTCCGTCTTTCCGGACCCACCTGCCAGTCGTGCCCGCATCATCGCGGTGCCGTGCCCGTATCCATGTACGCCCTGTGGATTTCGCGCGCCATGGTGCCCGGTTCAATACATCGGACTTGCGCGGCCCTCCTGTCGTCCCCACACTGCGCACACAGGGTGGACACGCTCCGCATGCACCGCTGCGACATAACCTCGCGGTCTGGAGGGATCTGAACCTGATGTTGCTGGACCGGGAGGCCGAGCTGGGCCTGGCGGCCGCCGCCATGCGCACCGCGCGGACTGGGCGGGGCGCTCTGATGCTGGTCAGCGGCCCACTGGGCATCGGCAGATCAGCCCTCATCGACGCCATCGGCGAAGTCGGTGCAGCTCAGGGCTTCGTACGCCTACGGGCGAGCGCGGCTCCGATGGAGCGTGACTTCTCCCTCGGGGTCGCCCGCCAGCTCCTGGAACCGGCACTGCGGCACGCCTCATGGGAGACGTTGGCGCGGTGGACCTCGGGGCCTGCGCGACTTGCTCGTACCGCACTCGACGCCGGCTGGCTCGGCGGCGCGCAACCGGACAGGCCCGTCCTGTGCGGCCTCACCGCGCTCCTTGAGAACATCGGCCGCGACCATCCGATTCTCATGCTCGTCGACGAACTGCAGTGGGCGGATCCCGCGACTCTCCACTGGTTGCGGCACCTGGGCGGGCGGCTGGCTTCCATGCCGGTCCTGCTCGTCTGCGCCGTCCGCCAGGGCGACACGCTCACCGAGCATCAGGCCGTCCAGGGCGTCATCGGGTACGCCACGCACGCCTTGCGCCCAAGGAACTTCACTCTCGACCACTCTCGCGAGCTGATCCGGCGGCACTACCGGGAAGAGGCGGAAGAGGCGTTCGTCATCGCCTGCCACGCGGCCTCCGGCGGCAACCCCTTGTTCCTCGGGGCCCTTCTGGCGGACGCCGCGTCCAGGGGCCTCCATCCGACCGCGGAGCATGCGCAAGCCGCCGCCGCGCTCCGGCCCTCACCGCTGCGGCACCGGCTACTGCTGCGCCTGGACGCGCAATCGGAGCAGGTCAGGCGAATTGCGCGGGCCGTAGCCGTGCTCGGCGACGACGCGGACCTGGAGCTGCTGAGCAGGCTGGCCGAGCTGGACACGGTCGAACGCGATCAAGCCCTCCGGCACCTTTCTTCGCTCGGCCTGACGACCGACCGGCGACGCCCCCGATTCGTACACCCCGTCGTGCAGGAGGCCGTGGAAGAGGGCATGCCCCTGGCTGAACGGACCACCATGCACGCGCTCGCGGCCGAGTTGCTGTACCGGGCAGGCCGACCGTCCGAGCAGGTGGCGAGGCATCTCATGGCGCTCACCGCACCGAGGTACGCATGGGCCGCCGAGGTGCTGCGCTCAGCGGCCTACGCCGCGCAGCGCAGGGGCGCACCCGAGGCCGCCGCCCGCTATCTGCGGCGGGCGCTGCTGGGCGGCTCGCCGGGCAGCGACCGGGCGAAGCTGCTGGTCGATCTGGCCACGGCGGAGCGGAGTTTCGCTCCCTCCGCATCCGTACGGCACATCGCCCAGGCTGTAACGCTGCTCGATGAACCGGTGGAGCGTGCCCAGGCCGTGGTGCGACTGGCGCCGACCGCCTTCTCCTCGACGGTGCGGCCCGTCCATGAGCTGCTGCGCGAGGTGGCGGACGCTCTGGGGCCCGACCGGTTGCGGGGGCCCGACCGTGAGCTGGCGCTGCGCCTTGAGGCCCGTATCAGGCAATCCGCCCTGTCGGTCCCTGCGCAGCTGGCCGATTCCGTGGCTCGGCTCGACGGTCTGGGCCCCGAGCCGAGCACCGGCACCCGGGCCGAGCGGGAATTACTGGCGACGCTGCTGGGGGCCGCGACATTCGCCAACGCGCTGCCCGCACAGGAGGTGGCGCGGCTGGCGAACCGCATCCTGGAACGCGAGCCGGCCTTCCCCGCGTATGTGCACACCACGTTGCCCATGGTGGTGACGAACCTCGTGGCGGCGGACTCCATCGAGACCCTCGGTTCCTGGCTCGACGCGGCCCAGCAGAACGCGGCCGGGCGGCAAACGCCCCTGGAACAGGCGCTGATCGGCACCGAGCAGGCGCTCGTCTCACTGGCCCGCGGCCGTGTCACGGAGGCGAAGGAGCGGGCGATCGCGGCCTACGAACTGGCTGGGGCGGAGCACAAGGAGGTCTTCACCGTCTCGGCGATCGCCCTCGCGTCGGTCGCGATCCACACCCGGGACTCCAAGCTCGCCGAGTGGCTGCTCGCGGGCAGGTACCGGGCCGCGGAGGAACCGTACCTGTGGTCGGCGCTCACCATGCTGAGGGCGAAGAGCGCAGCCCGGCAGGGTGATCTGGACACTGCCATCTCCCACTTCCTCGATGTCGGTCACTGTCTTGAACAGCTCGGCTGGTGCAATCCCGTACTGCTCCCCTGGGCGTCGTCCGCCGCGCTCGTGCACCTTCGCCTCGGCGACCGGAAACAGGCCGCGGAGCTGAGTGCCCAGGAGCTGGAACAGGCTAGTGCCTGGGGCGCGCCGGCGGCTCTCGGCCGGGCCCTGCGCGTGCACAGCCGGATGGTCGAGGGCCCGGGGAGCACTGATGTGCTGCTGGAGGCGGTCGACGTGCTGGAACTGTCCGCCAACCGCTACGAACTGTGCCTGGCCCTGCTGGAGTTCGGCGAGCGGTGCGGCCCGGCCGACGTCCGTGGCAGGGCGGCTCTGGACCGCGCGTACGCGGAAGCCGTCGAGTGTGACGTCCCCTGGCTGGCCCGGCGCACGGAGGCGCGCCTCGCTGAGGCGGCGCCGAGCACCCGAGCCCCGCGCGGTCGACTGACCCGCGCGGAGCGGAGGGTTGCCGAGCTGGCCGCCTCGGGGCTGACGAACCAGGTGATCGCCGACGACCTGAACATCTCATGCCGCGCCGTGGAAAAGCATCTGACGAATTGTTACCGGAAGATGTCAATCAAAGGTCGGTCAGTTCTCGCCGCGTCATTGCAGGAACTCGACCGGGAGTCCAACTCTCCCTGGACGGCCACCTGTTACTGACCGGACAGTAATCTTACTGACCAGTTAGCAATCACATCGGGCGTCCCCGCTGTTCCACTGCAGCTGTGCGCAGCGTCTCCCTTTGCGATACCACCAAGGCTCCACTGCGGCACCTCGATCCCCTCTCCTGTAATCCGGTCGCAACAAAGAGTTATTACTACTCCACCGTATTGATACCGAACCACTGCACCGAACCCCGCAACGGGGACCGAACCATCGCACCGAGACACCACAGTGTTTTGCTCATTAGCACATGTCTCGTTGACTCTCGGGACGCGGCGTTCCTACGCTCTGGTCCGCGGAATACCACTGCACAGAAAGGCACTTCGCTCCAGACATTGACGGAGCGGGGAGACCAAATGCCTCATCCGATCTGTCAGATTTCCCGGTGCGCCGACCGCAGAAAGACGGTAGCTCCCTTGACCCACCATTACGCGGACCCGATGACCCTTGCGGCGGCCCCTCACGCCGCACCCCCCCACACCGCCGGCGCGCCCGACCAACCCACCCTCGGGGTGGGGCGGCGCTCACCCGAGCACCACCGGGCGTGTATGGCCAGCCTCGACGCCTCGCTGGCGATCGTCGCCGCCGACGCGGACTTTCTTCGGCTCTTCGGCCGCGACGCCACCGACATGTGTGGCCGCAGCCTCTACTCGCTTCTTCACCCCAGCGCTCCCGGGCTGCTGAGCCGGCACTTCGCCCGCCTGTCCGAGGGACGCCGCGCACGGTTCGTGGAACGCATGGTGGGGATCCGGAGCGAGGCGGCGCCCTTCTCGGGCGAGATCACCGGCGTAGCAGTGCGGAGCGAGTCCGAACAGGCACCGTCCTTCGTGGTGGTCGTCCGGCCCGACGACGAGTCGGCTTCCCCCGTCGGCCAGGATGACGCGCCGGCCCAGCGCAAACAGCTGCTCACCCAGCTCGACGCACAGATACTCGAGGGTGTCGCGAGCGGTGCCTCCACGGTGCAGCTCGCCGCCCGGCTCTACCTCAGCAGGCAGGGCGTGGAGTACCACGTCGGCCTGATGCTGCGCAGGCTCAAGGCGCCCAACCGCGCCGCGCTGGTCGCGCGGGCGCACTCCATGGGCATGCTCACGGTCGGCAGTTGGCCGCCCCGGGTCCTCTCCGAGTTCGTCAAGGACGCCGACAACCGGCGCGGTCGCAGGCCGGACACCCCCGCGCAGCGCCCGGCGGCCGCCCGCGCAACTCCCCACCAGTAGACCGCTCCTGGGTATGGGGTTTTCCCCAGCAGGAGTCCGGCGAAGATGGGGATGCCGCTGATGCTGCTGCTCATGGTCCGGACACCCCCCTCCGGCGGCCGGAGCAGCTGGGACGGCGGCGCGGCCGGCACCGTACATATCCGGCCGCAGGCGCACCCGGCTCCGCGAGGACGGCCCAGTCTTCGCGGGGCCGGTGTGCGGCGCGGACTGCGCACGGGCGGTCGCTTCTCGATATCGGCTGCCGAAGAGGTAGCCCTCGATCGACGCTTGCGTACTGACCATCCCCCTTTCTGCGCTCTTCGGGCAGGATGTGGTGGGCTCGCCCCCGCAAAACGACGCGGGCGGCGACCCCGCCGAAGGGACACCCCTCTGCCCGTCCGCCGGGCACCGGCCCCGTCCCGCCCGCCCGCCCGCCCGCCCGCCCGCCCGCCCGCCGAGAACGCCTGGGAGACCGCATGCGCATCGGGATCCGGCTGACTCCCTCGCGGGCGCATGCCGCGCTCGTGGACGAGGAGCGCGTCCTCACCTCGGCCTCGGTTCCGCTCGCCACGGTCTGGACGGAGCCGCTGGCGACCCTGCTTCACGAACTGAGCGCTGCGGCTCCGGCCGCCGTCGATTCGGTCACCTGGGATGTGTCCGCCGTATTCAAAGCCTCTCTCGAACAGGCTGCGGCGACCGGCACCCTGTCGGGCTCCGACTCCACAACGGTGATACGCCGCCTGCGTGCCCAGTCGGTGGCAGCGGTGCGAGTCGTACCCCGCAGCAGCCTCTCGGGAGCCCGCAGACATCCTGCGCCGCTGGTGGGGGCACTGGTCGCCTGGCGTGACACGGTCATCGGTGGACACGACCTGTTCGGCAACGAACTCGCCGACCTCGACCTGGCGGCTGCCGACCGGTGCGCGGACAGCGCCCGGTCGGCGGGGCTGACCACACTGGCGATCACCGCGACGGGGGCGGCCGCACTGGCCACCCACGAAGAAGCCGTCGCGGCCCGGCTGCTGGAGCGCTGCCCCGACCTGCGGCTGTGCCTGTCGCACGAGGCCGGAGGCCTGGGGCTGCTCGAGCGCGAGGCGACGACGGTGGTCAACGCGGCGCTGCTGAATGTGGCCGAGGAGCTGGTCGGCCGGAGCGAGCGCGCCACAAGGTCACTCGGCTCCGGCCGGACGTCCTGCTGGTTCGCGACGGGGGACGGCGGCCGGGTGCCCGCCGAACGGCTGCGCCGGTCCCCCGTCTCCGGGCTGACCGCGAGCGGCGCGACCGCGCTGATCGGAGCGGCGACACTGTCCGGCAGCGCGGACGCGCTGGTCGTACTGACCGGCGCGTCGGGCATCGCCATGGGGCAGATACGCGAGGGCCTGCCCCACGTGGAGTCCGACCTCCCGGGGATCTTCGGCGTACGGATGTCCGCACCGCAGCCCGTGCTCACCTCGAGCCGGGTGGACGGGGCATCCGACCTCGCCACCCTGCTCAACGACCACAGCCGCCGTACGACGGATGTGATCGCCGTGCTCGACGAGGGCGGGTCGCACGTCGCGAAGGAGATCCACGGCGCCGCGGGGAAGGTGCCGGTGCTGGTGGATCCGGGTGCCGACCTCAGCGCCGTCGGCGCTGCCTGCACGGAACCGGGCGCCTGGCTCGACCTGCTGGTCGCGGTCCGGGGCACCGAGGAGCTCGATCAGCTGCAGACACGGGCCGAACAGCAGGCATGCACCCTGGTCGCGGCGAACGGCGCCAGCCCGGGGAGTGAGCGCATCGTCAGATCGTCGGCCACGGTGGTCGGCTACCTCCGCGCCAGCCTCTATCGGCTGCAAGTACGTGCGAGCAGCAGGCCCGAGCCGAAGGACGAGCGGTGAACGACGACACGGCGATCGCTCCGGCGAAACCGGTACGGATATCGGCCGAGGATCTGCCCGCCATGGTGGCCGGCAACCAGCTGATGTGCTCGGCCACGGGCGCGGCAGGCGTGGACGGGGTCACGGTCTGCGTCGAGGAGCTGCTCCAGCAGCACGGCCCGGTGTCGCTGGTCGGCATCGACGACCTCCCGCCCGACGCGCTGTGTGCCTCGGTGGGCGCCGTCGGGGGATTCGCCCCGCTGATCGAACTTCCCCCATGCGGGGACGAGTTCGTGTTGGCGGTACGTGCCCTGGAGGCGCGTGTCGGCCGCAGGATAGACGCCCTGGTGTCACTCAACGCGGCCGGGCCCAACGCCCTCTTCCCCATCGCCGCGGCGGCCGCGCTCGGGCTTCCGCTGGTCGACTGCGACGGTATGGGGCGGATCCTGCCGCTGATCCACCAGACGACGTACGCGCTCGCCGGGCTTCCGGTCACGCCGCTCGCAGCGGTGAGCCAGACCGGCGATGTGGTGGTGCTGGAGACCGGCTCGGCTCGGGCGGATCCGCTGCTGCGCGGTGTCGTGGACGCCTCGGGCGGTTTCATGATCTGTGCCATGTACCCCGCGACCGCCGGGCAGTTGAGCCGGGCCGCTATCTTGGGCTCCACAAGCCGGATCATGCGGGCCGGCAAGATCCTGACCACGGCTTCCGACCGCCGGACGCTGCTCGGCGGCCTGGCCAGGACGGTGGGTGCGGGCGTGTTGGCAAGCGGCCGGGTCGTGGAGATCGAGCGCGCCACCCGATCGGAGGGCACACGTCATTACCCGTCCATGCCGAGCACCATCGTGGTGGCCGAGCATGGCGGGACCGACCGGATCGTCCGCCTCGAGGCGCAGAACGAGCTGCTGCTCGCGCTGACAGACGGGGCGGTCGCTGCCGCGGTGCCGGATCACCTGTGCCTGTTCGACCGTCAGAAGCTGCGAATCGTCGGCCTGGAGTGGGTGGCCGTTGCCGACGATGTGGACGTACTCGTGGTACCCGCGGCGCCGATGTGGCATACGCCCGCCGGGCTCGCTCTGGCCGGACCGCGCGCGTTCGGTATCCCCGTACGTCACCCCACCGAGGATGGTTCGCGGTGAACCGCAGCCGCTCGTCCGAGCCGCTGACCGTGGCGGAGCTGGTGCGCTGCGGTCCCCTGGCGCGGGCAGGTTCCTTCGCCACTCGCTACCTGGACCGGCCGGTGACCGGGGTGCTCCTGATCTCCGAGCTGGAGAAGGCGCAGCGGTGCGAGCCGAACACGGCGCTGGTCGTGCACCCGGCGGCGGCGCATGGCATCTGGGCGCTGGAGTCGGTGCTGCGCCACGCCTGGGAACGGAACGCCGCGTGCGTCGTGGCACCGGCCGAGATCACCGTGACCAGCTCGACGATCCAGCTCGCCGAGCGGCTGCGGATTCCCCTCTTCACCGTGGCCGACCCGGCGCAGCAGGCGCTGGAGCTGGCGGCTGCAATCGCGGACACCGAAGCTGCGCGGGCCCGCCTGATGGCGCGCTGCGCCGTCCTCTTCGGCGAGCACGGGCGTCTGCGGGACATCATCGGAGTGATCAACACGGAGGTGCCGGGGGTGAGCGCCGCACTGATCACAGAGGACGGGCATCTGCTCGTCGGGCGGTCGGCCGCCGGCCGGCCGGACAACGAGGAGTCGTCCCGGGTGCGGGTCGCGGTACCGGGTCCCGACGGACGCCCCTGGGCGACTCTTGTGGCACAGCTCGCCGCCTGGTCCCCGTCCTGGGTGGAAACGGTCGAGACGATCCTGCGTCTGGCGCGGGCCCCACTGGTCGCCTCCGTCGCCGGGCTGCGCCTCTCCCTCGCGCAGCAGGCGAGCAAGGACCGCCTGCTGCTGGAGACGCTGCTGCGGGGTGCCCACTCGGCGCCCGGCGCTGACGGTGCCGGGTCGCCTTCCGGGGATGACGCGACGAATGACCCCCGACAACTGGCTCGCGAAGCGGGGTGGCGCGTCGAGGGGACCCATGTCGCCGTGGCCCTGCGGCCCGCTGATCCGGACGCGTCCGCATTCGAAGCGGCCGTCCCCGTGGTGGTCGCTGCCTGGCAGGAGGCTTTCCCGTACGCACCGATCGTGCCTCGGGGGAACCGCTGGGTGGCCTGGTTCACCGATGAGGCGGTGCAGCCGCGCGAGGTCGCGGAGCAAGTCGGGCGGAAATGGGCCTCAGCACGCCTCCCCATCCCCCTGGCCGTCGGCATCGGCCGGGTCGGCGAAGGCATGGACGGTATCCGTCGTTCCGTGGGCGAGGCGGAGCTGGCCGCGGCCGCGGCCGGGCAACTGGGTGGCGGACCCATCGAGTTGTACGCCGATCTGGGCCCCCGCGCGGTCCTGGCCTGCCTGCCGGTGGCGGATGTCGCGACGGCGGCGCGGGTGCTGCTCGCCGATCTGATCGCGGACCCGAAGGCGGATGTCCTCATCACCACGCTGGCGACCCTGCTGGACTGCGGGGGCTCGA
Source organism: Streptomyces sp. NPDC002870 (assembly GCF_042888505.1). Classification (NCBI taxonomy): domain Bacteria; kingdom Bacillati; phylum Actinomycetota; class Actinomycetes; order Kitasatosporales; family Streptomycetaceae; genus Streptomyces; species Streptomyces sp. NPDC002870. The sequence goes on from NZ_JBIAPW010000049.1 coordinate 23,081, forward strand.
CCGGCCAGGCCGCCGCCAGGCTCGGCCTGCACCGCAACACCATGCTCGGCAGGATCGAGCGCATCCGGGCCTGCGGGGTGGACCTCGAGTCGCCCGATCAGCGGCTCGCCCTCCATGTCGCCTGCTACACACTGTTGAACACCTGAGAAGCCACACTGTGCGGTGTTGTTGTCGTCGGCGTCAGCAGGCCAGGCCAGACGCAGCACTGAAGGATGTTCGGGGAGCACCGCCCAAGAGTGAAGAATGCGCGGCCACCAGACCCCTTTCGAGTCCATATTCCGGGACATCTGGAGCGACACGCGCCATCGACACTTCGATGCCGTACCGGATGACACCTCTGACGGCAGTGCAAATGTGCCGTCGACACAGTGTGCCCGGCCTCCGTTGTGCACAAGGCCCACTGCCGAACGGGGGATCGGGCTAAGGTCGTATCAGATGTGGCGCGCGATGCTGATGGGGGGCGCCTTTCATGACCGACATGCATCGTCAGGTGCCGGGAGCATTGCGGGGTATTGACCTGCCCGCGCGGGTCGTATGCCTCGGGGCACTGCTCTTCCTGGCGAAATCCGACCGGACAACGGCGCCCAGTGAACGTGGCGCACCGCGCCGAAGTCCTCCCGGACACAGGCCGGCCACACAGGGGTGACTCTGGTGTGGCTGGTTCCGGCCAGGCCCAGATGACCTCGGCACAGTACAGAGCGGCCTTGCCCCGGGCGACGGCGCTACGTCCCCGTGCGGGCCCCACCCCTTGCTGCCGGCATTCAGCATCTTGTGCCCCAGCCGGCGGAACAGAGAACGCGCGCGCCCGAGTTGACCCGAACAGGGCACGCATGCCATCCGGGGACCGCTCGGCACGGCCGTGCCGGGCACAGTAGCGGACAGGAGACTCCCGATGACCGACGGGATGCCGATCGGAACGTGCGAATGCCAGCGGGATCAGTTGACTCTCGTCAACCGCGAGCTGGAAATGTCCGTCCTCTCCTCCCTCCTACGGGACGCCCGCGCAGGGTCAGGCGGTATCGCCCTGCTGGAGGGCTCCGTCGGCATAGGCAAGAGTCTGCTGCTGCGCCGGCTGGCGTCCACACCCCACGTCGAGGGTCTGCGCGTGCTGGAAGCACGCTGCGACGCCCTTGAGCGCGACTTCCCCTTCGGTGTGGTGCGGCAGCTCTTCGAGCCGCTGCTCGCCACACTCGACGAACCACAGCTGGCGCAGCTGCTGGCCGGCAGTGCCCGCACGGCCGCGCAGGCGCTCAGCACCGAAGCGCTGCAGGGTGATGTCATGCCCCTGACTGAGGATGTGTCGTACGCCGTTCTGCACGGGCTGTACTGGTTCACCTGCAACCTGGCCGATGAGGCGCCGATCGTCATCGTCGTCGATGACGCGCACTGTGCCGATCTCGCCTCGCTGCGCTTCCTGACCCACCTCGCCCGGCGGATCGAAGGGCTCCCCATCCTGCTGGCCCTGTCCCGGCGCACCGGCGACGAGCCGACCGACGCCGCGCTCCTCGACGACATCGCCGGACAGCCGCTCTGCCGGGTCCTGCGTCCCGGTCCGCTCACCGCCGACGGGGTCGCCCAGCTGGTGAAGACCGTCTTCGACCACGAGGCGGACGACGAGTTCCACGACGCGTGCCTGGCGATCACCGGTGGCAACCCCCTGCTCGTCCACTCCCTGCTGACCGTACTGCGGCTCGGCGGCCAGCCGCCGAGCGTCGGCGGCCTGGAGTATGTCACCGCCCACGACGGTGCGTTCTTCAACGAGGCGATCCGATCCGTCCTGCGGCGACAACCCGAGTCCGCCGTGGCAGCGGCCCGCGCGATGGCCGTCATGGGTGACGAGGCCATGACGGAGGTATGCGCACGGCTGGCCGGGCTCGATGACGCGACACACTTCGCCGCGATGCAGGCACTGCAGTCCAACGGCCTGGTCTCGGAGGTCGACGACGGCCGGACATGGTCCTTCAACCACGGCCTGATCCGGGAAGTCATCGTGGCGGACATACCGCCGGAGGAGCGCGCGGAGGCGCACCAGCGCGCCGCCCGCCTGATGCTGGACGCGGGGGCGCGCGCCGAGCAGGTGGCCGGCCACCTCCTGATGACCGCTCTGCCGGCCACCGAGGAATGGGCGGTCACCGTGCTGCGGGAGGCCGCCCGCGAGGCGTCGGTCCGCGGCGCCCCCGCGCTGGCCGTGGATCTGCTGCGGCACTGCCTGCGTGAGCAGGTGCAGGTGCCCGAGGACGCGGCCGTACTGGTGGAGTTGGGGCTGGCCGAGGCGGGAGTGGACCCTCAGGCCAGTGTCCGCCATCTGCAGTCGGCCCTGGAGTACGTGCACGAACCGCTGCCACGTTTCTTCCTGCTCAGCTCACTGGCCACCGGCCTGATCCGCAGTGAGCAGTCCCTCCAGGCGGTGCGCCTGCTCGCCGAGCAGGCGTCGACGGTCCACGACGTCACGGGCGATCTGCAGCGACTTCTGAAGGGGCAGAGGCTGTTGGCCTCCGCGGAAGACCTGCAGAGCTTCGGGGTGACGCTGACGGAGTACCCGTTCGACATCAGCCTGCCCGGCGACTCCCCGGGTCAACGGGCCCTGCTCGCCGCCGGGGCCGGCCTCAGCGCCGTACGTGAGGAGCGGGCGGCGGAGTCGGCTGCCGCGGCCCGCCGGATGCTGGAGCGCAGCGTGCCCGGCATCGACTCGCCGTTCTTCCTGGCCACGGCGGCGACGGCACTGCTGTACGCGGGCCTGTCGGACGAGGCGGATGCCGCCTACAAGCGGGTCCTCGACGGCACCCGGGAGAGCCAGCACCAGCTGTACGGCCTGTGCCTGGCGTTGCGGGCCGAGGCGCTGTACCGGGTGGGCGCGCTGTCCGACTCGGTGGCGGCCTCGAGATCGGCGCTGAACGTGGTGCCGCACGAGACCTGGGGCCGCACACTGGCGCTGCCCATCGCGACGCAGATACACGCGCTGATCGATTCCGGTGACCTCGCGAGCGCCGATGCGGCGGCCGCACAGGAATTCCCGCCGACGAGCCTGGACACCTGGCAGTGGAACGAATTCCTGTGTGCGAGGGGACGGCTGCGGCTCGCCCACAACGAACCGCAGGCGGCGCTGGTGTTCCTCCTGGAGGCAGGCAGACGGCAGCACCAGTGGACCAGGACGAGCCCTGCCGTCTCGTCCTGGTGGGCCTGGGCCGGCCGTGCCCACCTCGCCATGGGAGCCCTCGCACCCGCCCGGGAGCTCGCGGAGACCGCCGTGGCACGAGCCCGGAAGGGGAACCTGACCGACGCGCTCGGCGCCGGCCTGCGGCTCCTCGCGGAAACGGAGAGCGGCACCGCGAAGCTTCCCCTCCTCGAGGAAGCCATGTCGGTCCTGGAGGACTCCCCCGCACGGCTCGAACGGGCCCGCGTGCTGGTCGACTACGGCTCCGCGCTCCATGCGTGCGGACGCACCGAGGCGGCGCGGGAGACGCTGCGCCAAGGGCTCGATCTGGCCTACTCGATCGGCGCCACGGTGCTGCGTGCCGAGGCCAATGACGCGCTGCTGGCCACTGGTGCCCGGCCGCGCACCGTCACGTCGAGCGGGTTGGAGTCGCTGACCCCGAGCGAAGCCCAGGTGGCTCAACTGGCAGCCGCCGGCGAGACCAACCGGGAGATCGCCGAAGAGCTGTTCGTGACCCAGCGCACCGTGGAGCTGCATCTGACGTCGGTGTACCGCAAGCTCGGGGTGTCCGGACGCCGGGGTCTCGGTACGTTCTTCGGCGCCGAACGAAGGGCGCAGTAACCCCCCGACCGCGGGACAGGGCGGCCGACGGCTTCGCCTCCTGGGCCGAGGCCGTCGGCGTCGAGGTCTGGGTCCGGGTCGGGTGTGCAGGCTGTCAGCGCCGTACCCCCGTCGCGACCCCGGCTCCGTACGCCGTGCGTGAGCGATCGGAGGGTACGGCGACTGCCGTCATCGCCAGGCCCGCCCGCACGGCCCAGCGCCCCTCGAATCCGGTCAGCACGAAGTCACCGAGCCGCCATCCGGGCACCAGCAGTTGTGCGGTGAAGGTCCCGCCGTCCTGGTCGAAGGTGATGAACGCGTCCTCGAACTCCAGCGGACGTCCGGTCATCGGGAACCACGCCTTGTAGACAGCCTCTTTGGCACTGAACAGGAGCCGGTCCCAGGGCAACGACGGTTCGCGGCGACGGCAATGCAGAAGACCGGCACGCTCCCCGGGCAACGACACGGCCTCCAGGATCCCGTCCGGCAGTGGACCCGCGGGCTCCGCGTCGGCGCCCACAGCGAGCACGTCCCGTGGCCGTGCCACGACGGCGGCGGCGTACCCGTCGCAGTGGGTGATGGCGCCTACGACCCCGGTCGGCCACCGCGGTTCCCCGCGCGGCCCCGGCAGGATCGGTGCCGGCCGCGCGCCGATCCCGGCCATTGCCTGACGGGCGCACCAGCGGCCTGCCGCGAACTCCCGTTTGCGCTTGTCGACCGCGCGGGAGACGAAGGACTCCTCTTCGCTCAGAAGCGCTCCGGCCGGCGGGTCGCCGAAGATCTCCGCCACGGAGACCGAGTCCGGCAGCAACTCGTCGATCATCGCAGCCTCCCGTCGGTGCACCTGTGGTGGCTGACCTCACGAGACTCCGGCCCGGAGCAGCCACTCGCCGTGCTCGGCCACAGTGAGACTAGGTCGCGCTCACCGAGCGGACCACCGAAGGCGAAGACAGTCGTCGAAGTACCGGGGAAATGACCAGACTTACCCCGCATCCTGCGGACAGCCCTTGCGCCACGGACCCGGAACTGCCTGGATACGTGCAGGGCAACAGCCCGCATCTCCCGATCGGCTCGGGACAAACCGTCGCCCGCTTCGTACCGACTCCCGAGGCGTCGGCTCTACTGGAAAGGACGGATCAGCCCCATGAGTTCATCCTCCGTGGACGAGGGTCTGTGGTGCCGGCGCTTCCATCCGGCTCCTGACGCGGGTGACCGCCTGGTCTGCTTCCCCCACGCCGGAGGTTCGGCGAGCTTCTACTTCCCGGTGTCCTCCGCGCTCAGCCCAGCCGTGGACGTACTCGCCGTGCAGTATCCGGGCCGGCAGGACCGGCGCAGGGAAGCCGGCATCGACACGATCGGCGAGCTGGCCGACAACATCTTCGACGCTCTGCGGCCGTGGACCGACCGGCCGCTGACCTTCTTCGGCCACAGCATGGGCGCACTGGTGGCGTTCGAGGTCGCCCGCCGCGTGGAGGACCACGGCGTGGCGCCGTTGCGGCTGTTCGCGTCCGGGCGCCGCGCGCCCTCCCGTTACCGCGACGAGAACGTGCACCAGCGCGAAGACGACGGGATCGTCGCCGAGTTGAAGAAGCTGAGCGGTACGGACGCCAGGGTCCTCGGCGACGAGGAGATGCTGCGGATGGTCCTGCCGGCACTGCGCTGCGACTACCGGGCGATCGAGACCTATCGCTGTGAGCCGGAGGCAGTGCTGCGCTCCCCCGTGACCGCGATCGTGGGGGACGAGGACCCGAAGACCTCCCTCGAGGAAGCACTGGCCTGGGAAGATCACACCAGCGGCGGATTCGATCTCCAGGTCCTGCCGGGAGGGCACTTCTACCTCACCCATCAGCAGACCGAGGTCATGAGGCTGCTCAGCGACCATTTCGCCTCCACCGCTGTGTCCGGCCGCCCGTCGTGATCACCTGCCCGAACTCCACCGCGGACGAGGCGGCAGCCACCTCTCCGAGGCCCTGGCCGCTCCCGGGACCGAGGTGACGCCTCCCCGCTGAGCAGGCCGACGCCGCCCTCGGCGGTCACCGGTCCCGCCAGGGGGCCGCCGAATTCTCGTTCCCGCCACCAGTCGAACACCCACTGCAACTAGGGTGGTCGCCACCTGCCCCGGCGCGCAGCGTGGCGTTCCGAGGGGGACGATGCAGAAACGGCGGCGACTATGGCTGAATCGACTCAGCACTCCCCGGGCTCCGACGGACGCAGTACCGACGGGCTGCTGGGCCGGGATGCCGAGTTGACAGTCCTGCGAAGCCTCGCCGCCGACGCGCGCGACGGCCGCGCCGGTGTGGCTGTCGTCCAGGGCGGGGCCGGCATCGGCAAGACCTCGCTCGTGGATGCCTGGGTCCGCATCGAGCGCCGCAACGGCATGCGCGTCCTGCGCGCGACCTGCGGCCAGACGCGTACGGACTTCGCGTTCTCGCTGGTACGCCATTTACTCGCCCCGGTCCTGGCCGACGCCGACGCGAAGGAGCGCGCAGAGCTGCTGGCCGGGCCCGCGGAGCTCGCTGCCCGGACGCTGGGCGCGGACGACGGCAGTCCGGAGGCTGGCCCGGTGCGCAGCGACGCCTCGTTCGCGTTGCTGCACGGTCTGTACTGGTTCCTCATCCATCTGGCAGCCCGCGGCCCGCTCGTCATCGTCGTGGACGACGCCCACTGGTGCGACGCGCCGTCGCTGCGCTGGATCTCCTACATCACCCGCCGCATCGAGGGATTGCCCGTCCTGCTGGTCCTCACAGAGCGGACAGGTGAGGACCACCCCACCGGCGCCCAGCTCACGGAGATCGCCACCCAGCCCGACTGCCGGGTCATCCCCCTCTCGCCGCTCACCGGCCCGGAGGTTGCCGTGTTCGTGCGCGCTGCCACGGACGGCGACGCGGACGACCCGTTTTGCCGTGCCTGCGAGCAGGCTTCCGAGGGCAACCCCCTTCTGCTCGTGGAGCTGCTGCGCACCCTCGTCGACAACGGGGTGCCCCCCTACGCGGAGCACATCGAGGCCGTGGAGGAATTCCGGGGGCACGTCCTCGCCCGCACCGTGCTCCACCGCGTCGGGCGCCAGTCCCGGGAAACCGTCGAACTCGCCCGCGCCCTGGCCATTCTCGGCGACGACACTCCCACCCGCGTCGCCGCGGCACTCTCCGGGCTCGGCGCGTCCGAGGTGGCCAGTCACGAGCTGGTGCTGCGCCGCATCGGCGTACTGCACGACGACTCCCCGACGCGATTCCGGCACCCGCTGATCCGTACCGCCATCATCGAGGGCACGATGACCCCCGACGACCTGGCCGCCGGCTCCGTGCGGGCCGCCCGCATCCTCCACCAGGAAGGCGCCTCCAGCGAGCAGGTCGCCGCGCACCTCATGCACTGCGAGCCCGGGGCGGGGAGCTGGCCGGCCGAGGTGCTGAAGGATGCGGCGCGCGTCGCGCGGCACCGTGGCGCGCCCGACGCCGCGGTCCGCTATCTGCAACGGGCTCTGGACGAACCGCTGTCCGAGTACGAGCGGGCAGCAGTCCTCGTCGAGCTCGGCACCGACGAACTGATGCTCGTGCCACAGTCCGCGGTGGGCCGACTGCGCGAGAGCCTGCTCATCATCGAGGATCCGGCGGCCCGCGGCCGGGTCTCGGCGATGCTCGCCGCCGCGTTGCAGATGACACAGCGCGGCCCGGAGGCCGTCACGGTGCTCCAGCAGGCGGTGGCCGGTCTCGGAGACCCACCGGAGAACGGCCCGCAGCGCGAACTGCTGCTCCATCTCAAGGCACAGCTCATCCAGGTGGCGTACGAGGACCAGAGCACGATCGAGCTGGTCGGCCCGCTCATCGAGAGCGTGTCCCCTGCCACGCTGCGCGGGGACACTCCGGGCGAGCGCGCGGTGCTGGCGGCTTCGCTGATCCACGCCATGGCGGGCCACCAGAGCGCCGCGCACGCCAACGAACTGGCCGACCGTGCGTTGCGCGGTGGTATCAATCTCAGTGGGCCGACGGAGATGCTGTTCGCCCTCTCGACCCTCGGGCTGATCACGACCGACCGGCTGCAGGAAGCCGTCGGCTGGTATGACCAGTTGAGCGACCAGGCCATGCGCTGCGGGGCCCAGCGCATATCCATCGGTGCTTCGTACGGGAAGGCCTCGACGGCCTCGCGACAGGGGCGGGTGGTGGACGCGCTGATGCAGGCGCAGGCTCTGTTCGACCGTTCCCCCGACATCGGCTACTCGGCCCTTCCGATAGCAGCCCTCATCGTCAACAACCTGATCGAGCTGGGGGACCTCCGAGCGGCGGGAGAGGTGCTGCAGGCGAACAGCCGCCACGACAGCCCCGACGCGGTGTGGGACCGCGGGCCGTTCCTGCTGGCCCGGGGCCGCTGGCAGCTCGTTTCCGGAGACACAGAGGCCGCGCTGGAAACCCTGCTCTACTGCGGCGCACGCCAGGACGCGGCGGGACTGGTGAACCCGGCGGTGACCGCCTGGCGGTCGCAGGCCGCGCTCGCGTACGCGGCCCTGGGCAAACAACATGAGGCCGTCGAGATGGCCACCGAGGAGCTTCGTCTTTCGCGCAACTGGGGCACGGCACGCGTGATCGGGGTCAGCCTGCGACATCTGGGCCTGGTCACGGGCGGCGACGCCGGATTCGACCTGCTCGGCCAGGCCGTGGACCAGTTGGAGGACTCCCCCGCACCGCTGGAACTGGCCAAGGCGCTGTACGACTTCGGGGCGGCGCAACTGCGCGCGGGCGACACGCGAACGGCACGTAAGACACTGCGCCGGTCGTTCGACCTGGCGGAAGAGTGCGGCGCAACCGCCCTGTCGGAAACGACCAGAGCGGCCCTGCGCGCGACCGGTGCCCGGCCGCGACGTGGGCAGCGGCAGGAACGGCAGCCGCTCACAGCCAGCGAGTACCAGATAGCCGGGATGGCGGCCACGGGGCATACGAACCACCAGATCGCGCAGGCGCTCTTCGTCACGCCCCGGGCCGTCGAGACTCACCTGACCAGCAGCTACCGCAAGTTGGGCATCACCGGTCGGGTTCAGCTGCGCGACGCCCTGCTCACGGAGAAGTCGCCGCGGACAGGGCTCCCGTCCTGGAGTTAGACCTCCCCGCCTTTAGGGGTTTCCCGAGCGCTGCCACTGTTCCAATGGCCTGTAATGAATCGCCTTCCCGGAAATCGGTCGGTGAGCAGTCGAACGGCCTTGAAGAAGGGCAGTTGGCCATGCTGATGAACGAAATGAATGTACTGCTTCGCGGGGGCCCCAACCTTGTCGCGGACAAGGAGAGGGTCCGCTACGTACAGGACGTGACCTCCAAGCTCAAACTCGCATGCGGCAACCGTTACGAGCACTTTGAGCCGACGACGGAAATGGTCCGGCAGAACGGCCAGACGCTCCAGGTCTTCGTCTGGACAGGCTGCACCTACATGGCCGAGTAGCTCCCAAGGCGGCCGGGCGACGGCCGGGCTCCCCCGTACATCCCGGGGAGCCCGGCCGCCGCCCGTGCCTGCATCTGGAGCGGACCGCCGGGCGGGGGCCGGAACCGATTCTCAAAAAAACAACTGAAGAAACGCCTAAAGGTCCTGGGAACCCCCCAGACACGCCTCGGACGTGCCCCCTACCTTGGCCGAATGATCGACCTTACGGGCGTGACCAAGCGGTACGGGAAAAAGGTGGCGGTCGACGACCTCACGTTCTCGGTCCGGCCCGGTTCCATCACGGGCTTTCTCGGTCCCAACGGGGCCGGCAAATCCACCACGATGCGGATGGTGCTCGACCTGGATCGCCCGACGTCAGGCCATGTGCGAATCGGCGGGAAACGCTACGCCGAGCTGAAGGAGCCGCTGCGGCACGTCGGCGCGCTGCTGGACGCCAAGGTGATGCACAGCGGACGCAGCGCCTACGACAACCTCGCATGCCTCGCCCTGAGCAACCGTATCCCGCTCACCCGGGTGAACGAGGTCCTGGAAGAGGTGGGGCTCGCCTCCGTGGACAGGAAGCGCTCCAAGGGCTTCTCTCTTGGCATGGGGCAGCGGCTGGGTATCGCTGCCGCGCTGCTCGGCGACCCGGAGATCCTGATGTTCGACGAGCCGGTCAACGGGCTCGACCCCGAGGGCATCGTCTGGATCCGCACCCTGATGAAGGATCTGGCGGCCAAGGGACGCACCGTCTTCGTCTCCAGCCACCTGATGAGCGAGATGGCGCTCACGGCGGACCACCTCGTGGTCATCGGCCGGGGCCGGTTGCTGGCGGACACTCCGATGCCCGACTTCATCGCTCGTAACTCTCACTCGTACGTCCGGATCCGCACCCCGGAGCCGGAGAAGCTGCAGGGCGCACTCGCCGGCGCCGGCATCACACCGCGGATGGCCTCCGAGGGTGCCTTCGAGGTGTCCGACGTCCCGGTGGAGCGGTTGGGCGAATTGGCCTGGCAACAGCAGGTGCCGCTGCACGAGTTGTGCACACAGCACGCCTCGCTGGAGGAAGCGTTCATGAGGATGACCGGGGAAGCGGCCGAGTACCGCACCGAGCCGGGCGGTACCGCGCCGGGCAACGAAGCCGGCGCGGCCCCGCTGCACCGTGGCGCCGGGGAACCGAGCCGGGAGCAGCAGCCTGCGACCCCCGGAAAGGATGCCTGACATGCCCGTACTGTCCGCAGTCCTCCACTCGGAGTGGGTCAAGATCAAGTCGGTTCGCTCCACCGGCTGGACGCTGGCCGCCGCCTTTGTGATCACCGTCGGATTCGGCACCCTGATCTGCGCTCTGTCCAACAGCCAGTTCGACGATCTGTCGAAGGCCGACCAACTGTCCTTCGACGCCGCCGGTACCGCCTTCGCCGGCGGGGTACTGGGCCAGCTCGCGATGGTCGCCTTCGGTGTGCTGGTGGTCGGCAGCGAGTACACCACCACGATGATCCGTATCTCGCTGGCGGCGGTGCCGCGGCGTGGCGTCTTCTACGTCTGCAAGCTCGCTGTCGCGACGGTCGTCGCAACCGTCGTCGGCCTGGTGACGAGCGTCGTCACCTTCTTCGCCGGGCAGGCAGCGCTCGGTTCCCACAGCACGACGATCGGCGAGGACCACGTGCTGCGCGCGGTGATCGGTGCGGGACTGTACATGGCACTGATCGCCCTGCTCTCGATGGGTGTTGCGGCGATGCTGCGCAGCACCATGCTGGCCATGGGCATCCTGATGCCCTTCTTCTTCCTGATCACCCAGATCCTGGCGTCCGTGCCCGGCACCAAGAAGGTCGCCCGTTACCTCCCGGACCAGGCGGGCGCGGCGATGGCGCGCGTCGTGCAGCATTCCGACTCGCCGTACGGCGCCTTGGGCGGATTCGGCGTGATGATGCTGTGGGTGGGCGTGGCGGTCGTCGGCGGCTATGTGCTGCTGCGGAAGCGGGACGCGTGAACCAACCGCCCTTCGGCATCTGAATCGACGGCCCTTTTAGGAAAATGCCGGGAGTCGGTGGTGCACGCTTCCACAGCGGGCGCCAATGACCTGCGGCACTACACACCGTTCCGGGAGAATCCATCATGACCGACATCAGGTCTGTACAGGTCGCCGACGGCGTCTCGTTCTTCGTACCGCAGGCGGAGGGGGTGCTGTTCTCCGAGATCGGATTCATCTACAACGAGATATTCGAGGACCGCACCTATCTCAGGCACGGCGTCGAGCTCTCGGACTCCTCGCGGATCGTCGACGCCGGCGCCAATGTCGGGCTCTTCACCATCTTCGTCAAGCAGCAGTTCCCCGGCGCGCAGGTGCTCGCTCTGGAGCCGATACCGGACATCCACCAGGCCCTGCGGAACAACCTCGACGCGCACGGCGTCGAAGGCGTCGACACCCGCAGGATCGCGCTCGGGCTGAAGCACGAGCCGGGGGTGCGCTTCACCTTCTACCCGGCTATCCCCGGCAACTCGACCCGCTATCCGGAGCAGAAGAAGGTCGGCCAGGACGTCACGGTCGAACAGATCGGGCAGGAGGCCGTCGACCGCGTCATGCAGGGGGTGGAGGTCGACGTCGAGGTCGAGCGACTGTCCACGGTGCTTCGCGAGTGGGCTCCGGACGGCCCGGTCGATCTGCTCAAGGTCGATGTCGAGGGAGCCGAACTGGACGTCCTGGAGGGCCTGGACGCGGACGACTGGCAGCGGATCAGGCAGACCGTCATCGAGGTCCAGGACCTCGACGGACGGCTGGACACGATCACCGGGATCCTGGAGAGCCACGGCTTCTCCGTCACCGTCGAACGCGCCAACCTGCCCGAGGTCTTCCACTACTTCATGGTGTACGCCACGCGTCAGCCGTAGCGCCCGTCGGCAGCTCGGCCCGGCACCTCAGCGAGGTGCCGGGCCGTTGCGCGTCGTGGCCGTTGCGTGTTGTGGCCTCAGGCCGGATTGCCCGAAGCGTTCTGGCCTGCCCAGGACGGCACGTCGAGAATGGTGAGCACCGCCGAGGAGGAGACCCAGCCCGGCCCCGAACTCGTCATCAGGATGTGGTCGCCCACGGCGACTTGTCCGGTCGTCATCAGATGGTTGAGCGACACGGCCATGTCACAACCACCCATGTGCCCGTAGATCCTACCGAATTCCCAGTTGGAGCGTGACATCGGCAGCCCGAGGGGCTGCATCTTCATCTGGTCGATCATGCGGGCGTCGGTGTTGGACGCCACCACCCATGCGAGATCCGAGGCGTTGAGACCGGCGTCGACGAGCGACCGGTACACGATGTCGAGTTCGAAGTCCCGGATCATCTCCATGCATTTGTCCAGCGGGACGACGTGCTGGTTGAAATACGACAGCAGCTCGAGAACGCTGGAAGCTCCGCCGGTCTTCTCCCGGAACGGCAGCATGGACTCCTCACCACGGTGCCACTGCTCCAGCTCGGGCTGCGTGCCGGAATTGAGCGCCCGCAGCGCCGCGCAGCCACTTTCGCCGCTGAAGAGCACGGCGGCGCCGGCGTCACTGGCGGTGAAGCCGGTGCCGAATCCCTTCCAGCGGTCGATCATGGGGGAGGTGAAGTTCTCCGCCCCGGTGACCAGCACAGAGGAGGCCGCCGCCGCACCCGTCATCTGCCCGACGGCGATCTCGAACGCCCCGAGCATCCCATTGGAGTGGTGGCGTACGTCGACGCTGGGAACGTCGCCTGCCCCGAGCTCCCGCAGGATGTAACCCGGCAGGTGACACGTCTCGGGCCCCTGCTGTACGGAGGTGGCGTGGATGTGGAAGTCGAGGGAGTCGACGTCCTCTTCCGACCTGCCCAGTGCCTGCCGTGCGGCGAAGACCGCCATGTCGACCGCCGGGAGGTCGCCGGCGATGTAGGCACCGGTCAGCCCGGTGCCGTACTGAATCGAGTATTCATCGTAGAGGCCTTCCTCAACTGCCTTCTCCGCACTCACCCACTCGTCCGGAAGGTGCACCCCGACTGTGTCGACGTAGACGCCGTCTATCTTCATTTACTGCCTTTCCCTAGTGTTGCGGGTCCGCTGCGGCCCGGTGGCGCAGAAGCTCTTCCTTGAGGTGCGACGCCAGCCGCTGGGGAGTGTCCTGTTCGAACAGGAGCGCCGCGGGCAGGCGTAGCCCCGTGGTCTCCCGCAGCCGGTTACGCAGAGCGAAGGCCGTCAGCGAGTTGAGCCCGACCTCCCTGAACGCCCGTGTCATCTCCACCGCGTCGGACGACGGGTACTCCAGTACGGTCGCCACGTCCGCACGTACGAGGTCCATCAGCAGGGTGTCCCGCTCGGGGTCGGGCAGACCCGCCAGACGTCGCTTGAGGAGGCTGAGAGCCCCCGACGGACTGCCCGGCTGCCCCGCGGAGCGCCGGTTCGGCGTCCGCAGCAGACCGCTGAGCGGAGCCGAACCGTCCGCGGCGACCTCCTCCGGGTCGAGAGCCGCGAGGTCGAACCGCACCGGCGCGACGGTTGCCGTGTCGAGACGGCAGGCTGCGTCGAACAGGTCCAGGCCCTCCGCCCAGGACAGCTCGGCCAGGCCTGCGTGCCGGGCCCTGCGCGGATCTGCCCCCGCAGGCTCAGGAACGTTCCCCGCATCCCACGGACCCCAGCCCAGCGACAGCCCGGCGCGGCCGTTCGCCCGCCGGTGTTGCGCCAGTGCGTCCAGGAAGGCACTGAGTGCGGCGTTGCCGCCCGGGCCGAGAGCTCCCAGCGTCCCCTCGATGGACGAGAACAGCACAAATGCGGACAGCTCCTGATCGGCGGTCAGCTCGTGGAGATTCAGGGCCGCGTCGATGCCCGGGCGCAGCAGCGCGTCGAGGTCTTCGGGGGTCACTGCGGCAGCTTCGGCGCCGTCCGGCGCGCCCGAGGCGTGCACGACCGCCGTCAGCGGGTGCTCCGGCGGAATCCCGGCCAACAGCCCGGCCAGCGCGTCGCGGTCGGCCGGGTCGCAGCCGCTCACCGTGACGTCGGCCCCCAGGGCGGTGAGCCGGTCCTTGAGCGCGGCGGCGTCGGCACTGTCCTCGAGGCCCGGCCGGACGGTGAGAAGCAGCCGCCGCACGCGGTGCTCGGCGACCAGGTGCCGGGCGACCGCCGCGCCTGGCGTACCGGTGGCACCGGTGACCAGGACGGTGCCTTCCTGGCCGGACGGGAAGGCGGCGCCCGCCGAGGCCGCGGGGTCCTCCGTCCTGGTGAGACGCGGGACCCTGAGGAGGCCCTTGCGCAGCGCCAGTTGGGGCTCATGGGCCGCCAACGCGGCAGGCAGGGAGCGCCAGGACGCACGGTGTCCGTCCAGGTCGGCCAGGACGAACCGCCCGGGGTCCGCCAGTTGTGCCGAGCGGATGAGACCCCACACCGGTGCGGCGGCCAGATCCGGACCGGTGGCGCTGTCACCTGCGGCCACTCCCCCGCGGGTGAGGAACACCAGCCTGGAGAAGGCGAACCGTTCGTCCAGGAGCCAGTCCCGGGCGAGTTCCATCGCCCGGCGGGCGGCAGATCCCGCAGGCTCCTGGAGGCCGCTGACGATCACTGCTTCCGGCGTGGGAACTCCGGCGTCGAGCGCCGTGCCCAGCGCGGCCAGATCCGCGTACACCTCCGTGTAGACCCCGGCCTTCATCAGTGACGGCCTGGTTCCCAGGGCGTCATGGCCGACCACCGCCCAGCGGGCTTCGGACTCAGGGGTGTCGCACGCCGCTTCGCGCCAGTCCAGGCGGAACAACCGGCTGCGCTGCTCCGCGCGAGCGCTCCTGAGCTGCCGGGGGGCGACCGGCCGCAGTGCGACGGCCCCGATCGACGCAACCGGCAGTCCGGTGTCGTCGGCCACCGCCGCCGTGATCACGTCCGGTTCCGTCCAGGACAGCCGCACCCGCAGCGAGGAGGCGCCCGAGGCGTACAGCGCCACCTGGCGCCACGCGAACGGAAGCCCCGGCGCGCGGCCGTCACCCGCCTCGGATGCCAGCGCGTGCAGCGAGGCGTCCAGCAGGGCGGGGTGCAGGCCGAACCGGGCTGCCTGCTCGCGCTGTTCCTCCGGCAGCACGACCTCCGCGAAGAGTTCGTCGCCCCGGCGCCATGCCGCCCGCAGCCCCTGGAAGGCCGGCCCGTACACAAGACCCGCCTGAGACAGGGTGTCGTAGAAGCCGTCGAGTTCCACCGGCTCCGCCTCCGCGGGCGGCCACAGTTCAAGGTCGAACGGGACGTGCGGGGCGGCCGGGGCCAGGGTGGCAGTGGCGTGACGCGTCCAGGGCTCCCCGGGCAGCGCGGCCTCCGGCCGGGAGAACACGCGCAGTGTCCGCCGGCCCGGCTCCTGTTCCGCTCCGACCGTCAGCCGCAGCCGAACGCCCTCCCGCTCGGGCAGCACCAGCGGGGATTCCACGGTCAGTTCATCCACGTGGTCGTACCCGACCTGGTCACCGGCCTGGACTGCGAGTTCCACGAATACGGACGTGGGCAGCGGCACCATGCCGACGACGGCGTGCTCGGCGAGCCACGGGTGCGAGGCCAGCGAGAGACGGCCGGTGAGAACCCAGCCGTCCGCGTCGGGCAGTTCCACCGCCGTATCCAGCAAGGGGTGGTCCGCCCGCCCGGGACCGTCCGGCGTGCCGGCCGCGCCGGACGGCAGTGCGGACTGCTTCAGCCAGTAGTGGCGGCGTTGGAAGGCGTACGTCGGCAAGTCCACCCGGCGGGCTCCTGAGCCCGCGAACACCGCGCGCCAGTCCACCTCGACCCCGTGCACATGGAGCTCGGCCGTCGCCGCCGCCATCAGGGGAGCACCGCCCTGGCCGGCCTCTTCCGAACACACCGTCACCGCGGCCGTCCCGGCCTCCTCCGCGGTCTCACAGACCGCGCCGGCCAGCACCGGGTGAGTGCCGAGCTCGACGAACACGCCGTGCCGGCTGTCGAGCAGGGTGCGTACGGCATCCGCGAAGCGGACAGGTTCCCGCAGGTGCGCCAGCCAGTGCTCCGGGTCCAGCCCGGCCGTGTCCAGCCATCCGCCCGAGACCGCCGAGCAGAAAGGCACTTGCGCGTGACCCGGCCGGATGTCCGAAAGCGCCTCGGCGAGCTCAGCGTGCAGCTGCTCGACCTGTGAGGGCAACGGCCGTTCCCCCGGCACCCGTTGTGCGGGGACGCCGGCGGCCCGGCACCGGGCGAGCAGTTCGGCGAGTGCGTCCGGTTCGCCGGACACCACAACCGAGGCGGGTCCGTTCACCTCGGTCACCGAGATCCTTCCCTCCCACCGCCGCAGACGGTCCTGAATCTCGGCGAGCGGCAGGGCGACCGATACCGCGCCCCCGCGAAGCCGTTGGGAGGCGAGCGCCCTGCTGTGCAGTGCCACCGCCCGCGCGCCGTCCTCCAGCGAGAGGGCCCCGGCCACACAGGCCGCCGCGATCTCCCCCTCGGAATGGCCCACCACCGCCGCCGGCTCGACTCCGTAGGAGCGCCACAGCGCGGCGAGCGAGACCGTCACCGCCCACTGGACGGGCTGGGCGATGTCGAGCCGATCCGGCCCTCCCGGCTTCGCCGGTCCCGACACCACCTCCACCAGCGACCAGTCCACGTATCCGGACAGCGCGCGTTCGCAGTGGGCCATCGACTCGGCGAACGCCGGTGAGGACTCCAGCAGCTGCGCGGCCGCCGCGGTCAGCGGACCCTGCCCCGGCCGCCCCGGACCCGGGCAGACGAAGACCACAGCAGGGGCGTTGTCACCGGATCTGGCCCTGGCTCGCACCACCGTGCAGCCGGGATCTCCCTCGGAGAGCGCCCGAAGCTCCCGCAGGGCCGCTTCCCGCCCGGAGGCCAGGACCACCGCACGGTGCTCCAGCGCGGACCGGGTCGTGGCCAGGGACAGGCCCACATCGCGAAGCCGCAGCTTCGGGTCGGACTCCAGGAACGAGCACAGCCGGGCGGCCTGTCCCTGCAGCGCATCCGCGCTCCGGGCGGAGAGGGGCAGCGGAACCACCGACAGCTCGGACCAGTCGTCTCCCGAGCCGGCCTGCCCGTCCGCACTCTGCGTACCGGACGGGACGGCCGTGGAGCCGTCCTCGTCGCGGGCCTGCTCGATGATCACATGCGCGTTGGTGCCGCTGATACCGAACGCCGACACCCCGGCCCTGCGGGGCCGGCCGTTGCTCGGCCAGGCAGTCTGTTCCGACAGCAGCCGGATGTCGCCCTGGGACCAGTCCACGTGCGGCGTGGGCTCGTCCGTGTGCAGGTTCTCCGGCAGCAGCTCATGACGCATAGCCATGATCATCTTGATGACGCCGCCTGCACCCGACGCCGCCTGGCTGTTCCCGAAGTTCGACTTCATCGATCCCAGCCACAACGGCCGACCGGGCTCACGGCCCTGTCCGTACGTCAGCATGAGTGCCTGCGCCTCGATCGGGTCGCCCAGCGGCGTACCCGTTCCGTGGGCTTCCACCGCATCGACGTCCGAGGCGGACAGCCCGGCGCTCGCCAGCGCCTGCCGGATGAGCCGCTGCTGGGCCAGGCCGTTCGGCGCGGTGAGCCCGTGGGAGGCTCCGTCCTGATTCACCGCGCTGCCCGCGACCACGGCCAGCACTGTGTGGCCGTTGCGCCGGGCGTCGGAGAGGCGTTCCAGCAGCAGCAGGCCGACGCCTTCGGAGAGGTTCGTCCCGTCCGCGCCCGCGGCGAACGGCTTGCACCGCCCGTCCGAGGCCAGCGTCCTCTCCCGGCTGAACGCCAGATAGGGATCGGGCTGCGACATGACGGTGACCCCACCGGCGAGAGCCAGGTCGCACTCGCCCGACCGCAGCGCCTGGGCACCCAGGTGCAGCGCCACCAGGGCGGACGAGCACGCGGTGTCGATCGCGACCGACAGCCCCTCCAGGCCGAAGGCGTAGGAGACCCGCCCGGCGATCACGTTGCCGGCCGTCCCCATCTGCATGCCCGACACGTAGTCCTGGTACGTCACCCCGGCGAAGACGCCGGTCCGGCTCCCCTTCAGTGAGGCGGGAGCGATGCCGGCCCGTTCGAACACCTCCCACGATGTCTCCAGCATCAGCCGCTGCTGCGGGTCCATGGCCAGGGCCTCGCGCGGCGATATCCCGAAGAACTCCGCGTCGAACTCACCGGAGTCGTAGAGGAATCCGGCCTGCCGCAGGTAGGTCGTGCCGGGCCGGTCGGCATCCGGGTCGTACATTGCCTCGATGTCCCAGCCGCGGTCGGCCGGGAACGGCCCGAGGCCTTCCCGGCCTTCGGCGACCAGTTGCCACAGCGACTCCGGGGAGTCGACTCCGCCGGGGTACCGGCAGCCCATCCCCACGATCACGACGGGGTCGTCCTTCACCGCCACGAGTGGCGGCATCGCCGCGGGGACGTCCTCCGCCGCACCGTCGCCGTCCAGACCGAGCGCGGACAGCAGATGCCCCACCAGGGCGCCTGCGGTGGGATGGTCGAACACCAACGTGGCGGGCAACCGGAGTCCGGTCTCCTGGCTCAGCCGGTTCCGCAGGGTGATCGTGGTCACCGAGTCGAAACCCAGCTCCTTGAACGGCCGCTCGGACTCGACCAGTTCGGCCGTGTCGTATCCGAGGAGTGTGGCCACCTGCGTACGCACCAGCTCCGAGACCACCCGGCGACGCTGGGCCTGCCCCATCCCGGCCAGGCGCCGGGCGAGCCCGGAATCAGCCTGCCCGACGGCGGACTCGACGGCCCGACGGGTGGGGGCTCGCAGCAGACCGCGCAGCAGACCGGGCAGTTCGCCGTCCTCCGCACGCGACCGCAGCGAGGCGACATCCAGCCGGGTCGCCGCGAAAAGCGCCCCGTCGGCCGCTGTCGCCGCGTCGAACAGGGCGACCCCCTGCTCGGTCGACAGCGGCAGTGCGCCGCCCCGGGTCATACGCGCGATGTGCGCTTCGGCCAGTTGCGCGGTCATCCCGCTGGTGGCCTGCTCCCACGGCCCCCACGCGAGCGAGGTCATCGGCATGCCGGCCGCCCGCCGGTGGTGCGCGAGGGCGTCGAGGAAGGTGTTCGCAGCCGCGTAGTTGCCCTGTCCCAGGTTCCCGTGCAGACCGGCGACGGAGGAGAACACCACGAACGCCGACAGGTCGAGGCCACGGGTCGCCTCGTGCAGGTTCACCGCCGCGTCCACCTTCGCCCGGAAGACGTTGGCAACGCTCTGGGGCGTCTGCGATGTCAGCAGCCCGTCGTCGAACGTCCCCGCGGTGTGGACCACTGCGGTCAGCGGGTTTTCGGCCGGTATGCCCGCCAGCAGCGCCGCCAGCGCCTCCCGGTCGCCCACGTCACAGGCCTCGATCGTCACATCGGCCCCGAGGGCGGCCAACTCGTCACGGAGCTGCTCCGCTCCGGGTGCCTGTGGCCCGCGGCGACTGGTCAGCAGCAGATGCCGGATGCCGTACACGCTCACCAAGTGGCGCGCGAACACCTGGCCGAGGCCTCCGGTGCCGCCCGTGATCAGTACGGTCCCTTCGGCACGGAATCGCGGCTCCGTTCCCTCGTCCGCCGGCGAGGGCATCCGGGCGAGCCGAGGCGTCAGGAACTCACCCGCCCGCACCGCGACCTGCGTCTCACCGCTCAGCACCGCCCCGGGCGGCAGCTCTTGCGCGGATTCCCGGTCGACCAGCACGATGCGCCCCGGGTGCTCGGACTGCGCCGAACGCACCAGTCCCCATACGGGGGCATGCACCAGGTCCGGCACCGGGTCGTCGGCTCCGGCGGCGACGGCCCCGCAGGTCACCACGGCCAGACGCGTCGCGTCGAAGCGCTCGTCGCCCAGCCAAGCCTGAAGGAACGCCAGTACGTCCGCCGTAGCGTCCTGGGCCGCCGCAGCGACACCGGGCCCCGCCGTGTCCGCGTCCGGCCCGAGGACCAGCGCCGCCACCCCGGGTGGTTTCGCGGCACCCGCGTCCAGGGCCGCACCGAGGGCAGCCAGGTCCGCGTACGCCTGCGCGGGTACCCCGGCCGCGGTGAGCCCGGCCGCCATGGGCACACCACCGGTGCCCAGGACCGCCCAGCCGTCGGCCGCCGACTCGACCGGCGCCGCGTCCGCAACGACGGTCACCGGTTTCCAGTCCACTGTGAACAGCGCATCCCGGTGGGCGCTTCCGGCTCCCGCCAGCGCCTGGACCGGGACAGGCCGCACCGAGAGCACATCCACCATGGCCACGGGACGGCCCACGGTGTCCGCGAGCGCGAGGGAGACCGTGTCCGTCCCCACGCCGGAGAGCTTCACGCGCGCGGCCGTGGCACCCGAGGCGAACAGGGACACACCGCTCCAGGCACAAGGCAGGGCCATTTCCGCGGAGTCAGCGGGATCCGGGAGGGCACTCAGCATCGTCTGCAGGGCTGCGTCCAGGAGTGCCGGGTGCAGCCCGAACGCTCCGGCCTCCTGCCCCGGCTCCTCCATGGACACCTCGGCGAAGTAGTCCCCGCCCAGCCGCCAGACCGCCCGTAGCCCTTGGAAGACGGGGCCGTACTCGTAGCCGGCAGCGGCGAGCCGGTCGTGGAGCCGCTCCACGGAGACGGGCTCGGCGCCTTCCGGCGGCCACACACCGAGATCGAAGGAGGGGACCGGTGTCTCAGGTGCCAGCACTCCTGCGGCATGGCGCGTCCACTCGGGCTCCAACTCCTCGTCGCCCGGCCTGGAATGGATCGTCACCGCGTGCCGCCCGGCCTCGTCGACGGCCTCGACGAGGATCTGCAACTGGACCGTTCCCCTGGTGGGCAGCACCAGCGGGGTCTGCACCGTCAGTTCCTGGAGCAGGCCGCACCCCACCTCGTCCCCGGCCCGGACCGCCAGCTCCACCAGCGCCGTCTCCGGCATCAGCACCGCCCCCGCCACCTTGCGATCGGCGATCCAGGGCTGCGCCTGCAGGGAAAGCCGGCCCGTCAGCAGGATGCCGCGCGCATCGGCGAGTTCGACGGCGGCTCCCAGCAGCGGGTGGCGGGTGGCGCCCAGGCCCGCTGCCGCGACCCCCGCCGATGCGGAGCCCGCGGTCGGCAACCAGTGGTGTCGGCGCTGGAAGGCATAGGTCGGCAGCCGCACCCGTCGGTACCCGGCCCCGGCGAACAGCGCCGGCCAGGCCACGGCCGCCCCGTGGGCGTACAGGCCCGCCATCGCAGCCGTGAACGCCCGGTCCTCGGGCTGGTTCCTGCTGAGGGCGGGGACCAGCAGCCCGCCGTCCACAGACAGGCTCTGCGCGGCCATGGCGGTCAGAGTGCCGTCCGGGCCCACCTCCAGGCAGCGGGTGACGCCGTCCGCCTCCAACTGGCGGATGCCGTCGGCGAACCGCACGGCCTGCCGGACGTGGCGCACCCAGTAGTCCGCAGACGCGATGTCCTCTGGCCTGGCGGACTCCCCGGTGAGGGTCGAGACGATCGCGATCCGCGGCGCCTCGAAGGTCACGCTCTCCGCCACCCGCCGGAATTCGTCCAGCATCGGCTCCATGAGCGGCGAATGGGACGCGAGGCTCACCCGGAGCCGCGTCGCTTTGCGGCCCATCTCACGGATGCGCTCGGCCACCTCGGTGACCGTGCCCTCGGTGCCGGAGATCACGGTCGCGTCGGGACCGTTGACCGCGGCGATGCCCACCTCGCTCTCGCGTCCTGCCAGCAGCGGCAGCACCTCCGCCTCCGAGGCCTGGAGAGCGACCATGGCGCCGCCTGCCGGAAGGGCCTGCATCAACCGGCCACGGGCCGCCACGAGACGACACGCGTCCTCCAGTGACCACACCCCCGCCACATGCACCGCCGCGAACTCACCTGTCGAGTGCCCCAGCAGCACGTCCGGCCGCACGCCCCACGACTCCACCAGCCGGAACAGAGCCACTTCGAGGGCGAACAGCGCGGGCAGCGCATAGTCGATCCGGTCCAGCAGTCCGGCGTCCTCGCCGAAGACCACGTCCCGCAGCGGGCGCTCCAGCTCGACGTCCACGTGCGCGCACACCGCGTCGAAGGAGTCCGCGAACACCTCGAACGTCTCGTACAGTTCGCGGCCCATTCCCAGCCGCTGCGACCCGCCTCCCGCGAACAGGAAAGCCGTCTTCCCCGCGCCCGTCTTCCCCGCGCCACCCGCCGTACCGGTGACCACGGCCGGAGCGGCCCCACCGGCCGCCAGCGCATCGAGTCCCGTCAGCAGCTCAGTCCGGTCCGCGCCCAGCACGACCGCCCGGTGCTCGAACGCCGACCGCGTCGTCACCAGGGATCCGCCGACGTCCAGCGGATTCAGTTCAGGGCGGGCACCCAGCCATTGCGACAGCCGCTCCGCCTGAGCGCGCAGCGCCGCACGGCTGCGCCCCGACAGCACCCACGGCACCACCGGGAGCGGGCCCGACGCCGCGGGCTCGTCGCTCTCGGCGGGAACATCGGCCGGAGCCTGCTCCAGGACCACGTGCGCGTTGGTCCCGGACACCCCGAACGCCGACACCCCGGACCGGCGCGGACGCCCGTCCACCGGCCAGTCCGTGTTCTCCCGGAGCAGTTCCACCGCGCCTGCCGACCAGTCCACCTTTGAGGACTGCACATCCGCGTGCAGGGTGCGGGGCAGCACTCCGTGCTGCATCGCCAGCACCATCTTGATCACACCGGCCACACCCGCGGCCGCCTGCGTGTGAGCGATGTTCGACTTCACCGAACCAAGCCACAACGGCCGGCCGGGCTCCCGGTCCTGCCCGTACGTGGCGAGCAGCGCCTGAGCCTCGATCGGATCGCCGAGGGTGGTGCCGGTGCCGTGCGCCTCCACCGCGTCCACGTCGGACGCCGCAAGGTCCGCGCCCGTCAGGGCGGCCCGGATCACCCGCTGCTGCGACGGTCCGTTGGGCGCGGTCAGGCCGTTCGACGCACCGTCCTGGTTCACCGCGCTGCCCCGCACCACCGCCAGCACCTGATGACCGTTGCGCCGCGCGTCCGACAGCCGCTCCACCACGAGCACGCCGACGCCTTCGCCCCACCCCGTGCCGTCCGCGTCGTCGGAGAACGCCTTGCACCGGCCGTCCGCCGACAGTCCGCGCTGCCGGCTGAACTCCACGAACACATTCGGCGTCGACATCACGGTCACACCACCGGCGAGCGCGAGGTCGCACTCCCCCGACCGCAGGGCCTGTGCGGCGAGATGCAGCGCCACCAGCGACGACGAGCACGCCGTGTCCACGGTCAGCGTGGGGCCCTCAAGCCCCAGCACGTACGCGATCCGGCCCGACATCACGGACGCCGTGATGCCCGTGGCGAGATACCCGTCGGCGTCCTCGGGCCGGTTCAGCATGAGGGCCAGGTAGTCCTGGCCGTTGGATCCCACGAAGACGCCGGTGCGGCTCCCCCGCAGCGCGCCCGCATCCATGCCCGCCCGCTCCAGCGCCTCCCAGGTCGTCTCCAACAGCAGCCGTTGCTGCGGGTCCATCGCCGCCGCCTCGCGCGGCGATATCCCGAAGAAGGACGAATCGAACCGCGGCGCATCGTAGAGAAAGGCGCCCCGGCGTGTGTACGTCGTCCCCTGCCGGCCCGACGGGTCGTAAATCCCGTCCAGGTCCCACCCGCGGTCCGCCGGGAACTCGGAAACCGCGTCCTCGCCCTCGGTCAGCAGCCTCCAGAAGCTCTCGGGCGAGTCCACTCCGCCCGGGAACCGGCACCCCATACCGACGATCGCGACCGGCTCCTGCCGACGCGTCTCCGCCTCCTGAAGGAGGCTGCGGGTCTGCCGAAGATCTGCTGTGACCAGCTTGAGGTATTCCCGCAGCTTCTCTTCGTTGTTCGCCATCGTCTACCACTTTCCTGAGGGGAGGTATGAGCGAGCGTTACAGAGACCGGGGTCAGGAGATTCCCAGTTCTTTGTTGATGAGATCGAACATCTCGTCATCGGTGGCCTCGTCGAGCCTCGCCACCTTGCGGCCCGCATCGTCCGCAGCCTCGACGCCCGTCCAAAGCGCCAGGAGTTCACGCAGCTTGGCGGTGACCCTCAGGTGCGTTTCCCCGTTCGTCTCCGCCGACCCGGCCGCGGCCAGCACAGCCGCCAGCTTGTCGACGTCAGCGACGACCCCGGTACTTTCCGGGGCATCGGTGTCGGGACCGAGGAGTTCGCTGTGCAGGAACGAGGCGAGGTCGAGCGGAGCGGGGTGGTCGAACACCAGGGTGGCGGGCAGGTGCAGGCCCGTCACCGCGTTCAGCCGGTTGCGGAACTCCACCGCCGTCAGTGAATCGAAGCCCGACTCCCGGAAGGCACGGGCCGCGTCGACCGATTCCGCATTCGCGTGCCCCAGCACCAGAGCAGCCTGCTCCCGCACCACATCCACCAGCATGCGGCTGCGTTCTTCGGCCGGGCACGCCGCCAACCGTTCGCGCAGCCCATCGGCTCCTGCCGTGGACCGCGCTGCATCCCATGCGGCACGCGCCTCGGGAAGATCCGCCAGCAACGGACTCACCCGGCCGGCAGTGAACGCCGGTATGAACTGCGACCAGTTCACCTGGGCCACCACGGCGGCGGGCTCCTCACCGCCCGCGACCCGGTCCAGGGCCACCAACGCGGACTCCGGATCCAGCGCGCTCAGGCCACGTCGGCGCAGGTACTCTCCCAGCCCCTCGTCAACCGCCATGCCGCCATCGGCCCACGGTCCCCAGGCCACCGACGTGGCCGGCAGCCCCAGCGCCCGGCGCTGTTCGGCCAGCGCGTCCAGATACGCGTTCGCTGCCGCGTAGTTGCCCTGCCCCGGAGAACCGATACTCCCCGCGAACGACGAGAACAGTACGAACGCCGACAGGTCGCGCTCTCGTGTCAGCTCGTCGAGGTGCGTGGCCACAACGGTCTTCGCCCGCAGCACCGCGGCGAACCGCTCCGGCGTCAGTGCTTCGATCACACCGTCGTCGAGCACACCGGCCGCGTGCACCACCGCATCCACCGGGTACTCCGCCAGCAGCCCTGCCGCCGCGTCACGATCGGCCACATCGCACGCCACCACCGACACGCGCACACCCGAGGCGGCCAGCTCGTCGCGCAACTCGGGCGCGCCGGGCGCCTGCAGGCCACGACGGCTCACCAGCACCAGATGCTCCGCGCCTCCCGCCGCGGCCCACCTCGCCACTCGTACGCCGAGCGCACCCGTACCACCGGTGACCAGCACGGTCCCCGACGGCTTCCATCCCCCGCCGAGGCCGCCGGGCGAGACCCGTCCGAGCCGGCGACCGAACACGCCGGACGCCCGGACCGCGACCTGGTCCTCGCCTTCGGCACCTGCGAGCAGCCCTGCCAGCCGGGCCGCCGCCCGCCGGTCAATCACCTCGGGCAGATCCACCAGACCACCCCAGCGGTCCGGGTACTCCAGCGCCGCCACCCGGCCCAGACCCCACACTGCCGCCTGCGCCGGATCCGGAGCCCCGTCCGAGCGCCCCACCGACACGGCTCCCCGCGTCAGCACCCAGACCGGCCCCCGGACATCGGCGTCACCCAGCGCCTGGACCAGCGCCGCCGTGGCCGCCGGTCCCGCCGGCACCCCGCCGTCACCGGCACCGCAGAGCCCCAGGAAAGACAGGACACCCGCGACCGGCGCCTCGCCCGCGGCTGCACCGAGGGCGGCGGCAAGCTCCGGACGGCCCATGCCGGGTTCGTACGCCACCGGCTCCAGGCCGGCCCCTCTGGAAACCAGGCCCTCGATCACGGATCCGGCCCAGGCGTCCTTCTCCAGGCCCGCCGGAACCACGGCCAGCCAGCGCCCCGATACGGCGCCGGAAACCGTGCCCAAGGGCTTCCAGCTTGCCCGGTAGAGCCACTCGTCCACCCGCGACCGCTTCCGCTGCCCGCGCCGCCACGACGACAGGGCCGGTACCAAGCCACCCAGCACCTGCTCGTCGACCCCCAGCGAACCCGCCAACGACGGGAGGTCTCCACGCTCGACCGCGTCCCAGAAGCCCGCGTCCGCCCCATCGGAAGCGACCGGTCCGGAACCCGGCTGCGCGCCGTCCGGCCAGAAACGCTCACGCTGGAACGCGTACGTCGGCAGGTCCACCTTCGACGGTCGCGCAGGGTCGAACAGTGCCTTCCAGTCCACCCGCACACCGTGGGTGAACACTGCGGCGACGGCGGACAGCAGCGCGCCCGCCTCCGACCGGTCCTTGCGCAGGACCGGCACGAGCAACTGCTCGGAGTCCTCAACACATGCTTGGGCCATGGCGGACAGCGTGCCGTCCGGTCCCAACTCCAGGAACCGGCTGACACCCTGCTCCTCCAGACGCTCAATGCCGTCGGCGAACCGCACCGCATGACGGACATGCCCGACCCAGTACTCCGGCGAGGTGAGTTCCTCCGGTGTGGCGGGTTCGCCTGTCACGTTGGACACGATCGCGATCCGCGGCGGCGAGTCGTACGAAATGCTCTCCGCGACCCGGCGGAAGTCCTCCAGCATCGGGTCCATCAACGGCGAGTGGAACGCATGACTCACCCGCAACGACGTCGTCTTACGCTCCAAACCGCGGAAATAGTCAGCGACCTCCGCGACCGCTGCCTCCACACCCGACACGACCACGGAGTGCGGACCGTTGACGGCCGCGAGGCTCACCTCGCTCTCGCGGCCCGCCAGGAGTGGCAACACCTCCGCCTCCGACGCCTGCACAGCCACCATCGCCCCGCCTTCGGGCAGCGCCTGCATCAACCGGCCACGCGCCGCCACCAGACGACACGCATCCTCCAGCGACCACACCCCCGCCACATACGCGGCCGCCAACTCACCAACCGAATGCCCCAACAGCACATCCGGCCGCACACCCCACGACTCCACCAACCTGAACAGAGCCACTTCCAGCGCGAACAGCGCAGGCTGAGCGAACTCAGTCCGGTTCAGCAACTCCGCATCATCACCGAACACCACCCCACGCAGCGAACACCCAAACTCACCGTCGAACCGCTCACAGACCTCGTCGAACGACCGGGCAAAGGCAGGGAACACCCCGTACAACTCCCGCCCCATCCCCAACCGCTGCGAACCCTGACCCGCAAACAGAAACGCCGTCCGGCGGCCGGACCGCCCGCCCGTCCCCAGGACGACACCGGGATCGGGCTGCCCCACGGCCAATGCACGCAGACCTCGAAGCAATTCCTCCCGGCCTTCGGCCAGGACGACCGCACGGTGCTCGGCCACCGACCGGGTCGTGACCAACGACAGCGCCACATCGCTGAGCCGGAGCTCCGGGTCGGCGTCCACCCGTGCCCACAGCCGCTCTGCCTGGCCCGGCAAGGCGGAAGGGTCGGCCGCCGAAATCACCACCGGTGTCACAGGAAGCTCGTACTCGGCCGCCGGCTCCGGCCCGTCCCCGGTCGCTGCCGGTTCTTCCTGGACCTCAACCGCTTCGAGGGCAGGGGACTGCTCGATGATCACGTGCGCGTTCGTCCCACTGATACCGAACGACGACACACCGGCCCGACGCGGCCGGTCCGCCTCCGGCCACTCGGTGTTCTCCGCCAGCAGCTTCACATCTCCGGCGGACCAGTCCACATGTGGCGACAGGTCGTCCACGTGCAGGGTGCGCGGCAGCACACCGTGCTCCATCGCCATGATCATCTTGATCACGCCGCCGACACCCGCAGCCGCCTGCGTGTGACCGACGTTCGACTTGAACGACCCCAGCAGAAGAGGCCGGTCCTGCGGCCGGCCCTGCCCGTACGTCGCCAGCAACGCCTGCGCCTCGATGGGATCCCCGAGCGGCGTCCCGGTGCCGTGCCCCTCCACCGCGTCCACATCCGCCGCCGACAGGCCCGCCCCCGCCAGCGCCTGACGGATCACCCGTTCCTGCGACGGGCCGTTGGGCGCGGTCAGGCCATTCGACGCGCCGTCCTGATTGACCGCGCTGCCACGGACGACCGCCCACACCCGGTGACCGTTGCGCAGGGCGTCCGACAGCCGCTCCACCAGCAGCACACCCACACCCTCGGACCACGCCGTGCCGTCCGCGCCTGCGCCGAACGCCTTGCAGCGCCCGTCCGCGGCCAGCCCCCGCTGCTGGCTGAAGTCGACGAAGGTGTCAGGGGTCGACATCACGGTCACGCCGCCGGCCAGCGCCAGATCGCACTCGCCCGACCGCAGCGACTGGGCGGCCAGGTGCAGGGTCACGAGGGACGAGGAGCACGCCGTGTCCACCGTCATCGCCGGGCCTTCCAGACCGAAGGCGTACGAGATCCGGCCGGAGGCGACGCTGCCCGTGTTGCCGGTCAGCAGATAGCCGTCGGACTCGTGCACGCCTTCCCGCAGACAGGAGCCGTAGTCCTGGCCCATGACGCCCGCGAAGACACCGGTCCGCCTCCCCCGGAGCGTTTCCGGGGCGATCCCGGCCCGCTCGAAGACCTCCCACGACGTCTCCAGCAGCAACCGCTGCTGCGGATCCATCGCCAACGCCTCACGCGGCGAAATCCCGAACAACCCCGCATCGAACGACGCCGCGTCGTAGAGGAACCCGCCCTTCTGTACGTACGTCTTGCCGAGCTTCCCCGGATCCGGGTCGAACAGCCCTTCCAGATCCCACCCACGGTCGCCCGGGAACCCGCCGATTCCCTCACCGCCGTCAACGACCAGCTGCCACAGATCCTCAGGGGACTCCACGGCGCCCGGGTACCGGCAGGCCATCCCGACGATCACCACCGGATCGTCGTCCACCCCTGACATGGCGGGCAGTGCGGATCCGGAGAGCTCTTCCTTGCCGCCCACCAACTCGCCCAGCACATGCCGAGCCAGCGCGGCGGGAGTCGGATAGTCGAACACCAAGGTCGCCGACAGCCGCAGCCCGGTCGCCGCGTTCACCCTGTTGCGCAGCTCCACCGACGTCAGCGAGTCCGAGCCCAGTACCTTGAACGACTGATCCGGCTCGATATCCGCGGCCGAGGAATACCCGAGCACCGACGCGGCCTGAGCACGGATCAATTCCAGCATGAATCGTTCGCGATCGGCCGGGGACATCGGGACAAGGCGCTGGACCAGGTCGTCGGCCCCGCCGCCCTGTGCACCGGATCCGGCCGTACGGCGCAGCGGTGCGCGCGACAGACCCCGCATCAGTGCGGGAAGCTCTTCCCCTTGCCCCCTGAGCGCCGCCATGTCCAGGTTCACCGGCAGCAGTACGGCCCGTGCGAGATCCGGTCCGCCGTCCAGCACGGTGTCGAGGTGACCCAGCCCCTGTTCCGCGCTCAGCGGCAGGACGCCGCCTCGCGCCATCCGGCGCAGATCCACCTCACTCAGTTCACTCGTCATGCCTGCGTCCGGCGCCCAGGGGCCCCACGCCAACGACGCGGCCGGCAGACCGAGAACGCGGCGTCGCTGCGCCAGGGCGTCCAGAAATGCGTTGGCGGCCGAGTAGTTGGCCTGGCCCGCACCACCGAGTGTCCCGGCCGCAGAGGAGAACACCACGAACGCCGACAGGTCCATGGACTGCGTGAGCTCGTCGAGGTTGGCCACGGCGTCCACCTTCGGCCGCAGCACGGTGTCCAGGCGCTCCGCAGTCAGCGAGGAGACGACTCCGTCGTCCATCACGCCCGCCGTATGGACCACCATCGTCAGGGGATGCTCCGATGGGATCGAGGACAGCAGGTTTTCGAGCGTCTTGCGGTCCCCCGCGTCACAGGCCGCTACAGTCACCTCGGCGCCCAGGCCGGTCAGTTCCGTCACCAGCTCCCCGGCGCCCGGCGCGTTCGCCCCGCGCCGGCTGGCCAGCACCAGGTGCCGCACCTCCCGCTCGGTCACCAGATGCCGCGCCACCAACGCGCCCAGACCGCCTGTCCCACCGGTAACCAGCACCGTCCCGTCCGAGAGGGTGCGTCCGTCGGGCGTCGGCCGGGGGCCGGCACCGTCAGGCAGGGAGGACGTGGGCGTCGGCCGGAAGCCGGCTCGCACCAGCCTCGGCACGTGGACGGACCCACCGCGCAGGGCCAACTCCGGCTCTCCCGAGGCCAGCGCGACCGGGAGCACGCCCCAGGATTCCGTTGTCGCGTCGACATCCACCAGTACGAACCTGCCTGGGTTCTCGGTCCGTGCGGCCCGGACCAGACCCCAGACGGAGGCCAGGGCGGGATCAGGGGCATCTTCATCGAAGGCCACTGCGCCCTCGGTGACGACGACCAGGCGGGAGCCCTCGAAACGCGGCTCGGCCAGCCATTCCTGTACCAGCGTCAGCACCTGCCGGGTCACGGCATGAGTCGTCTCGGCCAGACCGGTCCGGGAGTCAGGCAGTCCGCAGAGGTAGAGAACCGTCTGCGGGGCATCCCCGTCACTGGCGGCCACCGTGGCCAGGTCGGTCCACGCCTGTACGGGGACGGCGAGCGCGTCTTGCAGGGCAGTGCCGTCCTGTGCCGCGGGCTCTCCGACCACAGCCCATTCGCCCTCGGACACGGCGGGCGCGTCGGGTGTCGGTGATGTGATCCAGTCGAGTTGGAAGAGTCCGTCGCGGTGTCCGCCATTGCGGACACCGACAAGCAGCTCAGCCGAGGCCTCACGCAGAACCAGCGAATCGACCGACCCCACAGCACCACCGGCAGCGTCCGCAAACTGAAGCGAGACCGCTTCCGGCCCGG